>JANRLH010000084.1:0-63234 GCA_033762795.1 Pseudanabaenaceae cyanobacterium bins.68
CTGAGTCGGAAATAATACCCCTGTTGTTGGCATGACTGTTTCCCTCGCTCCTCCTTGTCCCAGGGCAATCACCGGTGTGCCGCAGGCTTGGGCTTCGACTAAGGTAATGCCAAAGTCTTCGATCGCTGCAAATACAAATGCCCGACAGTTTTGCATTAGCAACTTTAACTGTTCAGGAGGCTGATAAGGCAGGAACCGAATATTGGGAGTGGCGATTTGCCTGAGTTTGGCAGCAGTTTCTCCTTCTCCTACCACCACTAGAGTGCGATCAGGCATGGCAGCGAAGGCACTAACAATCAGATCAACTTTTTTATAGGGGACAAATCTAGCAGCAGTGAGATAGAAATTTTCCCTAGGACGATCGCTAGGCTGAAACTGTTCCACATCCACAGGCGGATAGACTACCTGAGCCTTACGCCCATAGACCTTGGCGATCCGCTTGGCGATAAATTGAGAATTTGCCAAAAAATAATCTACCCCATTACCACTTACTCGATCCCACTGGCGCAATTGGTGCAGTAGCCAGCGAGTCACCCAACTTTTGATTCCTCTTTCTAGCCCTGCTTCGCGCAAATACTGGTGCTGTAAATCCCAAGCGTAGCGCATGGGCGAATGCACGTAGGCAATATGCAACTGCTCAGGGCCAGTGATTACTCCCTTGGCTACGGCATGATTACTAGAGATAATTAGCTCATAACTAGACAGATCAAACTGCTCGATCGCTAGGGGCATTAGGGGTAGATAGCTGCGAAACTTACTGGCAGCAAAGGGCAGATTTTGAATGAATGAGGTGTGAATGGAGCGATCGCTCAAAAAACCTCGATCCTGCCTGGGTAAAAAATCCACTAGCACGTACAGGTCTGCCTGGGGGAAAAGCTGCAAAATTTCTGCTAATACCCGTTCTGAACCAGCATAGTTTACTAGCCACTCATGAACTACTGCTACCCGCCGCATGGGCTTAGTTATAGTAAAAGGCAATCTCTTTAGCCTTTAAGCCTTCCCAACCCGCCGCAATTAATTTTTGATCAAGGTCTTCCTGGCTAAGATGTTTGGCTCCAGTGCGAACAATGCGATTACGCATGGACTTTTTTGCCCCACTACGCTGACGCTGAGCTTCTAGATCCATCACCTGATGATATAACTCCAACATGGCAGTGGGAATGGGTGTACCGTCAAGATCAATGCCAGAGGCGATCGCTGCATCCACCGCGTCACCGCCAGTAGTAGAAGAATTAGAAGGCATAAATTTTAATAAGTCAAGGAATAATCACAGGGACTAATTTTACCAGGGCTGAGGTATGAAATGGCTAGGGAACAGTTTCACCTACAGCCAATTGATCCCAAGCAAACTGTAACTAACCTTAAGCTAAGCCACTCCTAGGATCCAATGAGCATCTAAAGTTAGTGATGGCGGGTGAGTTCAACCGTTATATGCTGATATTAACCTAAGTCACCAGCTAAACCAAGCTCGTGGGGCAAATTTGGGATTAGGTCTATTGATCGATTAAGTAAGGATGTGAGGATTCATGCATATTGCTTGGCTAGGAAAGAAAACTCCAGTTTGTGGCAATGTGATCTATGGCAAGGAGATCACGAATGGGCTGATGGATCGAGGGCACCAGGTGAGCTTTCTCCACTTTGCTAGCGAGGCCGAAACCCTAGAGCAGGAAGAGCATGATCCAGATCTAGAATATTGCCAAGAGGTGCCTTTGCCGTTTTTATATCGCTCTACGATCTATACAGTGCCTTCCCTGCGCTCTAATAAGGTGTTGATTGACTCTCTACGCCAACTCAAGCCCGATCTGGTACATGCTTCTTTGGCTTTATCCCCTTTAGATTTTTTGCTGCCAGAGATCTGTCGTGAGCTAAACCTACCTCTGGTGGCAACTTTCCATGCTCCGTTTGATGTCAAGCGCCGTAACCTTGCCTCTGGCACTCAGACTCTTACCTATCAGATCTATGCGCCGTCTCTAGCGGAGTATGACCAGGTGATTATTTTTTCCGAGATGCAGGCTAATTATTTGAAACGACTGGCAGTACCGGCTAATCGGATTGCGGTGATTCCCAATGGCGTAGATACCCAAAAATTTTCCCCTGGCTATTCCAACATCAAGCAAGAGTTAAATGCGGAATTTTTGTGCGTATACCAGGGACGACTGGCAGCGGAAAAAAATGTGGAAGCCTTGCTCAAGGCTTGGGTGAAGGTGGATTTGCCCTTGGGCTGTAAATTAGCAATTATTGGAGATGGCAATTTGGGTGCGAGTTTGCGATCGCTGTACAGCAATTGTTCTACCATTATCTGGCTGGGTTTTATCGGTGATGAGCAACGCCGCATTGAAATTCTGCGAGGTGCAGATGTATTTGTTTTGCCTTCCTTGGTAGAGGGCTTGTCCTTGTCTTTGTTAGAAGCGATGTCCTGCGGCATAGCTTGCCTGGCAACTGATGTGGGCGCAGATGGGGAAGTGCTGGCAGAGGGTGGGGGAATTGCCCTAGATTCCCGCAAGGTGACTTCCCAGTTATGTACGCTGTTGCCAATGCTGGCGGCTCATCCCGAGATCTGTGAAATTTTGGGTCAGAAGGCGCGGGCTAGAGTCCTGCGTAAATACACGCTGCAAAGTAATATCTTTCAATTAGAACAGCTTTATCGCCAGGTGTTGGAGCAGCAAAGTGTGGCTTTACCGTTTTTTTGAGCGGTTGAGCAGGGCACAGCCCCGCCATGGGTTTCAATCATTTCTATAGCGCATTCTAATGTTCAATTTTGCTTCGGGAAAAGCTGATCAACAGTGACTGTGACAAAGGGCATATTTAGTGCATACACATGATCTCGAGCCACAAATACCTGCTCTCCAATTATTCCAATACCACGGGCAAAAATCCGTTCTTGAGTGTCGTTAAATTGCTGTAGCCAAACCAAACTACCTTGAGGGTCGTGCTTAGCAATTACCATATCATCAGAAGTGCGGGGCAAAGACGAGTTGTTGTTACTGTTGGGAAAGCTTAAATTGCTATAGAACAGAGTATAGGTATTCCCTTGACTATCGACTGCGACACTTTCGGCAGATTGCCCACCTTCTGCGCCAAACTGCTGCTGCCAAAGAAGCTCTCCTGCGCTGTTGATTTTGATCAAATAAACATCTTGAGACGCTGGGGCTGGGCGATCGCTCCTAAAGCTGCCTCTAGTCATGCCGGTTAAATATATATTCTCCTCTTGATCAAGGGCAGCATAAAAGGCTAAATCATTACCCTCTGTGCCTACAGTTTTTGCCCAGATTCGATCGCCTTGGGGAGTAAATTTTATCAATAGTAGATCCCGTTCGCTTTGGTTGGCACTTAGGCTATCAGCAAAGGCATAGAGGTTACCTTGGCGATCGCTACGACAGTTAAAAATTCTTTGATCGCTACCACTGTCTAGCCATTGCCACCAAACTTGACCATTAGCTTCATACCTTGCCACAAAAGAGGCCATCTGCTCTCCTAACTGGCTAAAACCACAGAGATAAGCACCGCCTGATGGGGTAGGAGCTACACCATAGCCAAAATCATAGCTGCCCGTGTCCACTTGAGTTTGCCACAGCACCTGCCCTTGAGGATTGTATTTGGCAAGCACAATCACATCCTTGGGGCCTGCCTCACCTCCGTTACCAACTGCATAGATGTTTTGCTCAGAATCAGATGCCAAGGTGCGATAGTAAGTATGGGGATCGGCCTGAAGTTGCCACTGCTGCGCTAAGTTTTGATTTAGCTTGGTAATGTATGAGCGATCGCTATCGTAGTCGTAGCCTGTAAGCCAAACCCAATTATCTTTGGTGACTAGATCCTCAGCACCTGCCATCTGGCTGCCATGGGAAAAGCTAGTGCCATAACTTAAAATTTGGCTAGCATTGACCGCATTGGGTGCGCCACTACCAACTAGAGGCTCTTCATCTCCCTTTAAATCTTGGCAACGCGCTCCCAAGGTGGTGAGAGTATAGTTTTGGGTAGCAGAAATCACTGCATAATAGCTACCTCGAACTGGAACACGTAGATCTAGGGGGTTACCTCCACGGACAAACCTGCCCTGAAAATCGTAGAGATTAACTTGACTATCACCACTGGCGGTCAGGGTTAGACGTTCCCCGCGTAAAAATTGATGTAAGGCAAATAGGCGTGTACCTGCTGGCATTCTTCTAGTGCCATCACAAAGGTTGCCTCCTTCGGTATAGACTGGCAGTTGCAGGTTAGTAGTGCTGTTACCATCGCTTGCACGCAGATTGAGTTTGCTGCTATTCCCAGCCCGAAAGGTGATGCCATTGGTGCCTTGCCCTGAGATTATAGAACCGCCAATTACTTCCCAGCGGTAATTGCCTGGATTACCTATGAATGCACGCATACTCCCAGGAGTAGCTATGGCGGGAGCATAGACTGGCAAGGCTACTTGGGCAATCCCCCAACTTGCAAAACAGAATGACAGTAGTATACCGATGCCAAACCAGAGCGAGCGCCGCATAAATTCACTCCAAGAGATCTGGTGGTTGAGACTGGAGAGATTGGTTCAAGGTTTAATTTTTCCCTGACACAGTTTCCAAGCTCCACCAGCTTTTAGATTAGGACTCACGCAAAGGTGATCTAAAACCCTGGCTTTAAGTGGGGTGTGGGGGGCTGCCCTCAAACTCCCCTTTTCCAATAGTTCCCCTATCAAACTGCGTAAGTCCTGAATGTGATTGACCGATTCTCACTCCTGCAAAGCTTGAAAACCCATGTTTTTGCCCGACTTTACACCCCACAAACCATCAGCCTATTTGGTGATGCCCTGACTTGGTACAGATTTATGTTTTAGTTTTTGCCGTGAATGTACTTAGCGATCTTTCGCTCATTCTAACCGCTATCCGCAACTTGCCCTAAAGCTCAGGGCTAAATGCGGCGAACCGTAGGTATACCATTTTGCACTTCACCAACTAGCACCAGGTCAGTAACATTGACGAATAGACCATTTTCCAAAACGCCAGGAATATTATTGATGGTTTTCTCTAGCTCGGCTGGCTGGTCAATCTGATCAAACCACACATCAATTACCATATTGCCTTGATCAGTGATCACGGGGCCAACTTTTTTAACGCCCATGCGTAGTTCTGGTCTACCGCCTAAATTTTGTAAGGCTCTGGTTACTGGCGCGATCGCCATCGGAATTACTTCAACTGGCACGGCAAAGGTAGAGCCAAGTTTTGCAACCAATTTCGAGCTATCTACTACCACTATAAATAAGTCGGCTAGGGCATCTACCACTTTTTCACGGGTATGGGCAGCCCCACCACCCTTAATCAGATTTTTGGCTGGGTCTACCTCGTCAGCGCCATCGATCGCTATGTCAATCTTAGTAACATCATCTAGGCTACGAATGGGAATACCAAATTTTTGAGCTAAAACCGATGCCTGAAAAGAAGTAGGAATGCCTATGATATTTGTTAAAGACTGATCGGCCAAGCGCCTACCGAGTTCTTCAATCATATAGGCAGTGGTGGAGCCGGTACCAAGGCCAACTACCATATCAGATTGAACTTCGTTGGCAGCAGCAATACCGACTAGTTGCTTGAGGTTGACTGGATTAGCAGCACTGGTCATGTTAATTTGGGGAATATAGTTTTTATATCATCGCGGTGATCAGCCTAGAAAATCCTTTCTAGGCATTTGGGAGTTTTCTCGGGTTTGAGGGTAAAGCCGTTTAGCCAAAGGGACTAGCCAAAGGGATTGTTACCCTTTTCGCCAAAGAGCTTGGCTTCGCCTTTGATCGCGGCTTTGATGATGTTGAAAGCCGCCCAGCCCGCCACTAACACAATCGGCCCTAGAACCAAAAATGGACGATAATCGATTTCCATAGGATTTTAACTATATTTTAATTAATGCTTGTAACCAATATTATGCCAGACTTAGACGAACACTTACGCATTTGGGATCAAAAAATCACGCCTGTGGTCTTCTAGGCTAGGACTTACTGCAGTTTGGAAGTTAATGGGTGACAAAAAGGGTCGCAGCCCCGCCATGGGTTTTAATGACTTCAGTACCGCATTCTTTTAAAAATCGCAATACACAAACGTGATCTAAAGCCAAGGCTTTATCTCTCAAATCAGGCGGGGTAAGTTCAGAGGATTTTAAATGGAATTTTGGCAAGCATTGGTGTTGGGAATGCTTCAGGGCGTGACTGAGTTTTTGCCAATCAGTAGCACGGCGCATTTGCTAATTTTTACTCAGGTGATGGGCTGGCAGGAGTTGGGGGATAAGACCTTTGTGAACGCGATCCAGTTGGGGAGCGTGTTTGCGGTGATTTGGTATTTTTGGCCAGACCTGGGGCAACTGGGGCGGGGAGGGTGGGCAGCCTGGCAAGGGCGAGACTGGCAGCGGGAGGAATGGAAAATTTTAGTAGGAATTGCGGTAGGTACTCTGCCGGCTTTAGGTGTAGGTTTTCTATTTCGTAATGTTTTGCCCAAGAGTGCGGTAGTGATTGCGATCGCTTCAATTTTGTTATCGATGTTGCTGGCAGCAGCCGAAGTATGGGGCAAGCGTAAGCGCAACTTTGGCAATTTAACCATTCAAGATGGGCTGCTGGTGGGCCTGGGGCAAATGCTGGCGCTGATTCCTGGGGTATCCCGTTCTGGGGCGACTTTGACCACAGCGCTGTTTTTAGGCTTGGAGCGGGATGCGGCGGCGCGATTTTCATTTTTGCTGGGTATTCCTACTTTAGCGATCGCTACGGGCTATGAATCTTATAAAGTATTTCAAGATCTGGATACCTTTGCCCCTTTAATCGTGGGGATTATATCCTCCTTTATATTCTCCTATCTAGCGATCGCTTGGTTACTAGGTTTCTTACGCCATCAAAACACTTGGATTTTCGTGTGGTATCGGTTAGCTTTTGGCGGGGCAATCTTAGGTGCGATTACTGCTGGTCAGCTAATCAGTTAAAAGTTTTTCTCTCTTTCCTTATTGGCTTAGGGAGTTTTGGGTAAGTCCTCTAATTAAAGCCACCACGGGGCTGGATCTGGGCTATTATCAATAGGATGTCATTATTGAAAATAGATGACCGAATCAGTCTATTCTGCCGAAGCTCTCAAGGCTGAACTAAACGCAAAGGGATGGCGTATGACCCCGCAGCGCGAGGTAATTTTACACACTTTTCAGAACCTACCTGAAGGTGAGCATCTCAGCGCCGAAGACCTGCATATGCGCTTGCTGGATCAAGGGGAAAATATTAGCCTTTCTACCATTTATCGCACGGTGCGGCTGATGGCGAGAATGGGCATCCTGCGGGAACTAGAACTGACTGAAGACCACAAGCATTATGAAATTAATTCACCGCGCCCTCATCACCATCACCATTTAGTTTGCGTTAAAACTAACCGCATCATTGAGTTCAAGAATGATCAGATTTTGACCATTAGCCAAAAGGTGGCAGAAAAGCATGGATTTAAGGTCCTAGATTGCCAGTTGACGATCATTGGCGTGAGTCCGGAAGGACAGCGATCTATTCTTTGATTGTTGTGATCAGGATGCCGCAGGGGGTTAGTTTACCCCTATAATTTAGCCAGAGTAGGCGATAGTAGTTGCGGAGAGTAATTAACATAGGCTCTCTGAGGAAAGTCCGGGCTTCCCCAAAGACCAAACTGCTGGGTAATTCCCAGTGCGAGCGATCGCGAGGATAGTGCCACAGAAAAATACCGCCTTAAATTTTCTAGAGAAATTCTTAAGGTAAGGGTGCAAAGGTGCGGTAAGAGCGTACCAGCAGAGTCGAGAGGCTCTGGCTCGGTAAACCCCAGTTGGAAGCAAGGCGAGAGGAAATGGAGCAGAGTCGGTCTTTCTAGCTCTCATTTCCGTGGTTGGAGCTAGTTCTCCAGCGTGTGCCGCAAGAGGTGATTGGTAACAGTCATCCCAGATAGATAACTACTCCCAGAACAGAACCCGGCTTATGTCCTGCTCTTTATTTTATTAATTTTTCGCCTGGGAGTAAAATTTTCCATGGATACTAACTGGTCAGCAATTTTACAACAACTCCTTGATCGTCAGTCTTTGACCACAGACCAAACTCAAAATTTAATGGAAGCGTGGTTGCAAGAGGCGATCGCACCTGAATTGGCAGCGGCAATTTTAATCGCCCTCCAGGCTAAGGGAGTTACGTCAGTAGAGTTGGCAGCGATGGCACAGGTAGTAGCTGGGCTGTCTGCACCGTTGGCTTTCGAGTTTGCCGAACCCCTAATCGATACCTGTGGGACGGGGGGGGATGGTACCCACACTTTTAATATCTCTACGGCGACAGCTTTTGTGGTGGCGGCGGCGGGGGTGCCAGTAGCAAAACATGGGGGACGCTCAGTATCTAGTAAGGCGGGCTCGGCGGATGTGCTGGAATGCTTAGGGATTAATCTGGGAGCAGAGCATGACAAAATCTATGGGGCATTGGCTGCCACTGGGATTTGCTTCTTGTTTGCCCCCCATTGGCACCCAGCCATGAAGGCGGTAGCGCATCTGCGCCGCAGTCTTGGAGTACGCACGGTGTTTAATTTGATTGGTCCTCTGGTTAATCCCTTAGCTCCTAGGTTGCAAGTGATGGGAGTATACAACCTAGAACTGGTGGAGTTGATGGCGGAGACCATGAGGATCTTGGGACGCGATCGGGCGGTGGTGTTGCATAGTCGTGAAGGGATGGATGAAGTGGGCTTGGGTGCGCCTACGGACTTAGCAATTTTAGTAAAAGGGGAAATAGGGTTAGAAACCCTGACCCCAGCAGATTTAGGCTTGCCCGCCAGTGGATTAGATCAGCTACAGGGTGGGGATGTGGCGGAAAATGCGGCAATTTTGGCACAGGTGCTACAGGGGCGAGGAACGATCGCTCAAACTAATGTGGTGGCGCTCAATAGTGCGATCGCCCTCTGGGTATCAAACAAAGTAGATAGCTGGCAGCAGGGGCTAGACTTGGCACAGACTATCCTAGCTAGTGGCATGGCTTGGCAAAAGCTGACGGAGTTAAAGAAATTCTTGGATACCTAGGTTGTACAGATACCTTACCATATCTAACCAGGAACGCTGACCAGGGAGGGGAGGATTGCCTAATTCTGGGAGCGGAGACAATTCTCGCTTGATCACCATCTGATGCAGTTGATCCTGAAAACAGGCAGGCAAGGCACACCAAAGGGTAGCAGCATCATTTTTATAGATCATAAGTGAGTCAAATCCTGCTTGGCGATCGCGGTCTACTAAGTGCTTAGCCAAAGTGAGATCCTGGCACTGAGCCGTACAGAAATAAAACTTCTGTTGATAGTGCAGCAAATGCTCTTTCCCCCAGGGAGCCTTAAATCCCCAGGTTTCTTGCTGATTGCTCTTGGTCATTACGGTAGACATGTACTTACCTTGATAGAATTATATAAATTGAGATGTGCTAAAGAAAGGGAACTTGAGGGCGCACACCCCGCTGAAAGCCAGGGTTTTAGATCACGTTTGTGTAATTTCTAAAATATTGCCTGAAAAATAAAAAACATAAGTGATCCCTATCACTCCCAGTCATCCCAATTTTCCAAATCTTCGGTAAGGATTCAGGAGGGGGCGTATTCCCCAAACCCCCAAGTAATTTTTATCCTTACTCGTTTAGGCTCTACCACCCCTAAGACCCTAAAATCGGTCTACTGGTTCAAAAACCGTTAACCTAGATAGCCTGGCATAATAAACTTTTTAGCTCCTCACAACCACAATGCTCTCGATTCACCAAATTCATACTGCCTTAACTAGTCGCGATCGCAGCGCCCTGGAAATTACCCACGCTTATTTGGAACGGGCACAGAGTTTGGAGCCAAAGCTGCGCAGTTTTTTGAGTTTTACGGCTGATCGAGCGATCGCTCAGGCCCAGCAAGTAGATCGCAAAATTGCTCAGGGTGAGCGGCTCACTTGGCTAGAAGGAGTGCCGATCGCGATCAAAGATAATATGTGTACCCAAGGCATACCGACCACCTGCGGCTCCAAAATTTTAGCTAATTGGCAGCCTCCCTACGATGCCACTGTGGTTAGCAAGTTGGCTAGCCAAGGTGCGGTGATGATCGGTAAAACTAATATGGATGAATTTGCCATGGGTAGCTCCACCGAAAATTCTGCCTACCAGGTGACTGCTAATCCCTGGGACTTGGGCTGTGTGCCAGGTGGCTCTTCGGGCGGCTCGGCGGCGGCAGTAGCAGCAGATCAATGTGTGGTAGCTACTGGCTCTGATACAGGTGGTTCCATTCGTCAGCCGGCGGCTTTTTGCGGTGTAGTTGGGCTCAAGCCCACCTATGGCTTGGTTTCCAGGTTTGGCTTGGTCGCCTATGCCTCGTCTTTGGATCAAATTGGCACCTTTAGCCGCAGTGTTATGGATACCGCTATCCTCCTAGGCGCGATCGCTGGTCATGACCCCAAGGACTCTACGAGTTTGGCAGTGGAGATCCCAGACTACGCTGGTTTGCTCACGCCTGAGCTTGGCCAATCGCTCAAAGGCACCAAAATTGGGGTGATTACCGAAACTATGGGCGCAGGGCTTGATCCAGAAGTGCAAGCTGCCGTGTTAGCCGCGATCAGCCATTTGCAGTCGATGGGAGCAGAGATTCAGGAAATTTCCTGCCCCAAATTTGGCTATGGTTTAGCCACCTACTATATCATTGCCCCTTCGGAAGCCTCTGCCAACCTAGCTCGCTATGATGGGGTGAAATATGGGGTGAGGGCACCTGCCAATAACTTGCTAGAAATGTATGCCCAAACTAGAGAAGCAGGGTTTGGCGCTGAAGTAAAACGTCGGATTGCGATCGGCACCTATGTGTTGTCTGCTGGTTACTACGATGCCTATTACCTCAAGGCGCAAAAAGTGCGGACTCTAATCAAGCAGGATTTTGATCGGGCGTTTGACCAAGTAGATCTATTGATTAGTCCTACCGCTCCTACTACGGCATTTAAGGCTGGTAGCAAAACCGATGATCCCTTGAGTATGTACCTGTCTGACCTGATGACCATTCCCGTAAACTTGGCAGGCCTACCTGCCCTCAGCCTACCCTGTGGTTTTAGTAGTGCGGGTCTACCGATTGGGCTGCAGTTGATTGGTAATGCCCTAGGTGAAGTTAAGCTCCTCCAAACTGCCTATGCCTACGAGCAGACCCATAGCTGGCAGGGGCGATCGCTCCAGCTAGAGTAAAGAAGCTAGCAGCGCCTTCTGCACATGCAGCCGATTTTCCGCCTGATCCCAGACGCGGGCGCGATCGCTTTCTAAGACTTCTGCGGTAATTTCCTCACCGCGATGGGCAGGTAAGCAATGCAAAACTATCACCTCTCGATCTGCCATCTGCACCAAAGCCTGATTGATTTGGTAAGGTTGAAATAGGGGTAGGCGTTTATCCGCATCAGATTCCTGCCCCATGCTCGCCCACACATCTGTGTATAAAACTTGGGCGTGTTTTGCCGCCGCTTCAGGCTCGGTGGTGATCGTCACCTCAGTTCTACCCATGCTGGCAGCGATCGCTTCAGCCTTAGCTGTGATTGCTGGATCAGGTGCAAAGCCTGGGGGAGTAGCCACCCGCACATTCATCCCCACCAGGGCTGCTGCCAACATCAGGGAATGGGCCACGTTGTTGCCATCGCCAATATAAGCCAGAGTTAGCCCAGCCAAAGTGCCAAAATTTTGTTGGATCGTCAGTAAATCAGCCAAAGCCTGACAGGGATGTTCCAAATCGGTAAGGGCATTGATGATCGGAATTTGGCAATAGTCAGCAAAGAGTTCCAACTCAGTCTGGGCAAAGGTGCGAATGGCGAGGGCATCCACATAGCGATTCAATACCCTGGCAGTATCTACTACTGGTTCCCCCCGGCTCACTTGGGTTACACTCGGATCAAGGTCAATTACCTGCCCTCCTAGCTGGTGCATCGCCACCGAAAAGCTTACCCTGGTACGGGTGGAAGCCTTGCGAAACAACAAACCCAAGGTCTTACGTTCAAACTTATAGGAGCGATCGCTCTGTTTGAGTTCAATGGCTAGCGCTAGTAGCTCAATCAACTCTTTGGTGCTTAGGTCAGTAATACTTAAAAAATCTCTACCCTGTAGGTTTGCCATGGTGATATTTCCCTCAAATTTGTGCAATTTCTAGATTTTTACCCCAGTCTGTCTTGCTAGCCAAATTTCGCAACTGCGTACCAGCACTGAGCGGCTTTTGCGACTCAGACCTTGAGGCGGCTCCACCAACACCGTAAACAGTCCGAGGCGATTGCCCACCAAAGTATCAGTAAACAAGCGATCGCCTACCATTGCTACCTGCGCCACTGGGAGATTCATCATCTCCAAAGCCTGACGGACAGCCCGCCGCGAAGGTTTACCGGCCCGACTGCGGTAGGGTAAATCGAAGTTTTGGGCAATGGTCTGGATACGGCGATCGCTAAAATTATTGCTAATTAACCAGATCGGATAGCTTTGGCGCATGGTCTCCAGCCATTGCCGAATTTGGGCGGAAGGCTCTAGGTCATCCTCTCCCACAATTGTATTGTCCACATCCAGGATCAAGCCCTCAAGCTGGTGCTGCTGTAACAATGCTTCTGTGAGCAGCCAAACTCCCCCAGGTAAAACCAGATCAGGCGTAATCAAACTGAGGGCAGACATACTTACCAAAAAATACTAGACCAGGATTATAGTCCTATTCGGCTGAATAAAGTGCAGCCAATGCTGCCCAGCGCCGATCAACTTCCACTGCTGGGCTGGTGGGGTCAAGGTAATGGACGGCACTAGTATCAGGTGCAATTTTCGGGAACGGAATACTCAAACACAACTGCTCATACAGCCACAGTTCAGGCTCAAAGTAGCCCAAAGGTGGAAGAGTTTCGTTTAGATCTTCAAAACTGAGTTCAATTTCTTTGCCAAACTGATCCTGAAAAGCATTCTCACTTAGTAAAATTAACTCCTGGGTATCCACCGCCAGCCGATGATTGAACTGTACCAGGGTGCGATCGCATTCTAGGGTAATAATGCCATGGGCTTGAGCCGTAACTTCTAGAAAATTGCCCCCATGGCGCACCCGTAACCAGCCCTGCACAGGGGTCGTGGTGTCTAGTCCCTGAATAAACTGCTTGAACTCAATGGTGATTGTGCCATGCTCAGCCTTAGCAATTTGCGGAATAAACAGTTTTTCCATCCTCTGCCCCACCCTAAACTAACTCTGTGCTGGAGATACCCTAGTCAATTCTAGCAACAAACCTGAACCCCAGGATTTGTTGGCGACCGCAAAATTTTGGCTCCGATCTTTTGATAAGATCGATGAAGCCAAGCAACCCCACCATTGCAATGACCGATCACCTTGAATCGCCAACCACCCCTGGCAACATAGTTGTTAGCAGACCAGAAAATCTAGGTCAACTTTCTCAAGAAATCGATCTACTAGAAGAAATGATTTTGGAAAGTACCCCCAGGTTTATGGGGCGGAATTGGGTAGATGAAGATAAAATCTGTCAACAAATTGACAAGGTACGTCTGGCTATGCCAGCATCGATCAGCGAAGCCCAAGCGCTGTTGCAAAGTCGCCTCAATATTCTTAGTGCGGCTGAACATCACGCCGATGAACTAGTTCAGACTGCCCAGCGCCGCGCCCAAATGCTGCTAGAAGATTCCCTCTTGATCCGCCAAGCTGAACAGGAAGCCAACCAGATTAGACGCAGAGTTCAGGAAGAGTGTGACCTGGCACGGCGGGAGGCCATGGACGAAGTAAATCATATGCGCCGCCAGGCTCAAAAGGAGCTAGACCTGAATTATCAACGGGTTAAGGAAGATGCTGAGACCCTCAAGGCGGAAGCTGATCAGTATTGTGAGCAAAGCCTAGTTACACTTGAAACCCAGTTGATCGATATGCTAAAAATCGTCCAAAATGGCAGACGGGAACTGCGGAAGTCTGGGGGGGCAATCTAGCGGCTCAAAAACTGATCTATGCCTCTAGCGATCGCTTGGGCAATTCTCGCTTGGTAACTGGGATTATTTAGATTAGCAGCCTCCCGTGGATTGGTGACAAAGCCAGTCTCAATCAAGATCGCCGGCATAGAACTGTTGCGAATTACATAGAACCTGGCGGATTTAACCCCCCGATCATTTGCGCCCGTAAGACTAATAATCTGACTATGGACAAACTCGGCGAGGGCTTTGCTGCGAGTGGCACCGGGGGCAAAATAAGTCTCTACCCCATTCACATGGCTCAAGCGGGATTCGAGCGAGTTGGCATGAATACTAATAAATAGATCGGCTTTGTTCTGGGCTGCTGCCCTTACCCTTGGCTCTAGATCGATTTCCACATCATTGGTGCGCGCATAAACTACACCATAGCCTGCCTGTTGCAGGATTCTGCCTAACTGCAAACTAATCGGCAACACCACATCCTTCTCAAAAATACCATTGCCAACCGCGCCCACATCTCTACCACCGTGACCAGGATCGATAAAGATTACCCCTTTCCCTCTTCTGCTTGGCTCTAAAGTGGGGATAGGATTGCTGGGTGGCGGGACTTGGGCAGGGGGCTGGCGGAGGGGGGGTGGGATCTGAGCCGAAGGCTGGCGCACTAGGGGAGGCGAGGATTGATTGGGCAGTGGCTGACGGTTGAGTCGTGCCAATTGTAGAGCTACCTGCTTGGAGTCCACATTACCTAGTTCTTGCATCTCCCAGCCTGGGCTAACTTTGATCCCTACGGTTACCGAGCGTCCCACTTGAGTCAGCCGAATTCGCTCTAGGGGACTGTTGGCATCCAGAATTGGCCGTTGCAGTTGGGGCGAGAGGGTGGCGGGGGTAATTACCAGGTTGTAGGTACCACTGGGGCGATCGCTACTACCTTGATAGTTGAGTTGGCGATTCGCCTGAATCAAAAGCTGCCCTGAACTAGTGAGAATTACCCTCTGAACTGTAGTGTTGTCACCGCGCTCTAGACTTGGATCATAGGGTTCGGGTTTAGCGATCACTCCAGGTCTGGGTGTGACCAGCATCCCCCCATTCACTAGGGCAGTTTGCCATTCCTGGTTACTCTGGGGATCGTTTGGATTTAAATCTAAGACTACACGCGCGATCGCAGGCTTGTTCTGAAATTGAGCAATTCTAACTTGCTTGATCCCAAAGCGATTGAGGGGAATAGTCGCCTTGTGAAGATAGGGAGGGACTTGGGTAGAGGGTAGATCAATTAAAATTCGCTCTGGGCCCGAAATCCGATCGACATTGGCAAGAGGGCTACCCTTTAGCATTAGCAACAGCCCATTGGCGGCTAAACGGATGTTGATTAGCTGGGCTACCGGCCCAAATTCCTGGGGCAATCCTGGAACTAAGTTTGGCTGTACCTGTGCCACTTCTGCCCAAGGCAAAATTACCAGCACTAGGGCTAGGAAAAACCAAAGGCAGCGCTTCACCCACTTAGCCATCAGCTTAGAAATCTGGATCATGGGTTTTAATCCGCTTGAAGAAGCCAAGATTATGCCTGGCAATGCTACACCAAAAACCCAAATAGTTGCTCAAATTCTCAATTCCCCAATAATCCCACGAACATTTGCCTAAGAGATTGATACTACGGGAGACATATATACCTGCTCCACTTGGGGGTGCATTCCTAGCCATTGACTCGAAATCTGGGCAAATTGTTGCGGGTCTCCACTCACGTAGAAATTAATTGATGGGGGAGTGGCACTGGGGCTTTTACCAGACTGGCGCAACCCCAAAATTTCTAGTTCTTGGGCAGCAGCCTTAACCACATGGATGGCGGGATCGACAAACCTTACTTCTGGCAGTAGGCGGCGTAGCACTCCTGCCAGGTGGGGATAGTGGGTACAGCCAAACACTAGGGTATCGATATTAGCAGCAATCAGGGGCTGGAGATATTCTTGCACAACCGTCACGGTGCTAGGGTGGTTGATCCGTCCAGATTCAATAATCTCCACAAAAGCAGGACAGGCAACTTGCCAAACTTGAGCAGTCTTTTCGGTTTCTAGGCAGCTTTCAGCGATAGCTTGGGGGTAGGCATTACTAGCTACGGTAGCGGCGGTGGCAATGATGCCAATGCGGCGACCCACGTTGACTGCGGCTCTGGCACCTGGCAGGATCACACCTAAAATCGGAAAATCGAAGCGATCGCGGAGTAGATCTAGAGCCAGGGCAGAACTAGTGTTGCAGGCCATAATCACCATCTTGGCTTGTTGAGCTTGCATCCACACCAGGATTTCTTCGACAAAACTGACTATTTCAGCGGGAGAGCGGGAGCCGTAGGGCAGCCTGGCAGTGTCCCCCAAATACACGATCGATTCACGCGGCAGCCTGCGTCTGACTTCCGTGAGTACGGTTAAGCCACCTACACCACTGTCAAATATGCCTATAGGATTTTTATTTGCCATTCATGATTCACTCATCACACATGAAATAGTAAAGCATAACTAATCGTTTGTTTATAGCAGGGGTTGCCAACTTAGGCAACAAAAACTTGATTTTGGGCAGGGCGGCTCTCATGGGGCAGATCCTTGACCAATTTGCGGTATTTTTAAGGTAGAACGGTCAAGCCAGCAGCTTGAGTTAGTTCGTAAATTTTAGCAACATTAATTTTTTGTTATGAATCTGTCTCTAATTGCGCCTCAACCTAAACCAGGCTTGCTGAATGTTCTGATTGAAATTCCGGCGGGTAGCCAAAACAAGTATGAGTTTGATAAGGATTTGAATGCTTTTGCCCTAGATCGGGTGTTGTATTCGGCGGTGCATTACCCCTGTGACTATGGGTTTGTGCCTAATACCCTAGGGGATGATGGCGACCCATTGGATGCTCTGATTTTAATTGATCAGCCTACTTTTCCTGGTTGTGTGATTGCCGCCCGTCCAGTGGGGATGCTGATCATGATCGATGGCGGCGATCGCGATGAGAAGATTTTGTGTGTGGCGGCTAAAGATCCCCGCTATGCCCACGTGAAAGAATTGGCAGATCTGTCTCCCCACCGCCTAGAAGAAATTGCCGAGTTTTTCCGCTCCTATAAAAACCTGGAGAAAAAGGTGACTGAGATCAAGGGCTGGCAAGGCACTGAAGGGATTCAGTTCTTGGTAGATCAAGCGATCGCTGCCTACAAAGCTAAGGGCTAGACTTCAGATTCTGGGCTTACGCCAACCGAGCTTGTAGCTCACAGGGGGGTAGGTCCGACAATGGCTAACTGCATTTGGTATTGCTGTTCAAAGGCAATTTTTTTGTATTCTAGGCTCCAACGCTCCAGGGTACAGGGATCGTCGGGGTGGGTGGGAACAATTTCTAGCAGACATTGGCGGGACTTCGGCTGACAGGTGAGCTTGACTGCGGCTACAGCCTTGATCTGGCGGCGATCTAGGGCAACAGCTAGGCGCAAGAGCGGATAAATCTGATCAACAAACTGGCGCAGACGGCGGTTGGTACTGAGACGGCGATAGTTGTCATGGCGTTTTTTCGGTTCACTGCGGCGATGGTAACGGGCAAGGTTAGCGATCGCTTCAATTTCGGTTTCGGTGTGACCTAGCAGCCCACCATGGCGAATCAGGTAGTAGGAATGCTTGTGGTGGGCATCGTGGCTAATAAAGTGGCCAGAGTTGTGGAGGATGGCAGCCGCCCAGAGTAGTTTGCGTTCCATCTCAGTGGAATTGTGCAAGGTGCCTTGGGTTTGATCAAATAGGCTGAGGGCAAGTTTGGCGACCTGGTGGCTGTAGTTTAAGTTGACTTGATATTTGTGGGCGAGTTTGAGGACGCTGCGATCGCGTACAGAGCTTTGATAGCGCAAGCGATCTTCAATCAGGCCGCGATTGATCATCCAGTCTACAATTAAGCCCTCTCGGAGTGCCCTAGTACAGAGGGTAATCTGGCTGGCTCCCAACAGGCGCATGGTTTCTAGCAAGATCACTCCCCCTGCCAAGATAATTTCGGCGCGTTTTTCTTTTACCCAGGCGATCCGATCGCTAAGCTGAGATTTTTTCAGGCGCTGCACTACTCGTTCAATTTCAGCTAGGGTGATCTGGTAGCCGTGCAGGTTGGCGGGTAATTCCAGGTTTTTGTCTTTGGCCTGTAAAATCGCGATCGCTTCAATCGTGCCAGAAGTGCCGATCATGCGTACAGGGTGACCCTTGAGATTTTGGCGCAACTCATCGGTGGGGCGCTCGATCATGCCGCGCACATAGCTTTGCAGGCGTTCAAATTCAGAATTGGTAACGGGATCGCTCTGCACAAATAGCTCAGTTAAGCGCACAGCGCCAATTTTGGTGCTACTGAGATATTCGGGATCATGACCGTCCCCTAGGATCAGTTCAGAAGAGCCACCGCCAATATCAAATACCACATGGGGCTTACCTTCAAACTCCATGGCTGAGAGTACGCCTAGATAGATCCGCCGCGCTTCTTCTTGACCAGAGATCAGTTCTACTTCGATCCCAGTTTGCTGCTCCACTAGCTCCAAGAACTCCAGCCCATTGGGAGCTTCACGGGTGGCACTGGTGGCAACGGCAATAATTGCTTCTACCTTGAGGGTTTGGCAAATATCGCGGCACCTTTGCAGAGCCACCAAAGAACGCTGGATCGCTTCGGGCAGCAGGTTGCCAGTTTTAGTACATCTTTCCCCTAGGCGCACGGTGGCTTTTTCGCTAGTAATGATCGTGAAACTAGGCAAATTTGGCTGTATTCTGACTACCACCATGTGAATGGAATTGGTGCCAATGTCGATCGCAGCGATAATTTTTTCGGGCGGCATGCTGGAAACTAGGGATAGGGGCAAAAACTGGTAAAAGCTTACTAGCGTGAGTTCCAATTATCTCAGAATTATGGTCTGGCTGCTAATCTAGAAAGGTGAACCTGTGCTAATTATGCAAGAACTCCTCCAACTGGGAATTGATGGTATTGCCGTAGGCAGTGTTTTAGCGCTGGCGGCGGTGGGTCTTACCCTTACCTACGGGATTTTACGCTTGTCTAATTTTGCCCATGGTGACCTCCTCACTCTGGGAGCCTACGGCACGCTACTGGTAGATAGTGTGGTAAAAAACCTGGGGCTAGCGATCGGGCTCAGTGCTTTAGCTACCGTAGCCTTTAGCCTAGTTTTAGATCGAGTGCTGTGGAGCTATTTCCGCCGTCAACGGGCGACCCCGACCACGATGATGATTGCTTCGATTGGGGTGGCTCTGGTGATCCGTAACCTAATCGTCTTGATTTGGGGCGCTTCACCCCAGCGCTACAATCTGCCTACCTATGCCGCAGTCAACCTCTTCGGCATGCTGATCACTTTTAACCGCTTGGTAACTATTGGGCTGGCGGCAGTAATCATTGGCGCCGTCTATTATCTATTGCAAAATACCAAACTGGGGCGAGCCATGCGGGCTGTAGCCGATAACCCAGAGCTTGCCAAGATCAGTGGCGTGAATGTGGAAAAAATTGTGGGCTGGACTTGGGTGATTGCGGCGGCGGCAGCAGTATTGGCAGGCTCGATGTATGGCTTGATTACCAATCTTCGACCTGGCATGGGCTGGTCTCTAATCTTACCGATTTTTGCCTCGGTGATTCTGGGCGGGATCGGCAATCCTTACGGCGCGATCGCGGGAGCCATGATCATTGGTGTTACCCAGGAGGTGAGTACCTACTGCCCTGATCCAGCCGGCTATTGCCTTGGCACTGACTATAAACTGGCAGTGGGTTTAGCTATGATGATCCTGGTACTCTTGTTTCGCCCCCAGGGTCTATTTAAGGGGACTTTCTGAATTTATGGCAATCAACGCCGCCCTCGATCGACAGATCGCCAGCCTCTTGGCGAATGCTCCTACTGACTTTGCTACCCAACTAGCGGTGCAAGCGATCGCGCCTGTACTTAAAACTATTGGGTTAAGGCTGCGCCATCCCCGCTATTTCATCATTCAGGATCTTAAGCATAACCATTGGGCAGTCAGTAGCCTCAGGCACCGTCACCTTTCTGGCTTAACTAAAAACGTTGCCTATGCCTACAGCGATCGCCAAGATGCTAATCAAGAGCGCCTGAAGCAAGCCCCCGAACATAGCACTTGCGCTGAGCTAGAGTTGATTTTTCTGCTCTTCCAGTTTGTGAGCATGAAAGAATTGGACAGCTTAATTTTGTTTGAGCAGCCCCACCACCTTAACCAGGGTACGGAGCTAGTGCGCCTAGAAATTCAGCAACTATGGGAAGCCCAGGTGCAAAAACTGCGCCAGCACTTAGCCTAATCCTGAAGCTAGTCAAGGGTCGCAGAACCCCACCCAGGGTTTGAGCAAATTTTTCGCCTCAGATTTTAACTTTACTTTGACCCTACTACTTATCCCATGACAATCAGCATTATTATGGGCAGCGACTCAGATTTGGGCATCATGTCTGCCGCCGTCCAAGTTTGCCAAGAATTTGGCGTAGCCCATCAGGTCGAAATCATCTCTGCCCATCGCACTCCTTTGCGGTTGGTAGAATTTGCCCAGACTGCTCAGGCGGAAGGGATTAAGGTGATTATTGCTGGCGCTGGGGGAGCAGCCCATTTGCCAGGTATGGTCGCAGCCCTTACGGTTTTGCCGGTGATCGGCGTCCCCATTCCCTCGGCGCATTTGCAGGGCTTAGATTCCCTGTATTCAATTGTGCAGATGCCTAAAGGGATTCCAGTTGCTACAGTGGCGATCGGGAATGCAACCAATGCCGCTCTGTTAGGGATTCAGATCCTAGCGATCGCTCAACCAGATCTGGTGACCAAACTCCAGGAATTTCGCCAATCCCAAACCCAGACGGTGCAAGCAAAGCAGGCGCAACTAGCGCAACTGGGAGTTCAGCCCTATTTGGCACAAGGGGCGTGACCGCAACCTACCGCACCACTGGCATTAATCTCAAGGCTATGCCCCTGGGGGAAAGCGATCGCCTAGTCACGATCCTCACCCGTGATCATGGCTTAATTCGAGTGGTTGCACCTGGAGCCCGCAAACATAAATCGGGAATGGCAGGCCGCTCTGGGCTATTTGTGGTCAATGATCTGTTAATTGCTAAGGGGCGATCGCTCGATCGGATCACCCAGGCGGAAATCCGTCAATCCTTTGTGGGCTTGGGGCAGAATCTAGCAAAACTCACGGCCGCCCAGTATCTGGCTGAATTGGCACTACTGCAAGCGATCGCCCACCAGCCCCAGCCAGAGTTGTATTTACTCCTCACCGAGCATCTAGCACGACTTCAGGTTGCTCAAGGTACGGCCAGCATTCTCGCCCACCTCAACCACGGCATTTATCATCTGTTGGCGGCAGCCGGCATTGCTCCCCAGGTCTATCATTGCTGCATCAGCCGCCAAGTGGTCACCCCTGAAGCTCACACCAAAATTCCCTTTAGCATTCTGGCAGGTGGGTTGGTGCTAGTGGCTACTGATCTGCCGATCAAACATCAGTTGCAACCCAGAGAATTACAGGGATTGCAGCAGTTGGTCAAGGGTGAACTGATAAATGAGCAAATCCATGATCTAGGTGTAAAAGTCTGGCTTACTATTGAGAAGGTACTACGCGCCTATGCCCAATACCACCTAGAAAAGCCGATTGAATCTGCCACCCTGATTGATGATTGTTTTAACCTCTAGCCCTGCTCTATGACCAAGCTGTCTGAATCGCCCACTAATCTCTCGCCTCAGCCAAATTCAGTCCTGGCCAACTTCAATTTTCTCTGCCTTTGGGCGGGTCAGATCTTTTCCCAAATTGCCGACAAGATCTATCTGGTGTTGATCATTGCGATCATTTCCGAGCGATTTCAACTACCAGGGCAGCCAATTAGTGGTTGGGTATCAGCCGTGATGGTTGCCTTTACGATTCCAGCAATTTTGTTTGGTTCGGTAGCAGGGGTATATGTCGATCGCTGGTTGAAAAAATGGGTGTTAGTCAGTTCAAATCTCTGGCGTGGTGGTTTGGTGCTGATCATTCCCTTGGTGCTGTGGTTCACCCAAGACAACTCCCAATGGGGCTTTTGGTCGATTTTGGCGATCACTTTTTTGGTGTCCACCTTCACCCAGTTTTTTACCCCGGCTGAGCAGTCCGCCATTACCCTAGTGGTAGATAAAAATCAACTACTCAGCGCCAATTCAGTCTGTACTACCACCGTGATGGCAGCTTTAATCTTGGGTTTTGCGATCGGAGAACCCCTATTAGCCCTCAGCGATCGCTGGTTGGGTAGTAGCGGCAAAGAAGTGGTGGTGGGTGGCAGTTACGCGATTGCGGGGCTAGTTTTATTACTGTTGCGCACGGGCGAGACTAAGACCAATATCCAAACCCATGACCTTCATATTTGGCAAGATATTCAAGGGGGGCTAGCCTATGTGCGCCAAAATCGCCTGATTCAATCTGCTCTGTTACAGTTAATCTCCACTTTTTCGATCATCGCCGCCCTGACTGTAATCGCCGTGCGTTTGGCAGAAGTAATGCCGGAAATTCGAGCGGAGCAGTTTGGGTTTCTGTTGGCAATGGCAAGTGTGGGCATGGGCATAGGTGCGGTAACCGTGGGCAAATTTGGCATTGATCTGCCGCGCCTCAATCTGGCAGTAATTGGCTCGATCGGTATGGCAGCCGGGCTAGTGGCTTTGGCTTTAGTGTGCGATCGTTTAGTTTTGGGCTTAGGCGCGATCGCTAGCATCGGCTTTTTTGCTGGAGTTTGCGTAATCCCCATGCAGACTGTAATTCAAGAGCAAACCTCAGAATCTATGCGCGGCAAAGTGTTTGGGCTGCAAAATAATGCGGTGAATATCGCCCTGAGCCTGCCTCTAGCCCTAGCGGGGATCGCCGAATCCTACCTGGGTTTGGCAACCGTAATTTTAATCTTAAGTGGTTTAGCCTTGACCAGTGGTCTGCTCACCTGGTGGCTCAGCCGCAATCCCGCCCCTCTCACCCCCTAACTCCCCTATGAATGCCGAAGAATTTACTCCGTCTGATGAACAGCTAGAGCCTGAATCATCTGAAATGCTTGAACAGCCTGATCACTCAGATCAACCTGGGATTGCCATGCTCGACTCCCTGCTTACCAAAAAGCTGGCCCAGGAAGCTGAACTCAACCACAAAATCTCCATCCTAGAGCAGCAACTGGCAACCCTAGAAAGCCAAAAGCAAGAATTTATTGCCAACCAACTCGGTGAACTCCAAAGCGCGATCGCTCACCTGAGTCAACAGGCGCTTCTCCCCCTCGAACAGCGGCGCCAAGATCTCCAAGAATCGGTTAACCTCTTGCAGCGCAAGCAAGAACGGCTCAACCAAGAAATGCGCACAATCTATGCCGGCGCTTCCCAAGAAGTTGCGATCAGGGTGCAAGGCTTCAAGGACTATTTAGTCGGTAGTCTGCAAGATTTGGTCGTGAGTGCCGAAAAGCTAGATTTAATTCCGCCGCCCATAATTCAAGAAGTCGCTGCCCCCAGCCCAGCCCAGGAGCCGCCCCTACTTGCCACCCAAACCTTCAGTGAGTACCGTGAGCAGGTGGAAAAGACCCTCGATCGCTATCGCACCATGCCCGATTACTACGGCGCACCCTGGAAACTGCGGCGTACCTTTGAAAATAGCCATAGCCAGAGAATATCCCAGTGGTTCTTTGAACAGGCTGGGCGGGGCGCAATTCGCTCCATGGGTACGCGATTACAAAATATTTTAGTGGCAGCCGCAGCGACTTCAATTTTGCGGTTGATCTACGGCGATCGCTTGCGGGTATTAATCCTAGCTACTTCCCCCGAGCGCCTAGGAGAATGGCGGCGCGGCTTTCAGGACTGCCTGGGCATTGGTCGGGAACAGTTTGGCCCGGAAAAAGGGGTAGTGCTGTTTGAAGACCCAGAACCGCTCTGCTTCAAGGGCGATCGCCTCATTCAGGAAAAAGCTATGCCCCTAGTAATTTTAGATGAGGCCGAAGAACTGATCGCAGTTGACCTGCTGCGGTTTCCCCTGCTGCTCGCCTTTGGGCGTGATCCCCAAGCCAAGTCCAGTTTTTCTAGTCGAGATGAGCGAGGTTGGGATTTTTAGTGGGTCTTGATCAACTTAGCCTAGCCGCTACTGCGGACGGTTCCTTTACTTTCTTTTCTGCCACTTTTCAGGAACATTTTCACAGTAACTTTGGCGCTAAACAGGAAGCAGAGCAGAAATTTATTCTCCCCGCCCTCTCGCCCCTGCCCCCTAGCCGCCCGATCTGTCTAATTGATTTCTGCTATGGTTTGGGTTATAACACCGCCGCCGCTTTAGAATACCTAGCCCCAGAGCGGCAAGTCTGTCTAATTGGTTTAGAAAATAACCTGGAAGTGCCTCAGACTGCCGTGCGCGATCGCCTAATTTCGATCTGGCAGCCCCCCACCCAGCAAATCCTGAGCCAGCTAGCTCACCACCAAACCTACCAGACTGAGCAACATGATTTGCAACTCCTGATTGGTGATGCCCGCCAAACCATCCAGCAAGTTCCCCTAGCCTGGGCAGATGCGATCTTTTTTGATCCCTTTTCCCCTAAGCGCTGCCCCCAGCTTTGGACAATTGATCTGCTAAGCCTAGTGAGCGATCGCTTAAAACCCCAAGGCTATTTGGTCACCTACTCCTGTGCCGCCGCCGTGCGTTCCGCCCTGCACACCCTCGGACTTCATTTCTGGGCTACCCAGCCCCTTGGTCGTAAAGCTCCTGGCACGATCGCTAGTTGGCAAAATGACGCCATTCCCAACCGCTCCCAAGCCCTCAGCGAATTAGAGCAAGAAATCCTCACCACCCGCGCCGGCATTCCCTACCGTGATCCTCAACTTCAAGATCCTGCTGCAGTGATTGTGCAGCGCCGCCAAGCCGAACAGGCTACCAGTAAACTCCGCTCTACTTCCAACTGGCTGAAACAGCATTTGTCGGGTAAATGTGATCCCTGACTCTAATTGGGGTACGGGGGTCTGCCCTCAGACGTAACCTTTACTTCAGCAGCTATAAAACTAAAGTCAAGAATGTAGTAGTTTGTCAAGAATAGATAAGACTGAACTTGATTCCTGTTCTACTATCAGTTCAATTCAGATAGCACAGGAGCAGGGCAATGGTAATTACCCCCCAACAGATTATTCAAGCGATCAATCAATCGGAGTTTACACTCCACTATCAACCAATCAGTAATCTTGCTAATGGCGAGATCACTGGTTTAGAGGCGCTAGTGCGCTGGCATTCTCCCCTCCATGGCAAAGTTGATCCAGCCGATCTGATTGAGATAATCGAAAGTTCTGCCACTCTAATTGCCAGATTCCATCGTTGGCTGTTGATTAAGTGTTTTAGGCAGATGGTTGAATGGCAGAAACAGGGAATTTGCTATCGGATTTTTCTCAATTTCTCGGTGCGATATCTGGAAAGACCAGACTGCTTTGATTTAGTGCGATCGCTACTAGAACAGTATCAGATCAACCCAAATTCCCTAGGAATTGAAGTTACTGAGAGCCAGCCAATTCTGGATTTAGCCGCAATTCAATTCTCGCTCAATCAATTTGAACAACTGGGGATGGAAATCGCCCTAGATGATTTCTGTACTGCCAATTGTGCCTTAGCATATCTCACTGATTTACCCCACAACACGATCAAAATTGATCGCAAGTTCATTCAAGCTTTAACTGCTGCCAATGCCGAGTATCGGTATCGAAATACGATTATTGTGGAATCCCTAATCGAAATGGCTTTCAAACTAGGAAAGAAAGTAATCGCCGAAGGAGTGGAATCCCACAAACAGCTAGAAGCAGTCACCTTCCTGGGCTGTGACGCCTATCAGGGCTATCTAATCTGTCCGCCTTTACCGGTTGAGGTTCTCACCGAGATTCTACTCAAAGATCGAAATTATCATGCCAAATCTGATTTTTTTCTGACTAATCTGCCAGCGATCGCTGTCTAGCCGTAATTATAGGTAAAGATCATGGAACCCACTAAAATCTCTAGTTCAGTCCAAAATATTGCTCCGGTCAATTCTGCTACCCTGAGAATCCTAATTGCCGAATCCAACCAGGCTCACCTGAATCAGCTTTTAGCCACAATTGACAGCATTGGTAAATGGACAATCTATCCCTGTGCAGAATATACCGAATTAATTCAAACCCTCAGTTCTGGTGTGGTAGATCTATTGATCTTAGGCAACGTTGATCAGGGCAGTTGTTTTGAAATCTGTCGCCTATGTCGCAAAGAATGGGAACATTTACCGATTATTCTGGTATCCCACGACAGCACCATTCCTGACTTCTATCGCCATTGGGTAAGCGAAAAAGGCTTTGGTGATGTGGTCAGCAGTGACCCTAGCAATCGGGATGACCTAGTGCGCGTAGTCCAGAATGTCACCAGTGTGATTCGCGCCCAGAAGCAAGCTCTCACCTTTGCCGTGCCGGATCTGCAAGAAACCGAGACCCATGTAGCTCTGAAACTAGATGGCGCCATGGCAACTACTCCGAGGGGAACCAAACTGCTCAGTATTCTCTTAAAGAATAAAGTGCCAGTGCTAAAAGCCTGTGGTGGTCAAGGTCGGTGCGCTACCTGCCATGTATTTGTGGAAGCTGGCATGGAATGCCTCACTCCTCCCACGGAACAAGAGTTAATGACCCTGAGCATGATGAAAATCGATCAGGAGAATGCCCGACTGGCTTGTCAATGCAAGGTGATAGACCAGGGTTTGTCGATTTCCATGCCCAAAGGAAAATATCTGGGTTCGGAAGCGGAACTAGAATCTCTAGTAGGCAAGAGAGCGCAGCAATCCTTAATTCATCCCTTGACGGGAGAAGTTCTAGTACATGAGGGGAAATTGATTCTGCGGACGGCCCTAGAGAAGATGCAGGCAGTCAATCAAGAGTTTGAGCGCGAAATGGGTGTTTTATTGTCACGTAATGGGAAAAAGAGGAACTAATTATGAACGAAATCAGAACTTTTGCGAATCCTCCAGTTGCAATGCCTTCGGTTTGGCGAGTATGTCATTACAGCCGCTATACCTTCTTTGATTTTGATCAACAGAATGGCGTAATTACTGATTACAATCACCAGCGTAATTTGATGGCGGGCGAAGATTTTATCATTTCTCTGCTTAAAGGGTTAGAACATGAAGTGGGAGATGCGGCTGGTTGGTTGATGTATACAATTGGTCAAAATTGGGGCAAACAGGACGCGATCGCTTTCGACAAGTGGTTTCAGTCCCAGTATCAACTCACGCTCCAAACTGCTAATCTTGCCTTTGCCATGGAGACCTGGTGGTGGCCCCTCACCGCCCAAGGGTGGGGAACTTGGGGATTAGATTTGAATTCGCTCAAGGATGGCTATATCTTTGTCGATCTATTTGATTCAGCCGTGGCTAAATCTTTAGGGAATGTGGGCAAACCCGTATGCCATCTCTATGCTGGGCTGCTGTCAGGATTCTTTAGCGCCGTGTTTGAGAAAAATCTCAGCAGTACGGAGGTGCAATGTTACGCCATGGGCAATGAGTTCTGTCGCTTTCTCATCGGTTCAGAAAAACGCATTCGAGCTACTGAATTTTGGCTGTCTTCTGGTGCCACCCTGGCAGATATTGAAGGCCGATTCATGGCTGAAGAGATTTCGGCTGAAGTGGAATTGTTAGTGCGATCGAGCCAAGCAAGTAGTGTAGAAGTTTAAGAGGTAAAGATGATGGCAAGACAAACAGGTTGGACAAAGCAGGCAAGCAGTTGGCTCCGCGCCATTTTGGGCAAACTGCATCGGTGGTTGCGCCGACTATTTATGCCTAATCGCGGCAGAAGAGCAGCGGCAATTGATCAGGTGAGAGATTCGGCGCCAGTGATTGGAATTAACCAATTCCGTCATCCAGAGCAACTCACCGTACAGGAATTATTTGCCAAGGTGCAATGGCAGATGCCAAAACAAACTGCTAAGACCGTAGCGAATGTGCGGCAGCAGATCAATTGGGATTAAATTCCCAAGCCCATTATTCAGCACAGGACTTGCACAGTCTAATTTGAGAAGTGCTGTAAAAAGGGAGACTGAGGGCAACGCCCTACACCCCAGTCAAATCTGAGATTTTAACTCACGTTCGCGTCAGTTCTAAGCAGTTAATTATCAATAATTTAAGAGGAAAGAACAATGATTACACTTCTAGAGAATGTTTTGGAACGGGCTGATGGCAACTATGTCAGCGCTCAAGATCTACGCCTGCTCGATAAAACCTGGTCTTCTTGGGAAGCTCGCAAGGAAGCCTATGGCAATGTCCAAGCCTTTGAAAACCAGATTATTGACTATGCGGCGGAGGCGATGAAAAATAGCGATCGCTTCACTGCCAAACCCATGGATAGCTTGGGTGTTGCCCGTTGTCGGCGAGATATGATCTTGGGATTGCGCTGTTGTGCCTTGGCGATGCTGTTGGAAGACGGCGAAATGCTGAAGGATCGGGTGCTCTATTGGCAACAGAATATCTTTCTTTCCATGCAGCTAAATTATCAAGGTTACAGGTTCATCATGGAAGGGATTCAGGCTTTTCTCCCTAATCAGCAGGCGGAATTGTTCAGCCCCTATCTGAAGATGGCCCATGAGTTTATGAATGGTAAATAATAGGAGAAGAGAAATGGGACTTACCGAACTGCGCCGCGAACCAATTCCTGCCAATTATTTCAATCAAAGATCCTACATCAAGTCCAATCCAGCTACTGGATTACTGGCTACTCGGCAAGGGAAGCGATTGATTGCGATTCCAGATTTACTGATTCAGTCAATTCACCAGACTCTCTTAGCCGAAGCGGGAGATGCGGCTTCCATGGCTTTCTATACCTTTGGCTATAGCTGGGGCAAGTCTTTTTATGAACGGGTACGGAAAGAGACAGAAGTATATTATGAACAAGCGATCGGTCAACTGCCGGCGGCTGAATATTTCGCGATCGTGCGTCAACTTTGGGCTGTGCATGGTCTGGGCAAAATCACAGTTGATTTCCAAGCTGCCAAACATGGCGTATTGCTAGTGATTATCCAAAATTCCGGGATTTCTACTAGCCTAGAGGAAGGGGCTCCACTCCACTCCAAATCCTTCAGCACTGAAGCCGGATTGATAGCTGGTTGGTTCTCTGCCAATACCCGCCAAGATTTAGGGGCTTGTGCAACTGGCTGGCAGAGGGATCGAATTGAGTACCTAGTGGCAGCAACTGCCCATCTGGAAAAGCTAGAAACTAATCTGGTGAGTAAAGGGCTACGCACCCGAGAGATTTTAGCTCGGCTCTAGAGGAAGAGTGAAATAGAAGCTGGCTCCTTGACCGAGCTGGCTTTCTACCCAGATTTTGCCCCCATGGGCTTCGATAATTTGGCGACAGAGGTATAGCCCCAAGCCAATGCCAGCACTGTAACGCATCACTTTTCCGTAGCGTTCAAACAGGCGATCGCTCTGATGAATACCCAAGCCATTATCGATCACGGCACATAATATTTGCTGGGATTGAGCCTGAGCGGTGACTAGTAAGTCCAAGCCAGGGGGATTGTGCTTGAGGGCATTGGTGATCAGATTCTCTAAGACTCGACGGAGTTGAGCGGCATCGCCCCTAATCCAGGGTAGAGAATCCGGAATGGCAGTAATCACCTTGGTTTGATTGCGTTCAAATATTGGTTCAAGATCATTCAGTGTGGATTGGCATAAAGTAGATAAATTAGTTAATTGGAGGTCAAATTGGTTGGCTCCCGCTGCGATCGCATGGGTGTCAAGCAGAGTATTCAACATTTCTAGTTGACGTTCACTACTCTGGCGCATCCGTTCTAGAGTATTTAGGGAAATTATGGCAGAACCATGGGCAGGGGTAGTTTTGATTAAATTTTGCAGAATTAAGAGCATTCCCATAATCGGCGTGCGCAGGTCATGGGAGATCGCCTGTAAAAAGAAATCTTTTAACTCGCTGAGTTCTTGAACTTCTTGCAGTTGTTGTTCCAATTGCAGGGTACGTTCTTGCACTTGCTGCTCCAGACAGCAGTTGAGGCGGCATACCTGGTGATAGAGTTGTCCCTGTTGAATGGCAATGGATACCTGATTGGCGAGTTTCTCTAAAAAATCCACTTCAAATTTTTGCCAATTGCGGGGAGAATCGCACTGATGCACCACAATCACGCCGTAAAACTCACCACCTAGCCAAATCGGTACTAGTAGGCAGGCTTGCACATGGTATTTCTCACAAAAGGCGCGATCTTCATCTTCCTGCTCTAATTCCCAAACATTATTGTAGATCAGGGCGGGAGTTTGAGCAAATAGCTCTGATATTTCTCTCACTTTGCGATTATCGCAGTGCCAAGGAATCACCGAAGGATAGCGGGGATCGACTGATTCGGCTAAAACTTTGCCGCAGTCAATGCCATCTCGATAACCGATAAATACCCGATCAGCTTTTAGCAGTTGCCGCACCTCTGCTACCGTAGTTTGGAGAATTTGGGATAAATCTAAAGATTGACGAATACGTAGAGCCACTTCTCCTAGTAAGCGATCGCGCTCTAGAGCAGCTTTGAGCTTTGCCTCTGCTCGTTTAGATTCAGTAATATCTTCAGTAGTAGCAATTAAACAGGCTTCACCATCGAATTCCATCACTTCAGCCGAGAATAGACCGATGCCAATCTCCCCAGATTTGAGCCGAAACTCTAGTTCCAGGTTGCGAACGCTGCCTTCAGTAGTAAGAAGATGACGCACCCGATCGCGATCGCTAGGATGATACCATAGCTGCAATTCCCTGGTAGTTTTGCCAATCACTTCGGCACGGCTGTAACCAGAAATCTGTTCAAAGCTATCATTCACCTCAATGCAGCGACCATCCTTGAGGGCAGTGATCATAATCGCCGTGGGATTGGAACGGAAGGCTTTAGAGAACTTTTCGTTAGACTTTTGCAGGGCTAATTCTTGCTTGACTTGCAGTTCTTGCCAAATCTCTCGCATCCGTGTAAAGGCAGCTTCATCCTTGCAGCCAGCCCGCAGTTCCTGCCAGTAGCGATCTCGATCAGAAGGCTCGGCTGCCCAGATTTGAGGAGTTGGAATGGCAGACTTGACTTTGCGAATTTGGCTGAGCAGTGGAATCATGGCGGGGGCAAATTTGGCTAATTTTGCTTAAGCTATTTAAATTTAGCACACCCACCTCAACAGCCACTGCCTTGCTCTTATAACCTAGAGGCAATCAAATAGTGGAGATTTCCTTTTCTTTTTCTGCCAAGATCTGATCAATCTTTTTGATGAACTTCTCAGTAGCTTTGTCAATCTGCTCTTGCAGTTTTTTGGCTTCGTCTTCAGAAATTTCCTTGGCTTTTTCCTGCTTGCGTACCCCATCTACCCCATCACGGCGGAGGTTGCGGATTCCCACTTTGCCTTCTTCGGCTAGCTTAGCTACACTCTTAACCAATTCTTTGCGGCGATCGCTAGTTAATGGAGGAATATTCAACCGAATAGTGGTGCCATCATTGTTAGGGGTTAAGCCCACATCAGATTCGGCGATCGCTCGTTCAATCAAGCTTAAGCTCTTGCGATCAAACGGTTGAATGGTGATCGTTGTAGCATCAGGAGTGCCTATGCTGGCCAAGGATTTCAAAGGGGTAGGCACATTGTAATACTCCACTAAGATGCGATCTAACAGAGATGTGCTAGCACGGCCAGTGCGAATGGTGTTGAAATTGGCTTGGGTAGCCTCCACCGATTTTTGCATTTTGGCTTCAATCTCACTTAACTTCACAGTTACCTCCAACATAAGTACCAATCAATTCTCCCATAACTGCTCGACAAATGTTGCCTGGCACACCTAAATCAAACACGACAATCGGAATACTATTTTCGCGGCACATGGCAAAGGCAGTAGCATCCATCACCCCTAAGTTGTGAGCGATCGCGTGGTCGTAGTTGAGAGTTTGGTAGCGCTTGGCAGTGGGATCTTTCTTGGGATCGCGATCATAAATCCCGTCCACTTTAGTAGCTTTAAAGATTACTTCCGCATCAATTTCGGCTGCCCGTAAAGCCGCAGTAGTATCGGTAGTGAAAAAAGGATTGCCTGAGCCAGCGCCAAAAATCACTACCCGCTTGTTTTCCAAATGGCGCACAGCACGGCGACGAATATAGGGCTCAGCTACTTCTTGCATAGCGATCGCTGTCATTACCCTAGTAGGGATCGGCTCATCTAGGTGTTCCAGCGCATCCTGGAGCGTGAGGGCATTCATCACAGTTGCAATCATGCCAATGTAGTCAGCCGTGGTGCGATCCATCCCTTTTTTGGCACCGCTAATCCCACGGAATAAGTTACCACCGCCCACCACGATCGCTACTTCAATACCATTACTGACAATCTGGGCGACTTCTTGAGCGATCGCTTGCACTACCCCAGGATCGATGCCGAAATTACCATCACCCATGAGGGCTTCACCACTGAGTTTGAGCAGAATCCGCCGATATTTAGTTGCCATAAAAAGTTATATACTTCAGAATACAACCAAGTCTAAATACTTAGCTACAATCTAAGAATCCCACAATTTTGAGCGATCGCACCGACTTTGGCAGAATATTTAACTTTTACTAGTAGTTGATATGTTAACTCTCTAGCCCCCTAACTTGATTGGGAGGGGTCACCAGGGGGGATTGCCCCTTGCATCCTGGCTAAACCATGGCTATTTTTGCGGTAGCATTTGCACTATCCATCTCAAAAATGTTTTAGTGAATTCAGGAGCTACCACCCTATGCCTATCCACAGATGTGATTTCTCAACTGGGACTAAAACTACTCAAGCAAGTAGATGGCTCAACCGCTGTGGGCATTGCTAAAGCTAATATTTTTAGAGATGCCACTATCTCACTTTGCGGTAGAGAAGGAACTTTTGAATGTCTGGAATTGCCTAGTAGCAGAGATGCGCTGTTGGGCGTAATTGCTTTAGAATCATTGGGTTTGGAATTAGACCTACAGAACCAGAATTTAAGAGTATTGCCCACAGAATCATTTAAGAGAAAAATCCCTTAAACCCAAATGGAACTGCACCTATCTACTTTACTTTTAGGACTTACGCACAGGGAATAGGTGTAGGATTGATTTGGAAGAAATTGAGAAAAGAATCTGAAAATAGGTTCCGCCATTGCTAGTGCTACGTTGATCACCAGATAGTCCTACAGGTGTATGTAGTCCCAGACAAGCAGGACTTACGCAAAGGTGATCTAAAACCTTGCCTTTAACTGGGGTGCGGGGCTACGCCCCACTTGAGGGCAAAGCCCTCAAACTCTCTTTTTACAACAGTTCCTAGATCAGACTGCGTAAGTCCTGAAGGTAATTGGTCATGGGCGCAAGAGATTGAGACTAAAAATAGCCCCCAAGGCTACGATCAGAATTACCATCACCCATAACCAACTCTCTGCTGTTGCCCCTGCTTCTACGGCAAAATAGATTGCCATGGGGATGGTTTGAGTCTGATCGGGGATGTTTCCTGCTACCACCAAAGTTGCACCAAATTCTCCTAAAATTCGCATCAAAGATAGGACTAAGCCTGCAAGGATGCCACGCATTGCCAAGGGTAAAGCAATGTACCAAAATACTTCTAGCTCTGAAGCCCCCTCAACCCTAGCTGCATCCAACAACAGCGAATCGATTTGCTCAAAGGCTCCTAGGGCAGAGCGAAACATTAATGGCAAGGCAATTACTACTGCTGCCAATACTGCCGCATACCAGGTGAATACTAGTCTGAAGTCCCATAGGGCAAAGATCTGCCCAATTAGACTGCTTTTGCCTAGCAAGATTAGTAGCAGGAACCCAACTACAGTTGGGGGTAAAACTAGGGGCATGAGTAAAATCCCTTCAATTACCGATTTTCCCCTGCCCTTGTACCTGTAGATCCAATAGGCGATCGCTGTGCCCAAACCAAAAGTAATTGAGGCTGATACCACAGTCACCTTGAGGGAGATCCAGAGGGGGGCAAAATTGAGACTCATCGGATCATCTTAGTTTTTTGCCTTAAAGCCATACTGCTCAAACACTTTAATCGCAGAATCACTGCGTAGAAATTGTAAATATTTGTGGGCGGCAGCTAAGGATTTGGTTGAGCGAACAATTGCGATCGCATAAATAATTGGTGCATGGAGTTTTTGATCTGCGATCGCTCCGATCATCACCTGATCTGATCTCCTGGCATCAGTGAGATAGACTATGCCCGCATCTGCATTTCCAGTTTCCACTGCCGTCAGGGTTGCTCTGGCATTGTTCCCCAAAACCAACTTACTTTTAACCTGGGCTAAAATGTCTAAATTTTGCAAGACTTCGGTGGCGTATTGCCCTGCTGGTGCAGTTCGAGGTTCAGCGATCGCAATTAATTTAATTTCTGGTCTGACCAACTGACGGAAATCAGTCAAAGGTTTGGGGCTTTTCCTAGGGGAAATCAGCACCATTCGATTGGTCACCAGCACACTTTTGCTGCCAGGCACTAGCAGTTGCTGGCGCTCAAGCTCATTCATCTGGGTGATTGAAGCCGAGATAAATAGATCAATTGGTGCGCCCTGTTCAATTTGGCGCTGTAAAACGCCAGAAGCAGCGAAAGTATAGGTCACCTGTTGTGGGGGCATAAGTTCCTGCAGGACGGGCTGAAGGCTGGCAGCAGCACCAACCAAGATTTTGGCTGGCTGACTATTGACCTGGGAAAACAAAGCGCTAGTCAGTAGTGCGATCAGTCCAAAAAATGAGGCGGCCAGTAGAGATTGGATTCGCCCCTGGGTAGTCACAGGAGTAATCATGGGCATTGGGCGTCTGCAAGATGAGTTATATAAATCGCCGTAAAGCCCATGGGCTTTAGCCGTGAGATATGAAGCGAACAAAAACTTACCCTATTATGACCTCAATACCTACTGTGCAGTCTTAGCTAAAGAATTTGACTTTGCTAAAAAGCTAAACTCCTAAGCAAGACAGGCAAGTGCAGAAAGAGCATGGTCGGCTATAGCTAGATTCTTTGATAACTTCGCCAATTCAAAAAGAAAGTATCAGGCAAAAGAGGCTATCCAAAATTCAAGAAGCGTACTAACTCAGTAGAGTATAAAGCTCCAGGTTGGAAGCTTAGTGAAGATAGGAAGTATTTAACCTTTACCAGCCTGAACAAATCAAACGAGTAAGATTAGTCCGCCGTGCTGATGGTTACTATGCTCAATTTTGCTTGGATGTTGAACCAAAAGAAACTATTGCTCCATCGCAAAAGACAAGGCAGCGTAAAGACTTTGCGATCAAGACCGCAAGGTGCGTAGTGATGTCCAACGACCTCGTAGCCTATGAAGATCTGCAAGTGAAAAACGGCATTATTTAAAACCCATACAGGGGTTAGAGTGTCAATGAGTGCATTTACTATACTTCCAGTTCGCTTGACCGCATCCTCGGCGGGAGGTGATAGAGCAGTGAATTGTTCTTGCCCTTTGAGGTTGCAAATCTAAAGTCTGCTGTCAACCTGCTTTTCTGGGAAAACTGCAATAGCTAAGCCTGGGATTTGGTAGGATGTCTGTTATTTGATCCTGAAAAACTGCAATGCGTATTTCTTTCAACTGGCTGCGGGAACTGGTGGAATTTGATTTAACTCCCCAGGTATTAGCTGAGACCTTAACCATGGCTGGGTTTGAAGTAGAGTCAATTGAAGATCGGCGCACCTGGGCAGATGGGGTAGTGGTGGGCAAAATTTTGCAGGCAGAACGTCATCCCAATGCCGATAAGTTGCAGGTATGTCAGGTGGAAGTGGGAGCCGCCCAACCTCTGCAAATCGTCTGTGGGGCAGCAAATGCCAGGGCAGGACTATATGTCCCTGTGGCTTTGGTAGGAACCTATTTACCCCAGGTAGATCTCAAGCTCAAGCCCACCAAGCTGCGGGGTGAAAAGTCGGAGGGGATGATCTGCTCCCTGGCGGAACTGGGCTTAGCTAGAGAATCGAGTGGCATTCATGAGTTTGAGGGAAGATTACAGCCTGGTAGGGATGTGCGTCCCCTACTGGGTCTAGATGATGTGATTTTGGATGTCAGTTCTACGGCTAATCGGGCTGATGCCCTATGTATAGTGGGGATTGCGCGGGAGGTGGCAGCCTTAACTGGTGGCAGTTTGCGGTTACCGATCGCTTCTATGCCCAAATTTCAACCAGCTAGCTGGCTAGGGGAGATTCACCCTAAAGCCTGCCCTACCTATTGGGGCACCCTAATTAAGGGGGTGCGAGTGGCAGAGTCACCCCTGTGGTTGCAACAGCGCTTGCAAGGGGCAGGTATGCGCTCGATTAACAATATTGTGGACATCACTAATTTGGTGCTGTGGGAATGGGGGCAGCCTCTGCACGCCTTTGATGCTGACACCTTGGCAAGTGAATTAAAAATTGGGGTGGAATTTGCGATCGCGGGTGAAACCCTCACCACCCTGGATGGAGTAGAGCGTCAACTCTCTAGCCACAACTTGGTAATTAGATCGGCAGGTGTACCAGTAGCGATCGCTGGGGTAATCGGCGGTCAAGATACGGAAGTGAATCAAAGCACAGTCAAGATCTTGCTAGAGGCAGCCCTATTTGATCAGGCAACCATTAGGCGATCAGCCAGGGCGCAAGGTCTCCGCACTGAAGCTTCGGCGCGCTATGAGCGGGGGGTAAACTCCGCCGGGCTAGAGACGGCTTTAGCTAGGGCAATTAGTTTGATTTTAGAAATTGCTGGCGGTGAGGTGGTGGCGCAGGCGATCGCTGACACTAGAACAGATTTAGACCGCAAAATTGCGCTCAGCCTAGAAACAATCTGGCAAGTTTTAGGCGAAATAGAGCTCAGGGATGGTTCTCCTGGTCTGATCAGTGGGGTAGAAGTGGAGCAGGTGCTGCAATCTTTGGGTTTTGGTCTGGAGTCGGGAGCCGAGGGGGAGTGGTTAGTGCAGGTGCCGTCCTATCGCCAGGGAGATGTGGAGCGCGAGATTGATTTGATTGAAGAAGTGGCACGTATTTTTGGCTATGACCGATTTGTGGATACCCTGCCAGCGCGGAGTGAGTTGGGCTATTTACCCCCAGAGGTCTGGATTTTGCGCCAGGTGCGCCAATGCCTGCGCGGTTTGGGCTTGACTGAAGTGCTGCACAATTCCCTTTGCGCTCCCCATGGTGATAGCCAGGTGACGATCGCTAACCCAGTGGCAATTGAGTATGGCGCTTTGCGTACGGATTTACTCAGTGGCTTACTAGATGCCTGTGCCTTTAATCTCAGTCAGGGCAATGGCTGTCTCCAGGCATTCGAGGTGGGCAGAGCCTTTAACTATGATGAGGATGGCAGTTGGGAGAGCGATCGCTTGGGTGGCATTTTTGGTGGTGTACCCCTAGTCAGTTGGCAAGGCACTCAAGCAGCGATCGACTGGTATGAGGCGAAAGGGTTATTGCAAAGTTTATTCCAGCGGTTTGATCTAGAAGTGGAGTTTCAGCCCGATCAAAAAGATGCTCGTTTCCATCCAGGGCGGACAGCTTCCCTCTGGATTGCGGGCGAAAGATTGGGTACTTTTGGTCAATTCCATCCCCAGTTGTGCCAAGAGCGGGAGTTCCCAGATCGAGTGTATGGATTTGAATTGGATTTAGAACTGTTGATCGAAGGAATTAGCCGCCGTGCCCTGCCGATTTTTCAAGCTTTCTCTAACTATCCCAGTAGCGATCGGGATCTGGCTTTCTTTGCGCCCCTAAAAGTATCAGTAGCGGAGCTAGAACGTGCCATTCGTCATGCTGGCGGCAACCTTTTAGAATCAGTGACCTTGTTTGATCAGTATTTGGGTGAAGGAGTGCCAGAGGGCAAGCGTAGTCTGGCTTTTCGCCTAGTATATCGAGCCAGCGATCGCACTCTTACCGATGCAGATATTCAACCAATCCATCAGAAAGTGCGCGAGAAGTTGCAAGAGAAGTTTGGGGTCAGCTTACGCAGCTAGAAGTTTGGGGAGTTTATAGGGTAGGATAAAAAAATTAAATTTGTGCGGTTAAGTATGAGTAACGATCCAGTGGCTTTCCTCCCAGATAGTCCAGATGATGAGATTACCGAGTTTTTTAGCCTGGATGCGGCGACAGGTCTGGAGCTATCGGTGGATCAAGCTCGCCTCGATCAAGGAATGGCATTGATCAGCCAAAATAAATACCCAGAAGCGATCGCAATTTTTAATCAAGCCCTAGGCTTGAATCCCCAGCAGCCCGAAATTTGGCATCAACAGGGCACTGCCTGGCGCAAGTTAGGTAACTATCAAAAGGCAATAGATTCCTACGATCGAGCGATCGCTCTCCAAGCCAATCACTATCAAGCCTGGAGTTATCGTGGTGTCTGCTACCATGCGATCGCTAATTATAACGAGGCGGTAAACAGCTTCAATCGTGCTACTAGCCTCCGCCCTCAATACTATCCTGCCTGGAATAATCGCGGTACTTCTTTGGTCTCCCTGGGGCGCTATCAGGAAGCGGTCGAATCCTTTCAGCGGGCGACCGAGTCCAAGCCCGATTTCCATGAAGCCTGGGTGAATAAAGGCAACATCCATCGCAAACTGGGAGAATACGAACAGGCTCTGACTGCCTATCAACAGGCGGTCAAAATCTACCCCCAGAGCGCCCAAACCTGGAACAATCTTGGCACCGTCTTCACCAAGCTAGAGCGCCTAACTGAAGCGGTGGAAGCCTATCGGGAAGCCACCAAACTCGAACCCAAATACGCCCTCGCCTGGTACAACCAAGCCTGCACCCTAGTCAAGATCAATCGCTTTCACGAAGCCAATCTTGCCTTTGAACAGTCCACCAAACTCAGACCCCAGGATCACCAGATCTGGGTAGCCCATGGCAATTTACTGCTGCGGATGGAGCAGACCGAGCGCGCCCAAGCCTGCTTTGCCCAAGCGATCAAACTCAAGCCTGATGGCTAGTTACCCGTTTCTGGTTTTTTGATAAACACGCGATCGCCTGCATTTACTCCCCGCAAGATCTGGGTATCAGTGTCTAGGGTAGTACCTAGGGTAACTGGCTTAAATTCTGATTTGCCCTGGGCATCAGCCACAAATACCCCCGGCTTACCATCTTGGCTGACGATCGCCACGGTCGGTACTACTACCGCCTGTGCAATTTGCTTACCGATAAACTGCACATTCACATTCATGCCCGATTGCAAGGTATTTATGCCTGTATTCAAGCTAATTCTCACTTGAAAAGAAGTCACATTCTGCTCGATCACCGCTTCTGGCGCAATTAGTCGCACTTTGCCCATAAAGGTTTGATCACTAAAGGCATCGGCACTGATTTCTACAACTTGACCCACAGCAATTTGACCAATGTCTACTTCTGGTACCTTAGCCAAAATTTCTAAGCCCTTGGCCACTGCCACAATCGAAGTAGAAGTAGCGGAGCTATTGGCAGAGGCGGAAGTGGTCGGAGTTACAAAAGAACCCACATTCGTGAATTTTTGGGTGACAATGCCATCAAAGGGAGAGCGCACAATCGTATCTTGTAATTGCACCTCAATTCCTTGCTTGCGGGCTTTTTCTAGGGCAAGCTGCGCCCTAGCCTGAGCGATTTCTTCCAGGCGAGTGCCATTGGCCAGGCGTTCTAAATTGCGCTTTTGTTCTTGGAGGTTGGCCTGATCTGACCGAAAACTAGCTTCGATCTCATCAAAGCGATCGCGAGAAATTGCCCCCTGCGCCAATAAAGACTGATTCCGTTGACGGCGTTTTTGGGATAATTCCAAGCGAGATTGAGCAGCTAAAACCCTAGCCTTGGCAGCAGCGATCTCTTCAGTGCGAGTACCGTTTTCTAACCGTTCTAGGTTGGCCTGGGCGATCGCGATACTAGCCTGAGCTTGCTCTATTTGGGGTAACAGGCTAGAGTCATCCATTTTGGCGACTATTTGCGCCTGTTTTACCCGATCGCCCTGCTCTACCAAAAGTTCTTTGAGCTTACCTGCAATCTTGGGGCTCAGATTTACCGATAGAATCGGCACCACCGTGCCACTAGCCCGAATCTTGATCGCGATCGCTTGGGGGCTAACCACAATAGTTGACTGGCTCAAATCTACAGGCGGATCGCGGCGGCGAAATACTTGAAATCCAAAAATTCCAGCGCCCACTAACACTACTGGCAGCAACCATAGCCACCAGTTATTATTAGGGACAGGTTTAGACTCACCTTGTTCCAAAGCCATTAATCTGCCACCATACTCATCGAAACCACCGAGGCTAACTCGCGAAAATTGATCAAATCTCGGCGCGGATCTACATCCTCCACCATCACCTCAAAACTTTCACCCACATTTACCGAGCGGGTAATCCGAATGGGCAGCTTCAAACCCAAATCTTCTAGCAAAACTAATCCCAACTGCTCATGTTGCCTCAACCAGTCTAACAAAACTGCTCGCCATACTTGATCCCCCTGACGGCGTAGATACTCCAGACTCCAGTAGCGATTAGTTTGTTTTTCAATCTGGGCGGCTTCATAAACTGCCCCATCAATCATACTCAGCATGGCAGCCAGACCCTCATGATCGTAAGGCAGTGGCTCTCCGTTCAAGCAAGCCTTGATTTGAAAATGAGCCAACAGATCCCCATAGCGACGAATCGGGGAAGTCACCTGGCAATAGGCCGATAGAGCTAAGCCTGCATGGGTAAAGGGATAAACCCCCATCTCTCCCTTGGTCATACAGCGGACGATCGCAAACTCGCGCACAGGGCCAGGAGGCAACTGCTGTAATACTTCAGGCGTAGGTAAGTCGGGCTGGACTTGAAACCGATAGGGCACAGGAATATTGTGGGCTTGGGCAAACTTGGCAGCCACCTCGCCAGTTAAAATCATCATCTCTGCTACTAGCTGACGAGCAGGAGAATCATCTAGTACCTCCACAATCAACTCATTCGGCGGATTGACTTTAATGCTGGTTTCTGGCAATCGAATATGAATCGCCCCTTGACCTAAGCGCCACTGATGTCGCAATTTGGCTAAGCGATCGAGTTGATCGAGTTGTGGCTCTACCCCTAGCTGTACCATCTCATTCACATCTTCATAGGTGAGGCGATAGCGCGGCTTAACCAGGCTAGGGCAAATTTGGAAATTAATTACCTGCCCTTGGTGATCTAAATCTATGCCAAAAGATAGGGCATGACAGATTTGCCCCTGCACTAAACTCATGGGACCAGTGGCGAGTTCTGGCGGAAACATCGGGATCATGCCCGTAGGTAGATAAACCGTAGTACCGCGCTTACGTGCTTCCCGATCGAGCAAATCATTAGGCTCTAGCCAGCGAGTAGGATCAGCAATATGCACCCAGATTCGGTGTTCACCATTGGCTAAAGCTTCTAAGCTCAAACCATCATCAATTTCGGTAGTGCTTTCATCATCAATGGTGTAGACGTGGTGACTAGTCAGATCCAGACGATTGAGGGCGCGATCGCGGGGGGGATCTTGGCAAATTTGGCTCACCCACCTGCTCACTTCTGCCCCAAACTTCAAAGGGATCTGACTGCGGCGCAGATTTAAGTTTTCGTGTACTGTCCAGATCCCAAGATCTACCAAGAGATCAAAGGCGGCTTTGTCGTGCTTGGGGCGTTGCAGGCTAGCTAATAATTCTTGGGCGGCGGCTTTATCTTTACATTCTTCCGCTTGCAACACATATCTTTCCAGACATTCTAGGCGCTGGCGATCGCTGGTAGTCCAGGTCACTACTTGTCCTGCTAGGGCATCAGCCAGTTTTTGGCGAAAGTTAGCGACCTCTTGGGCACGAGCTTGGGCAATTTGCTGTTGATGTTTGAGCTCTGCTACTTGGGCAGGCGATCGCGGCTCAAATTCTGCTCCTTTTTGCTTGAAATAGAGCTTGTCTTCTACCAGCAACACATGGGCAGCATAGCAAGTTACGCCATTTACTTCACTAAATAGCAAGTTAGCTAAGTTGGCGGGATCAGTGGTGCTCTGGTCAGACCCTAAAATTTCCCAGGCCACCTCTAGGGCATCAGGATCAAGAAAAGGCTGAAGTTGAGCTTGAAACTTGGGGATGGCTTGGGGTTGGAGCCGTTCGCCTGGCACCACAAATTCAAGATCGCGGGGATGCACTGTGTGGCTAGTACCGTTGGCATCAATCAGTTGAAAGTGCTTTTTGCCTTCAGGTCGATCAACTACAGCTAGGCGGCGCTCCCCATGTAGCCGAAATTCTACTAGAGTGCCTTTTTCCACAGTGCGTTCCCGTTCTAATTTAAGTTACCTAAATCCTACGGCTGCTTGCCAAACAAAAGCAAGTAGTAAGAAAAATACCGGAATTACTGGTAGAACATCAATCAGAGGATTAAAAATGCGATAGGCTTCGGGCAGAGCGGCGATCAAAAAACTAAGTTCCATATTTTATAACCTGTATTTATTATTGTGACCAGAGATTTGGCAATGCCTTTGATTTTAAACCAATTTGGTATTTACAGCTCTTCCTTCTGCGTAAGTCTTACTTAGGCTACAGCCTTTAGCTCAATTATCAATCACATTTTCCCTGCGACCCCGTTGTGTAATTGTCAGGACTGACGCAGCCTAAGTTGGGAACTGTAAAGCCAATCAACCCCGCCATACTCACCGCACTGGCAGCCAACATCGAGGCAACGCCACCCACCAGTAACCGTGACCAGCCGAGGGAAATGCCTAAACCTAGGGCAGTTTCGTCACTCAGGTTCAAAATATTCAGCGATCGCCCCAAACAAATCCCGATCGCCAAGGTCACGATTGCATTTGACCGAAAATCGCCTTTTCCGCTTCGGGGCTGTTGGCATTGGTAACGGTCACCTTGAGTTTAGGCGAAATTTCCACATCGGCGGTGGCAACTAAATCATTGTGCTTGAGAGTCACTTTTGCGGTAAAGCCAGGGAAGTTAGCATCCCAGGTGTAGCGATTTTGGTAGGCAGCTTGAAATAGATTCGGTGGCAGATAGTTGAGTAGTAGAGAGATTCATAGTTTTCCTTTAATTTCTAATTATTTAATTGGTACAGCCTGTTGCAGGATCAATTAATATAGTGGGGTGTGGGGCTACGCCCCACGCAGGGGTGGAACCCTGCACCCGTAATAAACAAACCCTCAATAAGCTGTATTAGTTGGGGCTTTGGCAGTCCAACTAGATTAGCCATCATAGGCAAAAGCAGGAATCTTCAGAGCATTCCTGGCCTTGACCAGTCCATCCCGATAGCGATAGCTCGCTTGGGAAATCGCCGCCCTAGCACTCACAGGTACTTGGCTGTAGGGAGTAGCAGCCACTTGCCCAGCTTGAAAGAAAGATGCAATGGTTTTGAGACAGGCTGCATAGGCAGATTCCTCTTCGGCCGCGATCGCTCGAGCAGCAGCGTCAAGAGCGCGCCAGAATAGCCGAACAAGAACAGCAGCAGCGACTCACCACACAGCAGGAACCCAAGGTGTCTGAGCCTAAGCCAGTGTATACGCCACTGCCAGAACCTGCCTATGTAGCGCCGCCTGAACCAGCATATACACCTTCGGCTCAAGATCTTGAATAAGACCTAACTTTGGGGTCGAAATACCTGAATCTGTTCAGAATTTACCTCTAAATAAGGCGCGCCGATTAGATCTAAACAGTAGGGAATAGCAGGAAATACGGCTCTGAGACATTGGGTGATCGACTTGGGCTTGCCAGGCAAATTCACAATTAGCGATCGCCTCCTAATTCCTGCTGTTTGTCGAGAAAGAATAGCAGTTGGTACATATTTGAGGGATTCACTTCGCATTAATTCACCAAAGCCTGGCAGCATTTTCTCGCACACCATCATGGTAGCTTCGGGGGTGAGATCTCTGGGGGCAGGGCCAGTACCGCCTGTAGTGACTACCAGGCAGCATTGCTCTTGATCTACTAGCTCAATCAAATTATGGGCGATCGCCTCTTGATCATCTGGGATTAGACGGTACACCGGCATCCAGTTACTAATCAAATAGGAGTTAAGTAAATCGATAATCGCCCGACCAGACAGATCTTCATAAACCCCAGCACTAGCGCGATCAGAGGCAGTCAGAATAGCAATTTTGATGGTCATGGCAAAGAGCATAGCAGCATACTATTTATACCAGAGGTGTTATGCTGTATGGCTGCAATTAATTTTATCGGCATAATTTATGCAAACTACAGAACCAACTGTTGAGCACTCTACAGAGCAAATTGGTGGCAATACGATTGAAGATTTGTTTCAGCAGGGCTTGAGACGTTATAACGAGGGAGAAGATGCAGCTAGCTTAATCCCTACCTATCAAAAAATTTGCGATCGCCAGCCCAAGGTTGCCAGTGGCTGGATTTGCCTCTCTTGGCTCTATTTATTGGATCAGCAGCCTAAACCTGCCCTCAAAGCCGCCAAACTTGCGGTCAAACTCAGCCCCGAAGACCCCCAAGCCCACATTAACCTCGCCCTCGCTCTTATGGAAAACAATCAACCAGGGGTACGCGGTGAAGTGGAAGCCGCCCAAAACTGGCTAATGCTTTTGTCAGATCTCAAGCCTGAAATTACTAATAATTTTGTGGAAGGGAAAAGACGCCGCCCTGATTGGAAAAATCTAACCAAGGTGGAAAGCTGGTTGTTTGGCTAATTATGAATCCCTTGACTGCAAGGTACTGTGGGTTCAAGTTCCTTAAAACCCCATGCGGTATCGGCTTCGTCTTCCTTCGGTATGTGCCCTGCAACCCTGCTTGTTACCGATCAATCTAATTTTAGAACTGTTGTAAAAAGGGAGTTTGAGATCGAAGCCCGCACCCGCTTACAGCCAGGGTCTTAGATCACCTTTGCGTAAGTTGTAACTGTAATAGCAGCTTAATTTAGGCAGGAGCTTTGAACTAGTTGTAACATTTCTTAGTCTAAACTGTTACTGATTATTTGCTGGGGCACAATTCTTATGAAGCAAAGGTTGATCTATCTGGGGCTTTGCGGTTGTTTGGGGTTGGTTTCTGCCTGTGGGGGGTTACCCAATTCTAATGCTCAGCCGGTCAGCCCACCCAGACCAGTAAATGTAGATGTGGAATCGGCCAAGCTTGGTCAGTTGCAACCCAGCATCAGCTACGTGGGAACTACAGCCCCCCAACGGGAAGTTACGGTGCGATCGCGCCTAGAAGGCAGGCTGGTGAGTTTGGCGGTTGATGTGGGAGATCGGGTAAATCTGGGTCAAGCGATCGCTCAGCAAGATGATTTGATTTTACGCGCCGCCGTCACCCAAGCCCAATCAGAACTGGCTGCCCGCCAGGCAGAGGTAGTCCGCGCCCGTACCCAGATCAAAAATGCTGAAATTCAAGTGGAAGATGCCAGATTAAAACTGCGCCAAGCCCAAGCGGATGCCCGCCGTCTGCAACAACTGAATATAGATGGCGCGATCGCTAAACAGGCGGCCGAACAGGCACAAACCAATGCTAGCACTGCTGCCCAGACCCTCAGAGCTGCGATCGCCCAAGTCCAATCCCAAGAGAGTGAGCTAGGAGCCGCCCAACGTCGCCAGGATGCCCAGGTTGCCATTTTAGCCCAAGCCCAAGAGCGCCTCACCTATACTCAGATCAAGGCTCCTGTGACTGGGCTAGTCTTAAGCAAGGCAAGTGAGCCAGGCAATTTGCTCCAGCCAGGCAATGAAGTGATCAAGATTGGTGATTTCTCCCGCGTTAAGGTAGTGGTACAACTCTCAGAACTTGATCGTAGCCAAATTCAACTTGGTCAAAAAGCGATCGTGCAGCTAGATGCCCAGCCTAACCAAGAAATCTCAGCCCAGGTTTCCAGAATTTCTCCTGCCGCCGATCCGACTACCCGCTTGATTCCCGTGGAATTAAGTTTGGCCAATCCCCAAGCTCAAATTGGCAGTGGTTTACTTGCCCGGGTCAGGTTTGCCTCTGCTCAGCCAGCCAGAGTAGTAATTCCCCAAGGGGCGCTCAGGTTGGGTAGATCTGCCAGTCAAAATGCTTCTAGCCAGGCGGCTAAGGTCTATGTGGTCAAGCAAACAGGTAAGCAAACTCAAGCGATCGCTCGTCAAGTTCAGTTAGGAAACCAAGCAGACGGCAAAATAGAGGTGTTGGCGGGGCTACAGCCAGGCGAACGGTTTATTACTAGGGTGGGAGGGCGACTACAAGATGGTGACCCAGTGACTTTAAGTATTCTTTCGCAAAACTCTAAACCCCAGCGCCGTAGTTAAACCCTTACCCAGGTAAAATCATGTCTACCCAGCCACCTAAGTTTAGTCTCAGTAGTCTATCCATTTCCCAACACATCGGCACCTTGATGCTGACTACGGCGGTGATTGTTTTGGGGGTGTTTTTAGTCTCTACCCTCAAAGTCGATCTGCTACCTTCAATTACCTATCCACGCATTGCCGTGCAGTTAAATTTGCCTGGGTTCACCCCAGAAGTGGCAGTGGATGAAGTGACTCGTCCTCTGGAAGAATCCCTTTCTAGTACCGAAGGCGTAACCCAAATCTTTTCTCGTACCCAAGAGGGCAGAGTGCGGGTAGATTTATTTTTTCAGCCTGGTAGCAATATTGAGCAGGCGCTCAACGATGTTACTGCCACCTACAATCGGGGCTTGAGCCGTCTGCCTGATGATATTGAAGGGGCTAGAATTTTCAAGTTTGATCCTTCTCAATTGCCAGTGATTGAGTATGCTTTTAGTTCTGATTCTCTTTCGATTGCGGAATTGCAAATCCTCGCCGATCAAGAATTGGCGAGAGAACTGCGAGTTGTGCCAGGGGTAGCAGCCGTAGATGTGACTGGTGGGGTGGATCAAGAAGTCCAAGTTAATCTCGATCTACCTAAACTTGATGCCCTAGGAATGAGTATAGATCGGGTATTGACTGCCTTGAGCGATCGCAACCAAGATATTTCTGGCGGCAGAATTGAAGGGGGCAGTTTTGAACCGCTCACCCGCACTGTAGGTAGATTCGCTAATGCCGCCGAAATCAATCAAGTCTCTCTAGTGAATAGTGCAGGTCAAACCATCTATTTACGGGACTTTGCCCAAGTGATTGACGACACCGAAAAGCAACGGGTATTTGTGCAGCTAAATGGCAAACCCGCAGTTAAAATCAGCATTCAGAAACAGCCCGATGCGAATACGATTGAAGTAGTAGACAGCATTAAACAGAAGCTAGATAGCCTCAAACAGACTGGATTAATTCCAGCCGATGCGAATATTAGCCCCACCTTTGATGAATCGGTATTCATTAAAAACTCGATCTCCAATGTGGTCAGTTCTGGGCTAGTTGGCGCTTTGTTGGCGGCGATTTCGGTACTGTTATTTTTAGGCTCTCTGCGTCAGACTCTAATTATCGTGATTTCCATTCCGCTCTCAGTGATGGCAGCGGTGATCTTAATGGCATTGTTTAAGCTCTCGATTAATCTCTTTAGCTTGGGCGGCTTGGCTTTGGGGGTGGGAATTGTCGTAGACAACTCGATTGTGATGCTAGAGAGTATTGCGGGCGGCATTAAACCCAATCAAACTAAGGCAGAAATCATTCAAGCAGCCGCCGACAGCAGTAGCGAAGTGGAATCAGCGCTATTGGCATCCACCAGCACTAACCTGGTAGCAGTGCTGCCGTTTCTGTTGATTGGTGGTTTCATTTCTCTATTATTCAACGAGTTGATTCTCACGATCAGTTTTGCCGTGGCGGCTTCGATTGTGGTGGCAGCAACTGTAGTCCCAGCCTTGGCTTCCCGCTTATTTACGATCAAGGCAACCAGTGGGTTAGCCACATTCTGGCCCCTAGAGCAGTTTAACCAAAGATTTGAGCAGTCAGTTTTGGGCTATGGCTGGTTCTTGCAACGGCTCTTACCCTACCGATTTTTAGTGGTGCTATTGGTAGTGGCGGGCTTGGGCGGCACTAGTATGTTTATGAGTGGCTATCTCGCCCAAGAAGTCTTACCCCAAATTAATACGGGTCAGGCGCAGCTATTTGCCCAGTTCCCGCCTGGCACTACCCTAGAAACCAATCGCCGCGTGATTGCTGAAGTAGACCAAATCTTAGGGAAGCAGTCAGAAATAGAATACGTGTTTTCTACGATCGGTGGCTCTTCCTTTGGCAATAATGTCACTTCCAATCCCCTGCGTAGTAGCAGCACCATTACGCTCAAACCTGGTACGAATGTGCAGGCGTTTGTGCAGAAAGTGAATCGGCAATTAGCTGGTTTGAATTTGGCGGGAATTAGGCTCAGACTTAATCCTGGTCGGGTCAGAGGCTTAATTACCAATAACTCTCCTACTCCTGGCACGGATATTGACACGATTTTGCAGGGGAATGATTACGAGCAGTTACAGAGCGCAGGTAGACAGATTCTCAATGCTTTGGAAGAGCAGGTAAAATCGGCTAATTTTCGCCCTGATGCGGACGATCGCCAACCTGAAGTCCAAATTTTGCCCAACTGGGAGAGACTGCAAGCCCTGGGATTAAATGCCAAAAATGTGGGTGATACGATTCAAACCGTAATAACTGGCTCGGTGCCTACCAGTCTGCAACGGGGTAATCGCCTGGTGGATGTGCGGGTACAGGTTGATCCTGAATTGATTAATCAACCTAGCCAACTGAATTCTATTCCCTTGTTTAGCCAAAATAATCGCCAAATTCGCTTAGCAGATGTGGCTAAAATCACGGATGGGCAAGCTCCTGGTGAAATTCAACGAATCAATCAGCGTCAGGTTTATATCATCAATGGCAGTCTCAATCGTGGCGCAAGTCTAGGGCAAGCGATCGCTGAAACTGCCCAGGTAATTGCGCAGCAGGATCTACCAGAAGGAGTTACGGTGCTGCCGAGTACGGCAGGAGCATCTAATCAGCAACTGCAAGACGCGCTCAAAACCTTGGGTGGGTTAGCCTGCTTTCTGGTGTTTGTGGTGATGGCAGTGCAGTATAATTCCCTGCTTGATCCCTTGGTGATTATGCTCACTATTCCTTTGGCGATCGCTGGCGGAATTATTGGTCTGTTTGTCACGAACACAGCGATTGGCGCTACCGCAATTGTCGGAGCAGTCTTGCTGGTGGGCATTGTGGTAAACAACGCGATTATTATGGTGGAATTAGCGAATCAAATTAGGGAACGGGAAAAGTGCGATCGCTTCACTGCCATTACTCTGGCTGCACCCCAGCGTCTTAGACCCATTCTCATGACTACGATTACTACGGTCTTGGGAATGCTGCCTCTGGCAATGGGTTTAGGTGATGGTGGCGAATTTTTACAGCCCCTGGGAATTGTGGTATTTTCGGGACTCTCCCTCGCAACTCTACTTACTCTATTCATCATTCCCTGCTTTTATCTAATTCTGCATGAACTCAGCCCTAGCTGGCTGACCAGAAGGGTAAATTTTGGGTTCAAAAGAGTATTCAAGAAAACTTAGGAGAGTTAACTGGCAAGCGTTTAAATTCAAGTTCAGTGCGATCGCTAATTGTCCACGTTAGAGTTGGCTCTATGCCCTCCATCGGCAATCCTAAAAATTGACGTGGGGTTTTAGTAACTAGATCTACAGCAGTAGCTAGATCACACACTTGCCATTTGATTAGGTTTTCCACACAACTTTTGAGGGGTAGAGTAGTGCCACATAGGGTGCCATCTGCCAGCCTAGCAGTGCCATTCACCACTTGCATTTGCCTTTGATCCCAAGGGAAATTCCCTTCTCCTAAACCAATAGGAGCGAGGGCATCACTCACCAGGATCAAGCGATCGCCCTTGAGTTGATAGAGCAGCCGCAAAATCTGGGGATGTAAATGGACTCCATCGGCGATCGCGCCGCAATAGACCTGGGGATTGGTGAGCGCCTCTAGCAATAGACCTGGTTGGCGGTGATGCAGGGATGGCATGGCATTAAAAACATGGGTAACCATGGAGGCTCCTTGCCCAAAAGCCTGCTGGGCAACTTCTAGGGTGGCACTACTATGTCCCAAACTGACTTTGATTCCCTGGGCCACCAGGTAAGTGATCGCTGCTCCAGTAGGATCTAACTCAGGGGCAAGGGTGACTAACTTAACTAGGCTGGTATATTCGCCCAAAAGCTCCAGCAAGTTATCCAGGGTGAGGGGCAGCAAAAATTCGGCGGGGTGTGCGCCCCGGCGCTGGGGCTGAAGGAAAGGCCCTTCCAGATGCACGCCATAGATTTGAGCAGCTTGGGGCAGGGGGGGGGATTGCTGAAAAGTAGCGATCGCTGCCAAGGCAGTCTGGGTATCTGAGACTGAAGTGGTCACTAGGGTGGGCAAAAAGTAATCTACGCCCTGGTGCCAGAGCAACTCACAGATCTTCCCTAACAGGGGCAAATGCTCTGGCTTCAGTTGATTAAAAGCTAGGCCTAAAGCCCCATTGATTTGCAGATCGATTAAACCAAGCGAACTAAAGGTGATTGCCATCGGGAACAAGCAAAGCGCGATCGACTTGATGGTAAAGGTTTTGCCAGTTTTTAGCTTGCGGGTCAAGCTCAAGGGAGTTATCAATCACCCGATCAACTAAGGTAAGTTTGCGCTCAATTGGCCATTGGCAATCCAGGCGGAGTTGGGCGGCGGCTGGAGTGAGATGATTACGCTGGATCAAGCGCTTCAACTGTAAATCAGGCGGGCAGTAGATTAGCCAGGTTTCAGTTACCAGGTCTTGCCAACCCACTTCCAGGAGCAAGGGAATGATCAAAACTAGGGTAGGCTGAGCCGCCAAGCGCCGTAGTTCAGACTCAAAGCACTGGCGCACTAGGGGGTGAAGTAAATTTTCTAGCCAAGTCCGCTCTGGCGCATTCGCAAAAATAATTTCTGCGAGCTTTGCCCGATCAAGGGTGGGCTGATGCTCCACATAGGTGGTCACCTGGGTCGAGTAGCGAGCTAGTACCTGAGCTTCTACCTGGTAGAGGGCATTACGGCTGTAGACATCCGCATCTAGCAGGGGTAGCCGGTGTTGCTTGCCCAAATAGCTAGCCACTGTAGATTTACCACTGGCAATTCCCCCCGTGATCCCGATCAGACGCTGCCCCATCTTTTACCACAAGCCACGCACGGGTGGCTGAGGACGGCTAGGAGCAGAAGGAGCGGTATAAACTGGCTCTCTAGGTGCTTCTGGCTCTTTGACCACTTCAGCAAACTCCACCGTAGAAGGACAATCAGCGCTGAAGTTGCTGGGAACCTCAATTCCAGAGGAGTAATAGTAGCTGGAGAAGCAAGAAAGTTGAGTGGTAAAGGGGCTAGCAATATCGCGGGTACGAATGCGGGGGCTACCAGAGGCTTGCTGATCCCACATTTCTTTGACTACGGTGCGATAGGCATTATTTTGTCTTTTGAATAGCAAGTCGCGGAAAGTGGCATCAAAAATTGGCGCATGAAGGTTAGGATCAGCGGTCAAATCTAACACCTTATTCAATGCCTCTAGGTAAGTAGGCGGATGGTCCTGGTGGGGAAACTGATCAGCATCAGTCAAATTGGGATTGGCTTGGGCTAGAGGAGCGCTAAGTATGCCAAAACTAGATAAAGCGATCGCGGCACAAACCTTAGCTGTAAGATTAGAAAAGCTTAGGGGTAACATCGAATTTCCTCACGTGAATAAAAGCTCAAGATCGTGAATAATCTAACAGATTTGCACAGTTACATCGGCACAAAATTACCATTAAAAACTAGCTAGGAACAATCAAACTCAAATTCCTGATTAAATATGGCTAAAGCTGGCAAACATTTGGCTAAAGATTGTGCCTAACTCAGGCTAAACCTGGCAAATATTTAGACAGCAACCTATTGATCCATTTAATATGACCATAACTAACTCCCGTGCCGCCCTCCTAGATCTGATCTGCACCCAAGCTTATCAAGAGGGCAATTTTACCCTTTCTTCTGGTCAGACCAGTGATTATTACATCAACGGTAAGTTGGTCAGCCTTGATCCCCTGGGGGCGCGGTGGATTGGTGAAATTATGCTGGCTGCTTTGCCCGCATCTACCAAGGCGGTAGCTGGTCTCACCCTAGGGGCTGATCCCCTAGTTACAGCCGTGAGTGTGGTATCTGCCTACAGCGATCGCCCAATATCTGCCTTAATTGTACGAAAACAACCTAAAGGGCACGGAACTGGCGCCTGGATTGAAGGTCGTAGCTTGCCGCCTGGAACTGAGATCACAGTCCTAGAAGATGTGGTTACCACTGGGGCTTCGGCTCTGTTTGCGGCGGAAAAATTGCGCAATGCTGGATATGTGGTGGATCAAGTAATTACCCTAGTAGACCGAGAGCAAGGGGGAACTCTGGCTCTACAGCAGGCGGGGCTAAAGTTGCAGCCTATGTTTACGATCGCCGAGATCCAAGCCCATGCCGGTAACTTCAACCAGTAGCAGGAACAAAAAAATTTGCCTCACTTCTAGATGAGGGTTAGAATCAATCAGTTTTTTAGGCTAATTTCTTAGGGAGGACTATGGCATGAGAATTAAATTTGGGGTTTGGCTAGGGGTGATTAGTTTGAGTACAGCGATCGCTCTAGACCCAATCACTGCTCAAACTCCCAGCACTGCCCCCACCTCACTAACCTTGCCAGTCAATAGTCAAGTGATTTACGTAGCGCCTGGCAGTAATGGCAACGGCACCCAAGTCGCTCCCTACGGTTCGATTACGGCAGCCCTGAATAGCAATCCTCAACCAGGGACAATCATTCAACTAGCGCCTGGCAGTTACACTCCAGAAACTGGGGAAGTATTCCCGCTCAAACTCGCTCCTGGCCTTACCCTGCGTGGCAACGACAGCAATAAGGGTAAAGACGTGATTATTCAAGGGGGAGGAGTATTTATTAGTCCGACTTTTGCCCGCCAAAATATTGCCTTGCTGGCGGGGGATGAGACCGTAATTGCTGGGATCACCCTCACTAATGCCAACCCCAGGGGTTATGCCCTATGGCTAGAATCTAGCGAAGACGTGATTTTACGCAACAATAGCTTTGTGGGCACTACCCATGATGGCGTGTTCTTGACTGGCAGGACAGTTGCCTTGATCTCCAGCAACATATTTAGTAAAAATCGGGCGAATGGGATTTCGGCAGTAGGCAGTAGCAAAGGAGAAATTAGCGATAACCTGTTTGAAAATACTGGCTTTGGGCTAGCGATCGGGCAGCAGTCCCAGGTGGCGGTGGTGAATAATCGGATTTTGAATAATCGCAGTGGGGTGGTGATTTCTAATCTTGCCAAACCGGTGCTGCGCGGCAATTTAATCAAAGGTAGTCAGGAGGATGGCGTGGTAGTAATCAAGGATCGGAAAGGACAGCCCGCCCCAGATTTAGGCACGATCGCTGATGCTGGGCGCAATGTATTTACAGACAATAAAGGGAAAGATATTAACAATGCCTCTGGGGTCACCCTAGTGGCAGTGGGCAATCAGCTTAGTCGCCAAAAAATTGCTGGTGAAGTGGATCTGAATCTGCCTCCAGAACCACCCGCCCCACCCCAAGTTAAACCCATGCCCAAGCCTGCTACCAAACCTGCCAATAAGCTCGCCCCTAAGCCGAAGGTGAAGTAAAAAGGTAGAGTAAATTAGTTAGGACTTACACCCTATTTAGGGATTAAGGGATACAGTGGGGGTGTGGGGTGCAGTTCGGCAATTGGTTTTAATGACTTCTGTGCCGCATTCTTTGAAAAATCGCAATATCTGGGGTGATAGCCATGTGTATTTGTATTCATTGCCACTATGTCGATCGCTGCCAAACCTATCACGCAGTAGAAACTCAGCATCAGCAGCCTCACCTGTCAACCCAGCCAGATTTCGTAGCTGATCAGCCCAGGATCAACGTGAATATTCGCAGCCGTGGGCTAGAGATTGAAATGGAATGGGATGTGGTAGAGTGTCATAGCTTTACCCAAGAACAGGGCAAATGGGCTAAGCTGCGTCCAGGAGAATTAGTGCCCACTTAAATTTTGCGATCATGCGTGCTGTATTTTGGGAATTAGATTTCTTTTCCCGCCCCCAACTAGATGCGAATCAGAAAAAGATCTGGGAATTACTAATTTGTAATAGCGATCGCTCTTGGGAATATCGTCAGATCTGCCCGCCCGATCAAGTCAATTCCGAATGGCTAGCTAGTCAACTACACGCAGCGATCGCCACTACAGCACCACCTTTGAAGGTACGTTTCTTCCGCGCTACCATGGCAAATATGATCACCAGGGGGTGCAAGGCAGCAGATTTAATTCCCCAGGCTTCGCGGCGATTATTTACCCTCAGGCAATGGCTCCAGGAATGTTATCCAGAGCAAGCCGATCCCTTGCCCCTGATCCTTAATCCCCAACCAATATTACAAACTCCACCCGATGCGCTAGTGGGCGATCGCTGGCTAATTGCAAGCTTGACAGTTACTGACTTGAGCGAAGCTGATCAGTGGCAGATTGATTTTGGCGAACGGTTTCCGGTGAATTTACCGCCTACCCTAGAAATCCCTGGGGTAATCATTTATTCTCGCCGTGCCCTGCCCCTAGCCGCTTGGATGTCAGGGGTTGATCCAGTGTTTCTGACCTGTGAGCGAAATTATTTGGTGCTAGATGCAGGAGCCGATAGCCGCTGGCGGTTAGCTAAAGTTGATCCGCGCCTCAGGGTTAAAGCCGAAGAATTTGAGCAAGCTAAGCCAGAGGGAGTGCATTTTTTAGCCATCCAGACCAAGGCAGAAGATCAAGAATTTGCTGGTTTTTGGCTGCTCAAGTCATGATCAGGACTTACGCAGCTTAATTTGGGAACTGTGATAAAAAGGGAGTTTGAGGGCATAGCCCCACACCCCAATTAAAGCCAGGGTTTTAGATCACCTTTGCGTAAGTCCTAATGATTTCTTTGGATTCTTTTTTACTCCTAGACATTCACTAGTAAAACATCCCCGATCGCCCCTGGAAAAATCAGTAGGTGGCGATCGCTTTTACTCCTAGACATTCACTAGTAAAACATCCCCGATCGCCACCGAGCCAGATTCCAAAGTTGCCACCGTAGAAATACCGCCCGCCGTTCTGCCATTGTTGTCAAATATCAGTCGCTTGGTGGCAGCTTCATAAATCAGCACGGCCGCAGTAGCGCTAGGAGCTAAATCATCGCTGTAGGTGGTGACCTGTAGGAAGCGATCGGCTGGAATTGCTCCCACAGACAGACCCGTAAAGCCAAAGGCCAAAATATCAAAGCCAAAGCGATCGCTACCACTAACAAAGTCAGTAACCGTATCACCCAATTCCGTTGGTGCCGTGTATAAAAATAGATCACTACCACTGCCGCCAGTTAGGAGGTCACTGCCTGCCCCGCCAATGAGGGTATCGTTACCAGCTCCACCCAAAATTGTATCGCTACCCGCCAGACCATTGAATTGATCATTGGCATCGCCGCCCCGCAACAGGTCATTGCTAGAGGTAGAATCATTGTCACCGATGGTCACCGTGGCATTGCTGCCAGAGCCGATGTTATAGCCGACGCCAGTGGTCAGGGTGAGAGTGAGAGTTTCACTGCTAGCGCCCAAATTACCATCAGGAATTTCATCATCAATTGGTAGGAGGTTGAGGGTGACAGCGCTAGAGCCAACGGGAATTACTACTGAGCCGGTAATCACTGTGCCATTGACCACACTGCCCACCAGGGGCACATAGTCGGCACCGCTAGCTGTACCAGAAACTTGGTAGTTCACGGTCAGGGCTGAGGCGACCGAACCAGTGCGGCTAAAGGTGTAGGTGCCAGTATCGAGGTTCGCTTCAGAGGCGTTGGCATCTGTCGCCAGGATGGACACAGTAGTAGAGTCATTATCGGCAATTGTGAGAGTGGCGGTGCTTTGGCTCCCCAGAACTGCTCCTCCTGTAGGATTTGAGAGGGTGAGGCTAATGGTTTCATCTGGTTCAGCGATCGCGTCATCCAGAAGGGGAATGGTGACGGTTTTGCTTGTTTCCCCTGGGGCAAAGATGACGGTGATTTGGCTGTTGGCAAAATCTGTGGGTGAAACCAGGGGAGTGCTGCCGCCAGTTGCTGTGCCGTTACTGGGGTTTACAGTCACTGCCACCGAGCTACTAGAATCCCCAGAGCGGGTGATGGTAACAGCATTGATTGCTACTCCATCTTCGCTGATCCTGAAATTACCGCTACTGAAAGACAAACTGCCAGCCGCGATCGCGTCATTGTCCACAATTGTGAGCGTGGCAGTGCTGGGGCTACCGATGGTAATGCCACTAGTAATTGCCGTCAGGCTCAAGTTCACCGTCTCGTTGGGTTCCGCGATCGCGTCATTTAAAATTGGAATCGTGATCGTCTTACTGGTCTCACCTGGGGCGAAGGTGACCGTGATCGGGCTGTTGTCAAAGTCACTAGGAGTAGCTAACGGACTGGTACCGCCTGTAGCTGTGCCGTTGGTGGGGGTAACTAGGACGCTAGCAGTGCCAGTGCTACTGCCAGTGCGAACTAGGGTAATTGTGCCGGTGCCATCTTCGTTGACACTAAAGCTGGAGCCACTAAAAGCAAACGTGCCAGTGCCAGGGGCGGGCGGATTAGGAATAGTAAAAGGCACAAAGTCCGAATTAGTCAGGCTGCTAGCAGTTACGCCCAGCAGGGTGGCAATGATCTGCTCACCACTGGTAATAGTGGTAATGTTGCTAGAGGCAGCCGAAATCGTTAAATTGCCAAAGGTGAGTCCGCCACCCAAGCCAATCAGGTCAGTGCCTTTCACAAAGTCAGTGATCGTGTCAGATCCGGCATTGCGACTGATCACAAACAGATCGCCCCCATCTCCACCTGTAAGTAAGTCATTGCTCAAGCCGCCAATCAAGGTGTCATTGCCAGGATCGCCATTGAGGGAGAGAGCTAAGGAGGCTAGGCTGGTACTAGCATTGATCAGGTCATTGCCGCTACCGCCGTTGATAAATAGTTGCTCGATCGCGGTCAGGTTGAGGCTAAAAGGATTAATTTCTGCACGACTAACCAGGATTTGATTGCCTTGGGCAGCGATCGCAATCTGGTCAGATGCGGTATTCAAATTCAAGGTGAGTTGATCTAGACCTTCCCCCCCATCGAGGCTATCGGAACCATCCCCTTCTTGCCAAATCACAACGTCATCACCGGCACCACCCACAATGGTATCGTTACCAGCGCCGCCCACAACTGTGTCATTGCCTACCCCACCCTGAATGCTGTCATTACCGCCCAAGGCTTGAATTAGATCATCGCCGTTGCTACCATTGATCGTGTCGGCAAGTTGGCTAGCGACATTAGCAGGATTCCCAGTTACGCCGGTAGTAGAAGTGGCAGCGATCGTGTCGTTGCCGCTAGTGCCAGTAATGTTATTGCCCGTATCCAGGGTAGAGGTAGGGGCAGTAGTAGGAGCTACCAGAGTGCGAGTAAAATTGCCGTTGGTAATTGTGTTCGCTACTACATCCAATAGGCGTGCAATCACGCGATCGCCCACCAGAATATTAGTGTTATTGCCATCCTGCACTAGGGTCACAGGTGTACCACTGTTGCTGCCAGGAGGTTGCAGTTCCCCATCTAGGGCCAGGTAGTCTTGGTTCGCCCGAAAGTCAGTAATTACTGCCAGGCGACTATCCCTGGAATCAAGTACAAAGGCATCAAACCCATCACCACCAATCAGAGTGTCGTTACCAACATCGCCAAATAGCAGATCATTGCCCAGATCGCCGCTGATAATGTCATTACCTTGACCACCCCGCCCAGTGTCATTGCCCTGACCGCCAAACACCACATCGTCGCCGATATTGCCATTTACCAGATCATTGCCCAGGTTGCCATTGATGGTGTCGTTGCCTTGACCGCCGACTACGGTGTCATCACCCTGACCGCCAAATACTTGATCGTTGCCTTGGTTGCCACTGACAAAATCATTGCCCAGGTTGCCAAAGATACTGTCGTTACCACCCACGCCGATAATTGTATCGTTGCCATCTAGGCCGCGAATGTCTTCACCATTATCTGTGCCAAATAAAAACTCTGGATTGTCGGTGCCGAAAATGATTGCCATGATTTGAGTTCCTTGATTCCACGCATTCCACTGTTACTGTAGTCAAAAAAGCCTAGGGTGGCTACCGCTATTTTGATAAGCTTGGCTGCGAATTAGTTCATTTTCTCTAGTCGCGGTTGGCAGCTAAAGGTTCCTGGAATCAGAGCGATTGGCTTGCAGTTCTTGCCAGGCTTGGTCAAAGTCAGCATGGTTAATGCAGAGGTTGGCAATATTGGCAGCAGAACTAGCCTGGTGGCGGCGAATGGCAAACAGGGCAGCACGGTTACTCAAAAATGCCAGATCCGCACCGCTAAGACCAGCCGTAATCTTTGCCCAGTTAGCCAAGTCAAGATTAGGATCCAGAGGGCGATCGCGATTATGCACCGCTAAAATAGCACAACGAGTTTGATAGTCGGGCAAATCTAGCTGAATATGCAGTTCAATTCTGCCTGCCCGAATTAAGGCGGGGTCGATCGCGCTTTTACGGTTAGTAGCAGCAATGATGATTAGACCTTCATTCCCCCCAATCCCATCGATTTGGGTGAGCAGTTGACCGATGACCCGATTGCTTACTTCACTGCTTTGGCTGCTGCGGGCGGGGGCAAGGGTGTCAATCTCATCTAAAAAAATCACGCAGGGAGCCACCTGACGGGCTTGGCTAAATAGCTGGCGAATGGCAAGCTCGGACTCTCCTACCCATTTGCTCAAGAGTTCAGCCCCATTGATCGCCATAAAGTTAGCTTGGGCAGCAGTGGCGACGGCTTTTGCCAATAGGGTTTTGCCCGTGCCAGGCGCACCGCATAATAAAATCCCTTTTACCGGTTGGGCGTGGGTATGGGCGTAGAGTTCGGGATGGAGTAGACCCGCGATCGCTTCTTTGAGCTCCTGTTTGACTGATTCTAGTCCGCCAATGGCTGACCACTCCACTTGAGGAGACTGCACCACGAGCGATCGCAAGGAGGCAGGTTTGGTTTGCTGTAACGCCCAGTCAAAGTCGGCTTGAGTAATTTGTAACTGTTCTGGTACTTGGTCAAGATTTGGCACTTGGGTTTTCAGGGCATGGAAGGCGGCAGATTGGCATAACCCCTTCAGATCTGCCCCCACAAAGCCATGGGCTTGAGCCGCGATCGCTCCTAGATCCACATTTTCCGCCAAGGGCATTGCTGCCGTCTGAATCCTTAAAATTTCTTGCCGCGCCGCCGGATCTGGAATGGGGAAATAAATCTCTCGATCAAACCGCCCTGGTCGCCGCAAAGCAGGATCGATCGCTTCGGGACGATTAGTAGCAGCTAAAAGAATCACGCCTGAACTGGCGGTAAAGCCATCCATTAAGCCCAAAAGCTGTGCCACCAGTCGTTTTTCCACTTCCCCTTCCACCTGGGCGCGACTGGGAACCAGGGCATCAATTTCATCGATAAAAATTAAGCAAGGGGCAGACTGGGCAGCTTGGTCAAATAATTGGCGCAACTTGGCTTCAGCTTCGCCGTAGTATTTGCTGATTAGCTCTGGTGCCACTACAGATAAGTAATTTACCCCCAGAGTTTGAGCTAGCGATCGGGCGGTCAAGGTTTTGCCGGTACCTGGCGCTCCCACCAGCAACACCCCCTTAGGCGGCTCTAGCCCTAGCTTGGTAAAGATCTCAGGTCGCTTGAGCGGAATTTCCACTAACTCGCGCAACTGTTCTAAAACTGGGGCTAAGCCTCCCACCAGTTGGGCTAGGGGTTTAGGATCGGGTGGCGGTGTAACTACAGTAGGCTGAAAACCTGTGGGCGGCTGCGGTATATTGCCCCGGCGGGGAATACTAGTGAGCGATCGCCCTGATCTGACCTGGGTAGAAACCTGGACTTGAGTTTGTTCCAGCTTTTCGGCTAATTCAGTCAACTGTTCCAGGTCAAATAAATTTTGCAGCTCTTGTAATAGGTTAGTCAGATTCCGCGCCATGATTTTTACCGAGGTTGAACTATAGCCATCTTAGCTATTTCCTAATCTAAACCCAGATCTCTTACCCCACTTGGCAGGTTATCCCTACCGAATCGCACTAAAATCCGCCAAATGGCGGCTGTGATTACGCAGTACCCCTAAAAGATTGAGTCGGTTTTGGCGCACCAGAGGATCTTGATCCATCACCATTACCTGCTCAAAAAATTCTGCCAATACAGGAGCGATCGCTTGCAAATGCTGCCAAAGGCGATCAAAATCTGCCTGAATTGGGATCTGAGCGATCGCTTGGTACAGCTTTTGTTCCGGCACCAGCTTTAAGTCAGCCAAATTGACCACTGCCGCCAAATCCGTCTGGTCATAGGTCAACTGCCCTTGAGCCGCTAACCGACTAGCACGATTTACTACTTCCATCACTTGCGCCAAGCTCTGATCTTGACGGGCACTCTGTAAAAAATCAGCCCGCTGACGGGTAAGATTGAGATTCTCTAAAGCTGCCAAAGTATAATCCGAGTCGCCAAACACGGCATCCACCAAGTCATAGTCAATGCCGCGCTCTTGTAGCAAAGTACGCGCCCGTTGCTCAAACCATTTATGGAGATGCTCTTGAATCTCTAGGGCTGATAGCTTGAGTTTCTCTCCATATATCACCGTCGTCTGAGCGATCGCCTCAGGTAAATTCAATTCATAATTTGCCTGCCAAATAATCTGGACAATGCCTGCTGCTGCCCGCCGCAACGCAAATGGATCAGAAGAACCCGTCGGCACAATCCCCAAGCCAAAAATCCCAACTAAAGTATCCAAGCGATCGCTAATCGCCACAATTTTGCCAGTCACCGACTCAGGTAAAACATCACCTGCCCCCCGCGGTAAATAATGCTCCCGAATGCCCTGGCAAACCAAAGGCGGTTCTCCACTTGCCTGGGCGTAGTACTGCCCCATAACTCCCTGCAACTCTGGAAACTCCTTCACCATTTGACTGACCAAATCAGCCTTACACAACAGTGCCGTGCAGCGAATTTGCTGCTGTTCAGCTTCAGACCCCGACCAGTTAGCGATCGCCCCTTGCACCACATCTACTATCTGCGCCAGCCGCTCCACCTTCTCAGCTACTGAACCAAGTTGCTCCTGAAAAGTCACCTTCTCTAGCAAAACATTCCAGTCAGTCAACTTTTGTTGGCGATCGCTAGCATAAAAAAATTGACCATCTGCCAAGCGCGCGCGGATCACTCGACCATTACCCGCCGCAATCAACTTAGACTTAGTCGGATCACCATTAGAAATGGTAATAAAGTAAGGCAACAGCGTAGGCGGCTGACTACCCAAAGCATAGAGAGGGAAATAGCGTTGATGACTAACCATTTCCGTCTCGATTACTTCAGGCGGCAACTGCAAAAACTCCCGCTCAAACTCGCCCACAATCGCGGTTGGAAACTCCACTAGCTGAGTAACTTCAGTTAGTAAATCAGGTAAAATCTCAGCTTTTGCTCCCATCAATTCTGACAAAGAAGCAATTTGATCACAAATTTTTTGACGGCGTTTTTCCATATCCACGATCACATGCGCCTCAGCCAACTTTTGTACATAGGTCTCTGCATGATCTAGTTGGACTGCTCCCGTATGCAACACCCGATGTCCCTGACTGAAGCGATCGCTATGCAAATTCTCTAGCTCCACCGGCAGCACCTGGTCATCCAGCAACGCCACCAACCACCGAATTGGTCGTGGGAACCTCAACTCCCCATCTCCCCAGCGCATCAACCGCTTACCCTCTAACCCCAAAATCCAAGTTTGAGCCAACCTGGGTAACACTTCTGCCGCAGCCTGACCCTTAACCTGCTGTTGCACAAACACAAACTCGCCCTTATCCGTAGCTCGGATCACCAAGTCGGTTAAATCTGCTCCCCGCGACTTCACAAATCCTAATAGCGCTTTGGTCGGTTCTCCCCAAGGATCCCCCTTGACATAAGCACTAGCTACACCTGGTCCTTTAAACTCCACCAACCGATCACTTTGTTGGACTGGTAGACCCCTAACCAATACCGCCAGCCGCCTTGGAGTAGCAAACAACTCAATTTCCTGGTAGTCCAAAAATGCTAGATCTAAACTTTGGCCAACGCGCTCGCGCCACTGACGCACTGCGTCCATCACGAAACCTGCCGGTAACTCCTCTGTTCCGACCTCCAACAAAAATGTTGCCATAGGATCAGTATGTAAACTTGATTAATTCACCACATTATTACAAACATTCGCCCCTTATAAATAACTCAGCATGTGACCTGCAACCAGAATAAAATTACAGGGCAAAAGTCTGAGCATTGCATATCTGAAAAATGATCGGGGCTGGGAACACCCTGTATAGTTTAAAATCCTGAGCTTGGCAGAATTATCTTGGTATCCTGCAACGCCGAAACTTGCTCCCACCAGTAATCAGAACTCACTTTTGCAGTCACCTAAACTTTGAGTGTCTTTACTCGCAACAGAAGGTCAGGCTTTACGCAGGCTGATTTGAGAAGTCTTGTAAAAAGGGAGCTTGAGGGCTACACCCCACTTAGAGCAAAGGTTTTAGATCACGCTTGCGTAAGTCCTAAGATTAATACTCTGAATAAAGCTTATAGTAAATAAATCTATTTAGGAACAATAAATTTGGGTATAGACCTGCGCAGTTACGTTTACATCGATAGCCTCCAGCCCCAGCATGCTGCCTACATGGGAACAGTTTCTGTCGGCTTTCTCCCCTTACCTGGAGATGCTTCTCTCTGGATTGAAGTATCGCCAGGCATCGAGATCAACCGTATTACCGACATTGCACTCAAATCTACTTCCGTTCGCCCTGGCGTCTTACTCGTAGAACGGCTTTATGGCCTGCTAGAAATTCACTCTAGTCGCCAAGGTGAAACTAAAGAAGCAGGAAGAGCAATTCTGGCTGCCCTCGATGCCAAAGAAAGCGACTGCCTCAAACCGCGGATCATTTCTAGTCAGATTATTCGGAATATTGATCCGCATCATGCCCAACTGATCAACCGAAATCGGCGTGGGGAAATGCTGTTAGGTGGCGAGACCCTCTATATCCTTGAAGTAGAACCTGCAGCCTATGCTTCTTTGGCTGCTAATGAAGCTGAAAAAGCTGCCCAAATCAACATTTTGCAAGTTAGTTCCATCGGTACTTTCGGTAGACTTTACCTCGGCGGTGAGGAGCGTAACATCATGGCAGCATACCGATCAGTAATTGAGATCCTGAGAGATGTTCCCGGTCGGGAGCATCCAGGCTTAAACATACGGAAAGAATAAGCTCAAATAGTCTTCGGGTTTAGGGAGTAGGTAGGGTATTTGAGGGGGTTTAGATATGATTGGATATGAGAAAGGGTGTGTGATTAATCACACACCCCCTCACTTGGTATAGATATACTTGGCATCGAGTTATTTTTCCGTGGGGCTACCCCCAGAGTATCTTCACCATTACAACGTTTCACAACTGAGTTCGGGATGGGTCAGAGTGGTTCCATCGCATCATAGACACCAAGAA
>JANRLH010000085.1:0-7945 GCA_033762795.1 Pseudanabaenaceae cyanobacterium bins.68
ACCATTTTGCCAAACTTCAGTACGCGATCTCCAGGCACCACCATCAAACACTTCCCCTCTGGCACTCCGTCCAAATCGATAGATATCCCATCCATAGCATATGGCATTCTGCTCTAACTCAATACGCAAGGATTGGGAGTACTGAGCATCTCTAAACAAAATTGTCTCCTGGGGAAACCATTCCAAAACACTACCCTGTTGCTGGTGAATGCGCGTATGGTGGGAGGCTATATTTGCGGGGCAGCGATAGATCTTTGCCGCCGTTGCAGAGGTAAAAAGCACCTTAGCTTCAGCTTTAAGATCTAGGTTAATTGTCAAGCGATCGCCACCTACCATCCCACCTGCCGTATAGAGTAGAATGCTATGAACCCAGGATTTACCTTCAGGATAAAAAGGCTTTTGGATTCTCAATGGGGCGACAGATTGGCACTTTTCGATCCAAGTCTTTTGATCTTGATGATCAAAGGTTATCTCTAAATTTCCCTGCCAGTTACTCATAGCATCAACTGCGAAATAGTCGGCTGTACTGGGTTTCGTGCTGCATACTAGCAAGAGCTAATCCTACGCTGCAACATTCCATATCTTCATCTTTCATATTCAAAATTTCGCTCGCAGCAGTGTTTATTTGATCTTGGAACTGCCAAATGAGTTGCTGCGCTTGAGTTTGACCGAGCGGGATAGTTCTTACTCCTGCACTAACCAAATTTGTCAGCCAGCCAAATAGATAAACTGGTAGTAATTCGGCTAGGGGAATCTGCCAACAAGCGGCTGTGATTCCGAAAGCTGTGACAAAATTGCATTGGCTGTTAAAAGAAAGTTCTCTTAAGAGGCGATCGCTAGAAACTTGACATAGCAAGGTATAGAGAGACAAGCCCATCTGCCAGCTTTGATGGCGTAATTCCGCAGTTTCTCTTTGGGCTGAAAGCCACCTATTCCAATAATTAACTTGAGTGAAGTCCTCAAGCAAAAAGCTACGATAAATGCGGCTTAAAACTGCTCCATCTATCCGAATTGCTCCATTACTCAACTCTCGATCTAGCCAGAGCCGCAGGGATGCTACATCGGTAATTATGCCCTGGTCTCCCAACCATTCAATTCCTTCAGAGTAGCTGTAAGCTCCTACTGGAAGGGATGGACTTGCCAACTGCAGAATCCTTAATAATCTATCCATGGCTATGGTAAGCTCCCGCTTCGGGCTCGAAAGCAGCTATTTCCGCCGAAACTACTAATCCCATCTGTTCCAGCATATTTTTAAGCACTGGATCGGGTGAAAATCTCAACCAATCTAGGGTGATTTCAATCGGGACATGACGGTTACCCAGATGGTATGCCGATCGCAGTAACAGGGAAAAATCTGGAGTAGTTGCGGTCATCACAGGTTCGGGTTTAGCCAAGATTTCCAGGATTTCTGCAGTCTCTTCAATCAAGACTAGATTTCCATGTTTTAGGATTGCGCCCCTAGCTTGACTACCAAATAGTTGCAATTGAATCTGCTTGCCTTCAGCCATAAAAGAAATGATACTTTTACGGCGCTCATCCGAGGTCAAAGGAACTCTGTAGGTAATTAGCGAATTACTTGGCGCATCAGGAATAGGTCGAGCCGAAAATATTGATACTGGCGCATTATTTATGTTACTCACTACTTTTAAGTTAATCCCCTAAGTTAATATTCTAATTTAATCAGGATTTATGCATTTTAATTGAGAAAGTACTGTGAGGAGGGAGTTTGCGGGCTTAGCCCCACACCCCGCTTAGAGTCAGGGTTTTAGCTCACATTTGCCTAAGTCCTATAACACTCTAAGTTAATATTTTAGTTAATATTTTAGTTGGGCTAGAGTTTAGAATGCTCAAAAACCCCCTAATCTGATTTGGCAAGGGTGGTAGACAGGAGTTTGAGTTAGCCCTTGAGATCACATTTTTGTAGGCTCCAATGCTAAATTAGAACACTAAAGCTTAGCATATTTCTTATCTTATGGTTATGGGAACCCTTCGCATTGGTATTGCCGGCCCAGTCGGATCGGGCAAAACCGCCTTGATCGATCTCCTTTGTAAATCTCTACGCGATCGCTTGAGTATTGCTGTAGTCACCAATGACATCTATACCAAGGAAGATGCCCAGTTTTTGATGCGATCGCAAGCCCTAGATAGCTCTAGGATTATGGGCGTAGAAACAGGAGGTTGTCCCCATACCGCAATTCGAGAAGATGCTTCTATTAATCTGGCAGCAGTTTCAGTTTTAGAAAAGCAATTTGAAGGGTTGGATTTGTTTTTTATTGAAAGCGGCGGAGATAATCTGGCAGCCACTTTCAGCCCAGAGCTAGCCGATTTAACAATTTATGTAATTGATGTGGCAGCCGGAGATAAAATTCCGCGCAAAGGTGGGCCAGGCATTACCAAATCTGATCTTTTAGTAATCAATAAAATCGATCTTGCTCCCTATGTTGGTGCTTCTTTGGAGATCATGGCATCCGATACAAAACGCATGAGAGGATTGAAGCCGTTTGTGTTTACTAACCTCAAGACTAAAGTGGGTTTGCAAGATGTAATTGATTTTATTTCCCTCCATTTAAGATTTTAAGGATAGCGATCTAGCCATAGGGTCTAATACCAATTCTCCAAATCTTCACTACAGATGGGGGGCGAAGCCTCGCCCAGGGGGGTTAGGACAATCAAGCAGTTGGTTCTGAAGTTGATATGAGTTAAGCATTGGTCTGTGCTACATGACCGTAATTATCTCTAAGTTCTCTAATCCACCATTGAGTACCATCAACCATAAATCTCATGTGAGAGGCGATTTCGGTCAATTTTCTGCTACTTGGTTGGAGTAGTTGTTCAATATATGTAGCTAGGCTTTCTGCCTCACAATGAAACTCAAAACCATCATGATCAAATTCAAATACATGACCAGCCACTTCACCCTCAGTAGGAATGAGAATATAATCTCCTGATCGTGGTGTTTCTCCAATTACTAAGGCGCTGCCGATCCAATTCGGCAAAATCTCTTCGCGTTCATCTTCTCCCAATATTTCAAGCCAACTTGAGAAATGTTCCTGAAGTTCACCCCAAGCTGAGGGTGGGGCAAGATACTTCCCAGCATCTCCACTTTGATGATCAAAATAAAACAGAATCCCACCAAAAGTAGAGTAAAATTCTCGTAAATCACCCACATTAGGTATACTATCCAACTCAACTGGTTTAGAAGGTTCTGTAATCATGTGCGAGAACCTCACGACTTTGGTATTCTCTTCCTTATGGATTTGTTCGCATAAGAGATCGCCGCAGTGTGAGCGCACTGCAATTTCAAGATCTTTCCACATTGGCGGCACTCTTTCTAAAAGATAGGGGTGAAATATGTTGGAAATTGTTCTGCCTAACCCTAATCATTGTCTATACCAACTAACTGCGCAAGCGATCGCTTGCTGAATAGCAGTCTGGGGTAAGCCTAATTCCTTAACCGCTTTAGTAGAGTCGTAATACATTTTTTGGCCTGCCATCCGCACACTATCGATACTCAGACTAGGTTGCTTGCCCAACCGTGCCAGGATCAATTCATCTATGCCTGCAACGATTAAAGGAACTACTTGGGGAATTTGCCGTTGGGGGGCTGGAATACCGGTGATTTGCTCTAGCTGGTCTAAAAACTGCTTTAAACTCAAATTTTGATGCCCTAAAATATAGCGATCGCCCCGTTTGCCCTTAGTTAGCGCCAATAGATGCCCCCACGCCACATCTTCCACATGGACAAAATTCAGCCCCGTATCCAAATAGAAAGGCATCTGTCGCCGCAAAAACCGTAGGATAATTTCGCCCGTGGGCGTGGGCTTGGCATCCCAAGCGCCAATTGGGGTAGTGGGATTAACTATGACCAAGTCTTGGTGATTGGCCGCTTGCCTTGCTACTTGCTCGGCCAGATACTTAGATAACTTATAGGCACCGATCAATTTTTCCGGCGGGCTTTGATAGGATTCATTGACTGGGATTGTGCTAGCGCCAATGGCTGCCACTGAGCTAGTATAAACGGTGCGTTCCACTCCCGCTTGCCTAGCTGCTGCCAAAACTTGCCGCGTCCCCTCCACATTTGCCGCCATTAATTCTGCTCGCTCAGAGCGCCATAGGGAGTAATGGGCAGCCACATGAAACAAGTAGCGACAGCCCTGCATTTGGGTTTTGAGGTCGGGGCTATGCAAATCCCCCTCTACAATTTCTAGATCCAGACCAGCCAGCGATCGCCTGGAACTAGAACTCCTTAACAACGCCCGTACCCCATAGCCCTGGTGCAATAACAAGCGCACTAAATTCGCCCCCACAAACCCGCTGGCTCCTGTGACAAATACCAGATCTTTAGCCACTCCAACCGCCTCCACAACTTGTTTTTCCGTAATTACCCTTTGATACTACAATGATGCCTACTGGCACTCTTGGGCAACATTCCCAGTGCCTTGCTCATACATATTGGTACATCTATGGCGATCGGATATCTTGCGCTGGTTCTTCATGCTCACCTCCCCTTTGTTCGCCATCCTGAAAGTGAGTATGTACTAGAAGAAGAATGGCTGTACGAAGCCATCACTGAGACCTATATTCCCTTACTGAAGGTATTTGAGGGCTTAAGTCGCGATCAGATCGACTTCAAGATCACCATGAGCATGACCCCACCCTTGATCTCGATGTTGCGGGATCCCCTACTGCAAGATCGCTACGATCAGCACTTAGGACAACTCCAAAAACTGGTCGAACTAGAGTATGTCCACAATCAGCACAATGGGCATATTCGCTATCTCGCCGATTACTACATCCAAGAATTTGCGGAGGTGCGATCGCTCTGGGAAAAATACGGCGGCGATTTGGTTTTAGCCTTCAAGCAATTTCAAGATACCAACAACCTAGAGATCATCACCTGTGGCGCTACCCACGGCTATTTGCCCTTGATGCAGATGTATCCCGAAGCGGTGTGGGCGCAGTTGCAAGTTGCCTGTGACCATTATCAAGCCAGTTTTGGGCAACCGCCTAGGGGGATTTGGCTGCCAGAATGTGCCTACTACAACGGCTTGGAACGGATGCTGGCCGATGCCGGCTTGCGCTATTTTCTGGTAGATGGTCATGGCATTCTCTACGGTCAACCGCGCCCGCGCTTTGGCACCTATGCCCCCGTATTTACCGAGCCAGGTGTAGCTGCCTTTGGGCGCGATCATGAATCTTCTCAACAGGTTTGGTCTTCGATGGTGGGCTATCCTGGCGATCCAGTCTATCGAGAATTTTATAAGGATCTAGGCTGGGAGGCAGACTATGAATATATTAAGCCCTTTATCATGCCCAATGGTCAGCGCAAAAATACGGGCGTAAAATACCATCGCATCACCGCCCGCGATATTGGTCTCGATGGCAAGCAACTCTATGATCCTTACTGGGCAAAGGAAAAAGCTGCCGAACACGCGGCTAATTTTGTCTTTAACCGCGAAAAGCAGGTGCGGTACTTGCATGAAGTGATGGGCAGAGCGCCCATAGTAGTCTCGCCCTATGACGCCGAACTCTATGGCCATTGGTGGTATGAGGGGCCTTGGTTTATTGATTATCTCTGCCGCAAGTCTTACTACGACCAGCAGACCTTTGCCATGACCCACTTGGCCGACTATCTGCGCACTCATCCCACCCAGCAGGTAGTACGACCGGCTCAGTCTAGCTGGGGCTTTAAGGGCTTCCATGAGTATTGGCTAAATGACACTAATGCTTGGGTCTATCCCCATCTACACAAGGCAGCGGAGCGGATGATTGAGCTTTCCTATCGGGAGCCGAGTGACGAGTTAGAACTGCGCGCCCTGAACCAAGCTGCCCGCGAATTGCTGTTGGCGCAGTCTTCGGACTGGGCATTTATTATGCGCACTGGGACGATGGTGCCCTATGCGGTGCGCCGTACCCGCTCGCACATTCTCCGCTTCAATCGCCTTTATGAGGACATTCGGTCAGGAGAGGTGGAGCAGGCTTGGCTGGAAAATGTGGAATATATGGACAACATTTTTCCCGATTTGGACTATCGCACCTATCGTCCTCTAGTTGCTAAATAAATCTTAATTTTTGGGGTTAAAATTAGGTTTAACTAACTTCATCTCTGATTTCCTATGACCAACCTGTTTTTGGCACAACTAGATCGCCAGGTTTTAGTATTTGATGGCGCGATGGGAACTAATTTACAGGTGCAAAATCTCACAGCAGCAGATTTTGGCGGAGCAGAGTATGAGGGTTGTAATGAGTATTTAGTGGTCACCAAGCCAGAGGCGGTTGCCAAGGTGCATCGGGACTTCTTGCAGGCAGGGGCTGATGTAATTGAAACGGATACTTTTGGTGCAGCTTCGATTGTCTTGGCCGAATATGACCTGGCCGATCGCGCCTACGAACTAAATAAAATCGCGGCGGAGTTAGCCAAATCCGTAGCAGCGGAATTTTCTACCCCAGAACGCCCCAGATTTGTGGCAGGCTCCATTGGCCCTACTACCAAACTGCCTACCCTGCTGCACATTGATTTTGACCAGATGCGCCAATCCTACATTGAGCAGGTAGAAGGACTCTACGATGGCGGCGTAGACCTGCTGCTAGTGGAAACTTGCCAAGATGTATTGCAAATTAAAACTGCCTTGAGTGCGATCGCTCAGGTATTTGAACAGAAAGGTGCGCGCCTGCCAGTGATGGTGTCGGTGACCATGGAAGCGATGGGCACTATGCTGGTAGGCACTGAGATCAATGCGGTGGTCTCGATCTTGGCACCCTATCAAATAGACATTCTAGGCTTAAACTGTGCTACGGGTCCCGATAAGATGACCGAGCACATCCGCTATTTGGCTGACAATTCACCGTTTGCGATTTCTTGCATTCCCAATGCGGGCTTACCCGAAAATGTGGGGGGGAAAGCGGTCTATCGGCTCTCGCCCCAGGATTTGCAATCCTATCTCAAGCACTTTGTCGAAGACCTAGGGGTGCAGGTAATTGGCGGCTGTTGCGGCACCACTCCTGCCCACATTCAAGCCCTGGCAGAGATTGCCCAAACCTTGAAGCCCAAAGTTCGCCATCGCCATTATGTGCCAGCGGCAACTTCACTCTACAGTGCTCAACCTTACAACCAAGAGAATTCTTTTTTAATCATTGGCGAACGATTGAATGCTAGTGGCTCGAAAAAATGTCGGGATTTACTCAATGCTGAAGATTGGGATGGCTTAGTAGCTTTAGCGCGATCGCAAGTAAAAGAAGGAGCGCATATTCTGGATGTGAATGTGGATTATGTGGGACGGGATGGCGTGCGCGATATGCATGAACTAGTCTCGCGTTTGGTTACTAATGTTACTCTCCCTTTGATGCTCGATTCTACCGAATGGGAAAAAATGGAAGCGGGCTTAAAACTGGCAGGGGGAAAATGTCTACTCAATTCCACTAACTATGAAGATGGCGAACCCAGGTTTGCCAAGGTTTTAGAATTAGCCAGGGAATATGGCGCAGGAGTAGTAATCGGCACGATTGATGAGGAAGGCATGGCTCGGACGGCTGCAAAAAAGGTAGCGATCGCCCGCCGTGCCTATAACCAAGCTACTCAGGAATATGGCATTGCTCCTCAAGAGATTTTCTTTGATACTTTAGCTTTACCGATTTCTACTGGGATCGCCGAAGACCGCCGCAATGCGGCTGAAACTATTGCCGCGATCGCCCAAATCAAAGCTGAAATGCCTGACGTGCATGTGGTGTTAGGCGTTTCTAATGTCTCTTTTGGTCTGAGTCCCGCCTCACGGGTGGTACTAAACTCCGTATTTCTAGCGGAAGCGGTCAAAGCCGGCATGGATAGCGCGATCGTCCATGCCAGCAAGATCTTACCGCTCAATCGCATTGATGCCAGGGCATTGGAGGTGGCTTACCAATTAATTTATGACCAGCGCCAATTTGAGGGGGATATCTGTACCTACGA
>JANRLH010000086.1:0-3849 GCA_033762795.1 Pseudanabaenaceae cyanobacterium bins.68
CAGCACCATGGCCTTCAACTTGAACGGTTTCAACTTCAACCAATCGATCACCGACAGCCAAGGACATGTAGTACCTAGCTGGGCAGACGTAATCAACCGTGCCAACTTGGGTATGGAAGTAATGCACGAGCGCAATGCTCACAACTTCCCTCTTGACTTGGCTGCTGTGGAAGTTGCTCCTGTAGCCCTCACTGCTCCTGCCATCAACGGTTAGTTCTTAGTCTAGTCTTCTATTCTTGCTCCTGCCCTTCGGGGTGGGAGCTTTTAGCTTTCTAAATCCTTCAGGACTTACGCTGTCCGATTTAGGAAGTGTTGTAAAAAGTGAGTTTGAGGGCAAAGCCCCACACTATATCTGTAGTGAGGATTTGGAGAATTGGAATTAGACCAACCTGATCTAGAACTCCTTTTGGGATTCGCAATCAATCAAACTAAACTCAATGTGAGTACAATTATGGCTCGCTAAAAACTGTACTGTAGTCCCAGCCTCAGCTAGTACAGGAGTCTCTAGAATCTGAATAGCCTGTTGCCAGTGGGTGTATTGATGATCAGGGGCAGTAGAAATGCAAATCTGCTCAGCTAGCCAGAGATCAAACCAAAAGGCGATCGCGTGGATTGTGCCAGACTGCTTGATCGGAAAGCTGATTTCTACTTCTCTTGGCTGATGGCTTTGGCTAAAGTCAAATGTGAATACTGGTTGAGCTCCAGAAAGGGCCTGATGTTGATATTGGTGTAATTGACGTTGGAGATAGTTGGGGCTAAGGGCAAAGCGATTGAATTTACTCACATCAAAACCATTGGCAGAGGTGACAAAATCCTCCTGGTGTAACTGCTCGGATTCAATTAGCTGGGCATAGACCTGGGCTTGGCGCGGCAAAATCTGGGCATTAGCGGTGAGCAGGTGGTCGATCGCGTGACGAATAGAAATTAAGGCTTCTTCACCTAGTAGCCCCACGTCAAAGGTTTCGGTGACTAAAAGGTTGGCTGGTTCTGGTAAGTCCACACCTAATTCCAAGTTAGTAGATTTTTTGGCAATTACCCTGATCCGATCGCTCAAACCATTGGCAGCAATAATTTCGGTGGCAATTTCAGCGATCACCGGCACCATTTCACAGGTAATTACTTGTTTGGCGCCAGCACGGGCAGCAATCATCGCCAGTAGACCTGAGCCGGCGCCAATATCCAGCACTACCGATTCTGGGGTAATCACTTGAGTCAAGGCTTGCTCATATTTAAGGTTGCGATCGCGATCATTGAGCATGACAAAGTGCCAACGGGGAACAAGCTTTTGGTAAGTGGATTTGAGATTGCGTTGCGCCTCGGTAAAGTCAGGACAATATTGCAGGGCAGATTTAAAGCACTCTACCGCTTTTTCTAGGCGTTGCTCTCGCTCAAACGAAACCCCTAAATTGCAGTGGGCAGGAGCAAATTTCGGTTCTAGGTGTAGAGCTTGTTCATAACACTTGATCGCCTCTAGGTGACAGTCGAGTTTCTGCCAGACATTGCCAAGGTTAAACCAAGCACCACTAAAGTCAGGGTGTAAAGCGATCGCCTGCTCATAGGCTTGGCGGGCTTGATCGTAGTCGCCGACTTTTTCCAGCAGAATGCCTAGATCGTTAGCGATCTCTGGGTTGTAGGGATCAATTGCAAGGGCTTGTCTGTAACACTTAATCGATTCCTGATCGAGGTTTTGTTGCGCCAAAATATTAGCCCGCCAATGCCAGGCAGCCCCATAGCCAGGGCGAATCGCAAGAGCTTGCTCTAAGCTGGTTAAACCTGAAGCTAATTCCCCCAATTGGGCTAACCAAACGCCGCGATTGAAGTGAAATTCAGGTTTATGGGGATGTAACTGAAGTGCTGGTTCTAGGGCAGCGATCGCGCTCTTTAGATCTCCCATTTGCTCAAACCCAATGGCGCGGTTGTTGAGGGCATCTACCAGATCGGGCTGCAAACTTAAAGCCTGGTCATAGGAAGCGATCGCCCCCGGTAGGTCTTGAAGCTTGAGTAGGACATTGCCGCGGTTGTACCAGATCTCCGCTTGGTTGCGGTGAGTTTGCAATACCTGCTCATAGCCATTGAGGGCTTGGTCTAGCTCTCCCATTTGCTCTAGGATCACACTGCGTTCATTCCACAGTTGCCAATCCTGGGGTTGAGTAGCGATCGCTTGATCGAGTAATGATACTGCCGCCTGGGGCTGGGCTTGATGCAGGAGGTAATTTACTTGAGCTTGAAGGTCTGAGGTCATGATTTTTCTAGGTAAGCTGCTGGAGTAGTTCCACTAATTTGCGCTTTTTGGCGTAGGTACGCAGCAGTTGCTGCCGATATTCTTGCCATTGCTCTGGTTTCATCCCCTTTTGAACATACTTGAGCCAAGCGATCGCTTGTTCGTAGGTGTTAGCCTTGCCCAAGTTCATGATTTCTTCCACCCTAGTGCTAATCCTAGCGATCGCTCTTTCTAGCTGAATTTGACCTAAGTTCTGGAAGAGACTGTTGAGAATTGCCCTGGGATACTCACCATTAGGCGCAAGATCTTGTGCCAGAAACAGATTAATTGCCTCATAAAAATCTCCCCGGCTAGTATATGCCCAATATTTGCCATGGAATCCGGCAGTTGTCCCATAGATCACATCCATAGCTCTACCAAACAGATATTGATGGGCGGAAGACCAGTTGGGATCAAATGCCACTGGGGGAGTGATGCCAGCTCGCTCTAGTACCCATCGTCCCAGTTCAGGCTTGCCATCTTGCTCAGGCAGATCTAGGCTTCGCCTTACCAGATCTAGAGCTTGATCCAGATGCTTCTGGGCAGCCAGGGCTTGGGCAATTTCTAGCACTTCGGTAGGATTTGGAGCCAGTTGCGGCAGCAGTTTGAGCGCTTCTTCTAGTTCTCCTACTTCAACCAAAGCCCTAAGGTAGGAACCCACTTGACCTTCAGCGGCAGCGAGGTTGAGGTATGCCTGAGTAAGTTTGTTAGCGGCTAAAACCTCTAAGCGAATTTGCGCCAAGCGATCGGCAAAGGAAGGGACTTGATCAACCCAAGCACCTAGCTCAGAGGTGTTACCCTGCAATGCCTGGACTAGGGGTGGATATTCCCAGCCATGCTCGATCGCGGTCTGGAGCATACTCAAGTCAATCTGATTGCCTGATTGGGTTTGCCAAGCTTGAATTTGCTCTAGTAACTGGGTTTGATGGGCAGTGCGATCGCTCAAGCTCAAGCTCAACCAGATGCGGGTGAGGTGCGACTCGACTTTGCCATAGATTACCCCAGGCTCAGCATCTAAATCAGTGAATAATGCTTGACCAAATCTTTGCAGGAATTCTAAACTCTCCAGCGAAGGGCGCAAATACTCTCCATTGCCGCAATCATCCAACAGAGCCAGCAAGTCGGCACGGCGATCTTCACCCTGGTTCAGCAGAATTTGCTCTAGGCGATCGGTCAAATATGCGATGTAAGACTCAACTTTTTTGGGTGCAGTTTCCTCCACTGGCTGCTCAAATTTAGGCACAGTCTCAATAGTCTGGGGGGAATTGGATGCCAATAAAAACTCGGCTGCCAGCTCAATTTCCTCAGCTAAGTTTGGTTCAAACTTTACCAGGTTCTCAATTAGAGTTTGGAGTTGATCGCGCTGGAGTTGCTCTAGTAAGCTTGTGATCGGCTGCTTAGTGGTTACTAACTCTGGCTGATGCAAACAGGCTAACAGCGCTGCTACCGTGTAGCGACACCAGCCCTGCTCTGCTCCCGATAGGCGATCGCCGTTGTAGTTGCTGGTCGCATGGGTAATCCCATTTTGATCAAACTCGATTTGCACTTGATAGGTGACACTGCTACCCACCACCGCTTGGATAGAATTG
>JANRLH010000087.1:0-28076 GCA_033762795.1 Pseudanabaenaceae cyanobacterium bins.68
AATTTGAGCTTGAGCCCAGGAATTTGACTCAGGTGAGCCGCCAACTCGTAGTACATAGCCAGGGGCAAGGGCGGATCATAGGTGAGCCTAGGCACAGCTAATTTCATCCTGATTTAAGCGGGAAACCAAAGAAGTGGGAAGATCTTCTGATCGATGTCCAACCTTGGGGATGGTGCAGCAATTTACCTGGTCAATACAAACTTTTCCCCACTGTAAAGCCCAGCGTACCAGAGCAACACGATTGTCAGTCTTGGTTTTGTTCAAAATGTTGCTGATGTGATTATCTACCGTGCGTTTACTGATTTCTAATACTGTGGCGATCTCCTGATTTGTCTGTCCTGCAGCTACCAGTTCAATTACCTGTAATTCGCGTTCTGAAAGATTGGTCAAGTTTTGGTTTTGGCTGGGATCAAGCTGGGCAGTGCTGAAGGTCATAGTCAGTAAATTTACTCATTCGCTGTAGTTATACTATCCTACCAAGTTATGAAGATTTAGTGGGGTAAATCTTGGGGCTGATCCCAGCGAAGGGGAGAAATTTTAGCTCAACTAATTAGATTTTGCAGCCAAGCAGGGGACTGGGGAATAGGGTTGCCAATCCGCTCTAGGAGAAACTGCGCCGCCAGATGTACCAGGAGTTGATAGACCAAATTACTAAAAATAACTGCCGCGATCGCTAAGATCTGCACTAGCCACAATTCAGGCTGATCCAAGGAGCCAAATAGCTGCCATAGCCAACTCAAAATCCCGGTAATTTGAACTGTAGAATATACCCACAGGTTTTCTCCCACCATCACCGAGAGCAGTGCCAACTGGAATATACTGCCTAGAGTGGAGACTAGAGTACCTAGCCCAATTGACCAGAACCAGGTAACTTGACGCTGCCAAAGGTGACCTAGCATCACTCCCATCAAACCAAAGGGGATTAAAAACTGGATGCTGCGCAAAGGTCCCATCAGCACTGAAAGTAATAAAAAAGCTACAAACATTGTCTTCCAGGCAGAACTAGCCCCCCAGCGCAGATAGATCAAGGCGGTGGGAATTGGGTACAGCATCCTAATCAGGGGGCCAAGGGGAAAATAGGTATTGATCAAAAAAATAGTGGCAGTGGCACTAGCTAAGAAGGCAGATTCTACCAGGGAGCGGGTGAGTGGTTTAGTCATAGGAAGAGGGATTAATTTTGTAGAGCCAAATCAAGCCTAAGCTACCTAAGACAATCAATAACAAGCTCACTACCTGGGCAATCCGCAGCTCACCCGTCAACATCAAACTATCTAGCCTCAAGCCTTCAATCCAAAATCGCCCTAGGCTGTAGCCAATCATGTAGACCATTGCCAAAGTACCGCGCTGAGCTTGAGGTAAGTAATAGAAAATCGCGATCAGCAAGCCAAAAACCCCTAGGTTCCAGAGGGATTCATACAGAAAAGTGGGATGGTAGTAGGCCTGCTGGAAAAATTCAGGTGGGCGATGGTCAGGGGGAATAAACAGCTTCCAAGGCAAATCCGTGGGAGCACCAAAGGCCTCTGAGTTGAAGAAGTTACCCCATCGCCCGATCGCTTGTCCCAACACCAGACAGGGAGCGACCAGATCTGCCAGTTGCCAAAAGGAAACCTGATGCTTACGGGCAAATAGCCAAGCGGCCACTACTCCCCCCAAAATGCCGCCATGGATGGCAATGCCACCTTCCCAAATCGCCAAGATGTGATACCAAGGTTGATGGGCATATTTTGACCAACTAAAGAGGACATAGTAGGCACGGGCGGCGGGAATTGCGCCCAGAATTAGCCAAGTAACTAGGTCGAGCATCAGATCTGGGTTGACTTGCCTTTTTTTTGCCAAACTCTGAGCTAACCAAGTCCCAAGCAAAACCGCGATCGCGATTAAAAAGCCATACCAACGAATTTGTAACCAGCCAAGATCAAGCATGACTGGGCCTGGAGAACTAAACTGGGTCATTTACCTAAAGTCAACCAAATTTCACCTCTTCTAATCGTAGCGGGATCATCGGCTTGGGGAGCGATCGCTACTAAGTTAATGGCCTTGATCTGTTGGGGTAAGGGCAATGGCAGAAGCTGGGGCTGAATGTAGGCATAGCCCAAGGTATTGGCAGGTAAGGGTAGGGTTTCAGGCTCTAGGGTGAGGGCGCGATTGATTGCTTCGACTGAGCTAGCCAGAATTGTATACTTAGGTGTCTTGGTATGCACCGTAACTACGGAGCCGGTGAGATTACTATTCTGCTTACCTCTAACTGCCTCTAGTTGTGTCCAAACCGTAAGGGTCTGTTGATTTACCTGCACTTCTCCGACCGTCAAGTGAGCTTGCTCATGGGCAACCTGGTCTAAATGGGCGATCGCTTGATCTACGCCGGCATGATTTTCTACTGCTAGGAGCCAGTCGGGCTTACCATTTTTGGTGGGCTGCCAGGCCAGGGCATAGGCACCATCTAGCCAAGGGAGAATATCCTGCTCAAACTTCACGCCAATCTGCTGATCTAGGGTGGTAGAAATTTGCTCTAGTCCAGGCGCGATCGCGGGATAGTCGGCCAGGGTTTGTTTGAGCTCCAGCCAAGTTCGTGGTAAGTCATAGCCGACCCAGTGGGAAACCTGACCCGCCACCAATTCACTGATCCCCAAAGATGGCACAGGTACGGATGAAAACTTAGTTGGTTGGGCTAAGCCCAAGATCGTCTCGGCGCGCAAACCCTCTGGAGTGAGACCTACTGCCACAGTCATCCCCGCCTGTAGCTGCTCTGCCCAGGTCTCTACAGGCAAATCAGGTAATAGGTGTTCCGTGCCTAACTCTGCGCCATTGACAAAAGCCACACCAATAGAATGGGAAGAAAGGTGACTGAGCCCTTGGGCATACTGGGGTAAATTGCTGAGCGCCAGTTCTGGCACCTGTAAATCATTGATCGCATTGCGGATCACCCTTGGATCATTAGCAAATAGGGCAAATTTGCCAAATACCGCTCCTGCCAAGTTTTGCTTAGGGTTGGGTTTGAGGGCAATAATTGATACCCCTTGATATTGCTCAAACTCCAGATCTCGCCCAGCTTGAGCCTGCCAAAACCGGTCAATTTGCTGTTTGGTCAGATTAATGTCTTTAGAAGCTAGAGCCAACAGGTAGCCAGGTTGATTGCCATTGGTAGGATCTCGGTCTAGATCTGTGCTAGTGACCGCGATCGTGATCTCTTGGTCTAGCCAGTCTTGGAGATCTCGCTGATAATTTAGCAACCATGCTCGCTGTAAATACTGTTCTAGGTGCCGTACTTCTTGGCTCACACTGCGGCGATCGCTGGGCGCAACTTGAGTCTGCACATATCGCACTAAACGATCAGGGTTAACCAGCAAAGAGGCAACCAGGGGCGATCGCTTGGGTAAAAACTTAGCTGCCATCGGTTTAGAACTCACCCCTGCAGTCAGATCCCCAGGATTAGCCCGCCACAACCTAGCTACTCCAGATAAGCTCAGCAGTAGCATCACTACCGCTAGGATTGCAATTCCTGCAAATACTGACTTGGCTTTCATCGAATGTTTTACCTGTAATCTGCCATTGACTAGTTTAAGGTGATTTGGTCACATACCAGGCAAAAATACTGACATTTTCTGCTTCCCAGTTTTCAGCCAGAATGAGAATATAGCTGCCAGTGAGGACATCATCACGCAATTCCAAAATTGATTTAGCCTAGGCACTCACCCCTAGGTTTTTTCTTATTAGGAATTTGAATAGAATGCGGCACAGAAATAATTAAAACCCATGGCGGGGCTGCGCCCTACGATCCTTTTTTGTCACCTATTAACTTGCAAACTCTAATAAGTCACCGACCTGAGCCGCAGGCTTCAAAAAATAGCTATTCATTACCGCATAGGCAACTAGCTGATAACCATAGGAATCTAAATAATTGTAAACTTGATTGGATTGGGGATTGGTAAAGTCAAAGTCATGCATTTCAATTACGATTAATCGGGGTTGAAACCGATTCAGATCCAGGGAGCGTAAAACCTCAAAATCATGTCCCTCTACATCAATTGATAGCAAATCAAAATGAGCGGGGGCTTGGCAATCCTCCAAAATCTGAGTTAGGGTTCTGGGTATCAGGGTGTATTCTTTAGCAACTTTACTTTTGCTTTTCCAACCCTCTACATGGCTGGGATTGATAGAGGACACTAGATTATCAGCAAATTCAGTAAAAACTACAGGATCGGGTCGATCAGATACCACAGCACAAACACTAACATCCTGTTGTCTCAGTTTTTGGTGCTGATTGATGAGAGATTTAATTGCATCTATAGTAATTCCTCTCCACCCCCTTTTATAAAGCTGATAGGTGTTTGACCAGTGCTGGGGCTGATTGCAACCCACATCAACATAAAATCCAATTTTGACTCCCTGCGCCCCTAGAATTGCCGCAATAATCCGATCTTCTCCAGTTTGGGCATAGCTGGGAACGTTATGGGGATCGAAAATTTTGCGGGTCAACTCAGCCAAGAAGATCCAAATGCCTTGCCATAGACCAAACTGTTTGAGTAGAATTTTAAGTCTTTCCATCTATTCTCAGGTAAGTAACATTAGACTTGGACTAGTATACAGAGCTGAATATGACCAGGCTGATGTTTTGGTTGTTGAGGAACCTAAAACTAGTTAAAAAATTAGCAGTTTTGAGTCAAACATTGTATAAAAGGTTTTAAGGTCAATTAAAATCAGTCTCAATTTCTGGAATCTGCCCGCATGTCAACCCTTGTCATTGTTGAGTCTCCCACCAAGGCTCGCACGATCCGCAATTTCTTACCTTCGGGCTATCGGGTTGAAGCCTCCATGGGTCATGTACGCGATCTACCCCAGTCTGCTAGTGATATTCCCGCCAACCTTAAGTCTGAGGACTGGTCTAGATTGGGGGTAAATGTGCAGGCGGATTTTGAACCCCTATATATAGTGCCAGATGACAAAAAAAAGGTGGTGCGGGAGCTAAAAGCGGCGCTCAAGGATGCAACTGAGTTGATCCTGGCAACAGATGAAGACCGCGAAGGGGAGAGTATCTCTTGGCATCTGCTCCAGGTGTTGCAGCCGAAGGTGCCGATCAAGCGCATGGTGTTCCATGAAATTACTGCCGAGGCGATTCGCACTGCCCTAAACCAATGCCGAGATCTAGATGAAAAAGTAGTGCGCGCCCAGGAAGCTAGACGCATTTTAGATCGATTAGTGGGCTATACCCTGTCGCCTTTGCTGTGGAAAAAAATCTCCTGGGGGCTGTCGGCTGGTCGCGTGCAATCGGTGGCAGTGCGTCTGTTGGTAAATCGGGAGCAGCAGAGACGGGCGTTTAAATCTGGTAGTTATTTGGATCTCAAAGCTGGTTTGTTTGCGCCTGAAAGTGAGTTTCCCGCCCAGCTAGTCGCCCTAGATGGTATGGCGATCGCTACTGGCAAAGACTTTGATCAAAACACTGGTCAAGTGATCCCTGGTCGCCAAGTCAAGCTCCTCAACCAAGCCGAAGCTGAAGATCTCAAACAAAGCTTACAAACCCAGCCCTGGCAAGTTTGCCATTTAGAGTCAAAGCCCAGCACCCGCAAGCCTTCCGCCCCTTTTACTACTTCCACCCTGCAACAGGAAGCCAACCGTAAGCTGCACCTTTCCGCGCGGGATACCATGCGTACCGCCCAGTCCCTCTACGAGCAGGGCTACATTACCTATATGCGGACTGACTCCGTACATTTATCGGAGCAAGCGATCGCTGCCGCCCGTAGCTGTGTGGAGCAGATGTATGGAGCCAACTATCTCAGTCCCCAACCTCGCCAATATCACACCAAAGCTAAGGGCGCCCAAGAAGCCCATGAGGCAATTCGGCCAGCAGGGGAAAGTTTTCGGACTCCTCAGCAGAGCGGCCTCACCGGTCGAGAATACAGCCTTTACGATCTGATCTGGAAACGTACAGTCGCCTGTCAGATGGCAGATGCGCGGCAGATCCTCAGCACTGTGCAGATTAAAGTAGGTGAAGCTTTATTTCGAGCTACAGGTAAAAGAATTGAATTTCCCGGCTTTTTCCGCGCCTATGTGGAAGGCTCTGATGATCCGGAAGCCGCCCTCGATGGTCAAGAAGTGCTACTGCCCGAACTCAAGGTGGGGGATCTAGTCACCTGTCGGCAGCTAGAGGCAATTAAGCACGATACCCAGCCGCCAGCTAGATATACGGAAGCCTCTTTGGTGAAAACCCTGGAAAGTGAAGGAATTGGTCGTCCTAGTACCTATGCCAGCATTATTGGTACAATCTGCGATCGCGGCTATGCCCAGCTAATTCACAATGCCCTAGTACCAACCTTTACCGCCTTTGCGGTCACCGCCCTGCTAGAGCATAATTTTCCCAATTTAGTAGATCCCCAGTTCACCTCCAAAATGGAGACTGCCCTCGATCACATTTCCACCGGCAGCATTGAGTGGCTACCTTACTTGCAGGAATTTTATTTGGGGGCGCAAGGCTTGGAGCAGCAAGTGAAAATGCGCGAGAGCCAAATTGATCCAGTAGAAGCTCGCACGGTGGCTTTAGGAGATTTACATGGGGCAAAGGTGCGGGTAGGTCAGTATGGGGCCTATATTGAACTAGAAAAAGAGGGAGAAAAGGTGAAAGCGAATATTCCGCGTGATCTCAACCCTTCTGATTTAAATTTGGCATTGATTGACACCCTATTGCAACAAAAGCTAGAAGGCCCCGATCAAATTGGCATTCACCCCGAAACTCAAGACCCGATCTTTTTACTGATTGGACAGTATGGTCCCTATGTGCAGTTGGGGGCAGTCACTGAGCAAAATCCCAAGCCGAAGAGGGCTTCTTTACCCAAAACCATGAAGCCCGAAGAACTAAACCTGGAAAAGGCAGTGGAACTATTGCGGTTGCCCAGGCTGTTGGGCGTACATCCTGAAACAGGCAAAAAAATTGAAGCGAACTTGGGCAGATTTGGCCCCTACATTTCTTTAGATAAGGGTAAAGAAGGCAAGGAATTTCGCTCACTCAAGGGTGATGATAGCCCCTATACAATCACTTTAGAACGCGCCCTAGAGTTGCTAGCCCAGCCGAAAACCTCCCGTGGTGCCACCATGATCAGGGCTTTAGGCTCCCACCAAAGCAAGCCAGTAGAACTTTACGATGGTAAATATGGCACCTATGTGAAGTGGGGTAAGGTGAATGTTTCTCTGCCTAAGGAAACCACTCCAGAAGCGATTACCCTAGAGCAAGCGATCGCACTCCTAGCCACCAAACAACCTAGTAAACGCACTGGCAAAGAAGTTGAAGCTAGTGATGAAAACGGGGAGCCGAATGGGCAGAAATCCCCTAAGGCCAAGTCCGTCAAATCTAGCAAGGCAAAATCTCCTAAAGCTAAAAGTTCAACCCGCAAGCCTGCCGCCAAGTCCGCCTAGCTAGATACAGCCTATTAAGGGATACAGTGGGGGTTCACCTCTGCACCCCGTACTAGAAAAAGCTGTATGGAGAAGAATCTAGGGAAGTCCTATTTTTAGGAGAAAAAGTAGTCAATGGTATCCTATACCGCCAGATTTCAGCAGTTTCAAGCAACTAAAAATCCTGCCGACCAGTTTTGGCAGCAGGAATGGCAAGGCTATACTGAGCAATGCCCAGAATACCGAATCGCTAGAGTTACTTATTTTGATCGGGCTGGTCAAGTGATTACTGACTTGCCCTCCACCTATTGCTCCTATCCAGTTACCCAAGGATTGCCCTGTCTAGAAAATCATCTGAAAAATGGTCTAGCCTTGCAATTGCCCCCACCCGTATTAGAGTTTTTAGCAACAGTTACTACCAGCGCGATCGCTGCTGCCCATATTTCTAGCGCCGATCTGAGTGAATTGCTGGAACGGATCTTGGCAGTGGCGGCAACCAGACATGAAACTTAATCGCCGCGCCCACTACAGCATTAAGGCGATGTTGGATCTGGTGATCCACGCCCAATCCCGACCCATATCCGTGAAAGAGATTGCCAAGCGTCAAAGCATCCCCGCCGCCTTTTTGGAGCAGATTCTCCTAGATCTGCGCCGTGCTGACCTAGTGGTTTCCAGTCGAGGAGTGTTGGGGGGATATCAATTGCAGCGATCGCCCAACCAAATATCCCTAGCCCAAATTTTAACCGCTGTGGGTGAGCAGCACCCTTTGCCGGCACCCAAAGAGCAAGCCAGCGATATAGTTACCCTGGCGGTATGGCAACGCCTCGATCAAGCATTCCAAACTGCGCTGCAAAATATCAATTTAGAAGAACTCTATTTCGATGCTCAAAGTTGGCAAGCCAGTCGAGGAGCTGTATTTATAGTTTAGACCATCGCCAGTTAGTCAATTCTGGCTGATCTACCCCATGTTCATAGGCGTATTGTCGGGCGGCAATTTGCAGGTTGCGGAACTTTTCTTTGGCATGGGCACCTGCCACCTTGATCTGGTCAATTCGATTAATCGCATCGATCGCTAAACTAAAACGATCAATCTCATTATTGATTGCCAATTCCATAGGAGTGTTAATATTGCCTTTCTCTTTATAGCCTCTCACATGCAGATTATGGTGATTGTGGCGACTATAGGCCAAGCGATGAATTAACCAGGGATAACCATGGAAATTGAAGATAATCGGTCGGTCTAAAGTGAACAGACTATCAAAGTCGCGATCGCTCAAACCATGGGGATGCTCGCTACTAGGTTGCAGCTTAAACAAATCCACCACATTAATGTAGCGAATCTTTAGATTGGGAAATTCTCTCCACAACAACTGAATTGCTGCCAAGCTCTCTTGGGTTGGGATATCGCCTGCACTAGCCATTACCAAATCTGGCTCTAATCCTTGATCATTACTTGCCCAATCCCAAATCCCAATCCCTTTGGTACAGTGAGCGATCGCTTGATCGATATTGAGATATTGCAAATGTTTTTGCTTATCTGAAACAATCACATTCACATAATTCTCCGATCGCAAGCAATGGTCAGCCACTGACAACAGACAATTCAGATCAGGTGGTAAATAGATGCGAGTAACATCAGCATTCTTGTTTACTACTAGGTCTAAAAAACCTGGATCTTGGTGGGTAAAGCCATTGTGATCTTGCCGCCACACCGTAGAAGTAATCAATAAATTTAAAGAAGCGATCGGTCGCCGCCAGGAAATTTGATTGCAAATATCCAACCACTTAGCGTGTTGATTAAACATGGAATCAATCACATGGATAAAAGCCTCATAGGAAGATAAGAAGCCATGACCACCAGTGAGCAAATAGCCTTCCAGCATCCCCTCTAGGGTGTGTTCGCTCAGCATCTCAATCACTCTGCCATCTGGAGAAAGTTCGCCGCCATCTTGATCTTCGGGGAGATATTCCGCAATCCAGAATTTTTTACTCACTTCATAAATTGCCTGCAACTTATTAGAAGAAGTTTCATCTGGGCCAAATACCCGAAAATTGGTGGGATTAGCAGCCATAACGTCCCGCAGCAATTCTCCCAGGGGATAGGTATTTTCAGCTTCAAGCTTACCTGGCTGCTCCAGAGCGATCGCATACTTGCGAAAATCAGGCAGCTTTAAAGCCCGCTTCAAAATGCCACCATTGGTATAGGGGTTAGCGCCCATGCGCCGCTCACCTTGAGGTGCGAGTTGTCGCAATTCAGGCAACAGCCTACCACTTTGATCAAATAACAGTTCTGGTTGGTAACTGCGCAGCCATTGCTCTACCAATGCCAACTTCTCAGGACTTTGTTGCATACCGGTAATTGGCACCTGGTGCGCCCGCCAAAACCCTTCCACCTTGTGACCACCAACCTCTTGAGGCCCTGTCCATCCCTTGGGCGATCGCAACACAATCATCGGCATCAGCGCCCGCGTAGCAACTCCAGTTTGGCGACATTCAGCTTGATGGGCTTGAATCTCTTGAATACAGCGATCGATGGTCGCCGCCATTGCCTGATGCATAGATTCTGGCTCTGAACCCTCGACAAAATATGGCTGGTAGCCATAGCCAGTCATCAGGGCGGTCAATTCCTCATGGCTAATCCGCGACAGCAGCGTAGGATTATTAATCTTATAGCCATTCAAATGTAAAATTGGTAAAACTGCCCCGTCCCGAATGGGATTAATAAACTTATTGCCATGCCAGGAAGTAGCCAAAGGCCCAGTTTCAGCTTCGCCATCACCCACTACCGCAGCTACAATTAGCTCTGGATGATCAAATGCGGCACCATAGGCGTGGGAGAGACAATAGCCCAACTCACCACCCTCATGAATTGAACCTGGAGTCTCAGGTGTACAGTGGCTACCAATTCCCCCTGGAAAAGAGAATTGTTTAAAGAACGCTTTCATTCCCTCTTCATCTTCGCTCTTATCTGGATAAACTTCAGAATAGGCTCCTTCCAAATAGACAGGGGCTAAAACTCCAGGCGCACCATGACCAGGCCCTGCCATAAAAATCATACTCAGATCGTATTTTTTGATTGCTCGATTGAGGTGCAGATAACAAAAAGACAACCCAGGGCTAGATCCCCAATGACCGAGTAGCCTTTGTTTGAAATGTTCAGGAGCTAGGGGTTGCTTGAGTAGAGGATTATCTCGCAGGTAGATCATCCCCACGGCTAAATAATTGCAAGCCTGCCAGTAACGCTGCACTTGATCCAGTTCGGCAGGATTTAAGGGAGTACCCGATACTGTAGAGCGAGCTTTGCCAAAGGCGCTGAGTAGATGATCAGGATGAGAAGATTGCATGAGCTTGCTCCAAACAAAACTGGTATTAGGACTTAGCACCTGTAAGTTAAGAACAAATTGAATTAATTCAGCTAAAATTACATAAATGTTTAACCTGATCCCAGTTCTCTAAATTTTCATTACACAGAGCTTACGCATTTTAATTGCGGAAGTACTGTGAGAAGGAAGTTTGAGAGCTCTGCCCTCAATTGGAGCCCCACACCCCGCTTAGAGCCAGAGTTTTAGATCATATTTGCGTAAGTCCCATATCAGTTAATTCAAGCGATGGAGCTATCCATGTCCGATTCGACTCTATTTTCTTCTAGTGAGGTGTTTGAGCAACTATTTGAAACCTTAGACAGCGAAGATAGCTATGAAAGCTATGCTTTTAGCCAGCCTGGCAGCCCACCTGGGACTCTGATTGTGGATGCGGATAGCGCCCAAACTAGCATTTTTTTGATTGATTATAATGACAATGATGCCCTAGGGGTGATTTTACCAGAACCAGAAGACTGTATTCCTTACCTAGACTCCAACTCAGTATCTTGGCTAGATGTTCAAGGGCTAGGCTCAGAGGAAGTCTTACAGCGTTTGGGTAAGGTGTTTAACCTGCATCCCCTGCTGCTGGAAGATGTGGTGAATATTCCCCAGCGCCCCAAAGTGGAAGAGTACGAACAGCATCTGTTGATTATTTTGCGATCAGCCACCTTGGTTAAGGGGAGTAAAAAGTTCGCAATCGAGCAAATTAGCTTGATTTTAGGCAAAAACTACCTGCTCACAGTGCAAGAAGATGTCAAGGGTGACTGTTTTGACCTAGTGCGCCAGCGCATTCACCGAGATAAGGGGATTATTCGTCAACAGGGGACTGACTATCTTGCTTATACTTTGATTGATGCGGTGGTAGATGGATTTTTCCCGATTCTAGAGGCCTATGGCGAAAAGCTAGAAAGCCTAGAAAACAAGGTGGTGAATAATCCTGATCCAAAAGTATTGAACAAAATTCATCGGATTAAACGAGAACTCCTGATCCTAAGACGGGCGCTCTGGCCCCATCGGGATGCGATCAATTCTCTGATTCGGGATCAGCAGGAATTTGTCAGCCCTGCTACTCAGGTATATTTACGGGATTGCTACGACCATACCGTGCAGTTGATCGATATGGTGGAGACCTATCGCGAAATTGCCCATAGTTTGATGGAGATTTATCTCTCTTCCATGAGTAATCGCACTAATGAAGTGATGCGTCTATTGACTGTGATCTCGACTATTTTTATCCCCTTAACCTTTATTGTGGGAGTGTATGGTATGAACTTTGATCCCAATCAGCCAGGGAATATGCCAGAGCTAGCGATGCCCTACGGCTATGTGATCTGCTGGTTGGTGATGTTAGCTATTAGTGGCGGTTTGCTATACTATTTTGCCAAAAAAGGCTGGATTGGAGGCATTACCTGATCAGCCTTATGCCAATTCTCTATATCTTCACCCCATCTCCAGTGAAGAGTGTCTAACCAAGGAATGTGATGCCGATCACTGTGACTAGGGTATGGCTAAATTATAATGACTTAGCGGCAATAAACATATCTCGCTCTGATCTTGAGGGATAAATTGTGAAATTAGGGGCGATCGCTTACAGAAATGCATTTTTAGGATAGATTGAGACTATAAACTAAAAATCAATTTTGATTGGATTTAGGCTTGGCTTACTTAAATAAGCAATAGGTAAGTAATCAGTAATCCTGGAGGTGAGAACTACCCGTGCAGAATCCTGATCCCCCTAGTCCCAGCAATGAGGCACCCCGATGGAATGCTAACAAAGCCTTGCGGCAAACCAATTCCCTGCCCAACCCTATGGGCTACGAGTTTTTTGCCAAATTCACTAATCCATTGCCGACTAATTCATCCATGCAGATTTCTGACTTTGACTGGTACACCTACATCCTAGAAACTGCGGTTGAAGGGATCTGGGTTGTCGATCAAGACGGCATAATCTGTCTAGTAAATCAACGATTTGCTCAAATGCTGGGCTATGGGGTGGAAGAGTTGGTGGGGCGAGCGCTGTTTGATCTAGTGGAGCTAGAAGAAATTGATCGGGTACGCCATCTCCATACTGAGCTTTCTAGTGAGTTTTCCCAGGATGCCAGTCGCTATTTTAAGTTTCTGCGCCGCGATCGCCAGCCCTTGATTGCCAGTATTAGTGTCACGCCCCTATTTGATCGAGCCCAGGAATATCACGGCACTTTGGGGCGGGTGTATGACATTACTCCACGTATTCAAGCTGAAGCTGCCCTGCGCCGCAGTGAGGCAAAGTTGCGCCGCAGCGAGCAGCGCTATCGCCTGTTGGCTGGCTATGCCACGGACATCATCTCCCTGCATCGGGCAAGGGATGGCAAGCCCCTATATATTTCCAGTGCGGTCAAGCAGCTTTTAGGTTATGACCAGGAGCAGTTAATGGCGCGATCGCCTCTGGGTTTAATTCATCCTGAAGATCGGATTAGGGTGGAATTGGCCTATCGGGTGGTGCAGGAACAGTTGGTGAGCAATTGTGTGAGCTATCGAGTTTTGCATCGGAATCAAACTTATATCTGGATCGAGTCTACTCTGCGGGCGATCGCTGATAATAATTTGTCTGAAAAAATAGAACAGATTGTAGTGGTAAGCCGTGATGTCACTACGCGGCGAGAGATTGAAGCTGAGTTATTGAGCAGTGCTGAGCGGCTGCGTCTAGTGATTGAAAGCACTCAAGATGGTCTGTGGGATTGGGATGTAAATTCTGGGCAGGTCTATGTCAGTCTCAGGTTTTTGGAGATGTTTGGCTTTGATCGCCAAGTGCAGACTTTTGATCCTTGGTTTTGGATTGATCGTTGTCATCCCCATGATCGCATTCCCACCTTTAGGCGGTTATCTGAACATATTGACCAGTTTACAGTTAATTTTGAATCAGAATTACGACTGAAACACGCAAACGGTGACTGGGTTTGGGTACTGCTAAAAGCCAAGGTGGTAGAACGACTCAAAAATGGAGAAGCGAAACGCATTGTGGGCACGATTGCCGATATTAGCGATCGCAAGCAAGTGCAGGCAAATTTGCAAAGTCAGTATCAGAAAGAACTCCTACTGAAGCGCATCACCAGCGAGATTAGACAGACAATCGATTCCAATCGCATTTTTGAAACCGCTTCAGCCGAATTAGGCCAAGCTTTGCGGGTGAGTCGCTGTCTGATCCATTCTTTTAGCGCGAAGCCGGAACCATCTTTACGCTGTGTGGGCGAGTATCTCGATCATCAAGTGATTTCCCTATTGTCTTTAGAACTGAAGGTGAGGGATTTTAGTTTTTGTCGATTACTTTTAGACAGTGATCAGGTAGTGGTGAGTGAGAATATTTACCAAGATCCTGTGTTTAAGTCGTTTTCTGCCCTTGGTCGTGCCATTCAATTAAAGTCTATCCTCGCAGTTCGCACTTCCTATTTAGGGCAACCAAATGGGGCAATCATTTTGCACCAATGCAATCGCTATCGCACCTGGCGACCAGAGGAAATTCAGATTTTAGAATCAGTGGCGGCTCAAGTGGGAATTGCGATCGCTCAAGCCGAGCTCTTAGAACAGGAACGTCACCAAAAAATCACCCTGGCTGCCCAAAATCAAGCCCTAGAGATCGCCAATCAAAAGGCTGAGGCTGCCAGTTTAGCCAAGGGACAGTTTTTAGCGATGATGAGCCATGAGATTCGCACGCCCATGAATGCAATTATTGGCATAACTGAGTTGATTCTGCGTCAAAGCCAAGATCAAGCCCAAATTGAACAACTCCAGGTAGTGCTAAACAGTGGCGAAGTATTGCTGGCTATTTTGAATGATATTTTAGATTTCTCTAAAATCGAATCTGATCGACTGGAATTGAATCCCTCTAGGGTGAATTTAAGAGAATGCCTAGAGAGTATTTTTGATCTCCTAGCGAGCAAAGCTCAGGAAAAAAATTTAAGCATGATCTATAGTCTGGATGCAAATGTGCCGCGCTGGATTAATTCTGATCAGGTTCGTTTGAAGCAGGTTTTGACCAATCTGTTGAGCAATAGCTTAAAGTTTTCTGACCGAGGCGAAATTGTGGTGCAAGTTTTAGCCAAGCCCCTAGGTCAAGACTATGAACTGGAGTTCTCCGTACACGATCGCGGCATTGGCATTGACCCTACCAAAATGGAACGTCTATTTCAGCCCTTCTCCCAGATGGACTCTTCCACTACTCGTGAATATGGGGGCACTGGCTTAGGTTTAGCCATTAGCAAGCGCTTGGTAGAACTGCTGGGGGGCAACATGTGGGTTGTGAGTGGAGAGGCGGTAGCGGGTGATCCGCCCTCTGGCTGGCTGCAAGCATTCATGGCTCAACGGCAACAGGCAGGCAGTTGGTATCCTGTGGCAGCAGAAAAATCGGGCTCGAGTTTTTATTTTACGATCGCTACTCAAGACCTGACTCAAGACCCGAATGAGGAACAAGATTGGGATCGACCAAACTCTCTGCAGGGCAAAGTGATCATCGCGATCGCTCAAGATACCTGTCGTCATTTGTTGGGCACTCAACTGCGCCAGTGGGGTCTAAGCACTCGTCTAACTGAGTCTAGTCTAGAACTGTTTGCCTTGCTGCAAAACGGTGAGCAGTTTAATGCTCTGATTTTAGACCTAGAAGATTCTGAGCAAGTTGCTGCCCAAGTTCATCAACTGTCTAGCTATCAAAGTCTGCCTATTCTGATTGCCCAGGGTATAGCAGATCTGAACTTGCCTGAGCATTGCTATGGTCTGCGCCGCCCGATCAAACAATCCTTTTTATATCAATTTCTGCAACAGCGGATCAATCATAATCCTCCGCCACTGCCTGCCACCCCCAAGCCCAAGCAAGCCGCCGCAGGATTCAAGAATCTCCGCATTCTTTTGACTGAAGATAATGTGGTGAATCAAAAGGTGGCAATGCGGATGCTCCAACACCTTGGCTTTACCGCAGACATCGCCCAGGATGGAGTTGAAGCCGTGGAAGCCTTTGAGCAGATCCCTTACGACTTGATTTTGATGGATATTCAAATGCCCAGAATGGATGGGTTAGAAGCCTGTCGCCAAATTCGGCAACGGGAAGCTACTAGAGCAACTACCACCCCCACTAAAATTATTGCCATGACTGCTAATGCCATGACCGGCGATCGGGAAATGTGCTTGAGTGCGGGTATGGATGAGTATGTCACCAAGCCAGTATCTTTAGAAAAGCTAAATCAAATGCTCTGCCAGTTTTTCCCTGACTAAAATAGGCAATAACACCATTAGCAACCATGACCAAAATCAGGCTGGGCGGGAATAGTGGCATTGATGTGCCAACCATGGGCATCGGTACCTGGGCTTGGGGCGATCGCTGCTTTTGGGCCTATGGTAAAGATTACCAGGAAGTTGATCTGCGCCGCGCTTTTGATGCCAGCGTAGAGCAGGGCTTGGGCTTTTTTGATACCGCTGAAATCTATGGGCTAGGAGAATCGGAGCGTTTAATTGGCCGCTTTCTCAAAGGTAGCAAGAGCGGCAGTGAAGTAAAAATTGCCAGTAAATATATGCCAGTACCCTGGCGCACCAATCGCCAAAGTATCAAACAAGCAATTAGCCAGAGCTTAGAGAGATTACAGTTATCGGCGATCGATCTCTATCAAGTGCATCAGCCCTTTAGCTTTTTGATGAGTCAGGAGGATCTGCTCGCCACCCTAGCCGAAGAATTTAAACTAGGTAGAATCAAAGCGATCGGGGTAAGTAACTATTCCGCTCGCCAGATGCGCCAAGCCTATGAAATTTTGGCGAAACGGGGCGTTAGGCTAGCGACCAACCAAGTCCAGTATTCCTTACTATCGCGGCAAGTGGAAGAAAATGGGGTACTAGACACCGCAGCAGAACTTGGGATCGCGATCCTCGCCTATAGCCCGCTAGCTCAAGGTCTGCTCACAGGCAAATATAAATCCCAGCGCCCACCTAAGGGTCTGCGCCAATTTGATCCTAGGTTTGGGGAAAGGGGGCTATTCACGATCGAGCCAGTAATTAAACTCTTGCGCAAAATTGGCGAACAATACAATCGCAGTCCTGCCCAAGTCGCACTCAATTGGCTGATTGAACAGGGAAATGTGATTCCGATCCCAGGGGCTAAAAATGCCGATCAAGCTAAGCATAATGCTGGTGCCCTGGGTTGGCAGATGCAGCCAGAGGATCTAGAGGGGTTGGAGCGGGTGACTCGCCCCTGGCTGAAGTCTTAGGCGAGCTTTACTTGATCATTTTGAGCTAGGATGATTTTGCCATTCCTTTGCCGACTCTATGCTAGACATCAAACTGATTCGCCAACACCCTGAACAAGTGCAAGCCAAGCTCGAACGGCGGGGAGGCAAGTTTGATCTAGAGCCAATCCTCAGACTTGATCGGCAAATTCGCGAACTGGAAACCCAGCGATCGCATCGCCAGGCGGAAAGTAATGAAATCGCTAAGCAAGTGGGCAAGTTAATGCGTATTCAGCCCGGACAAGAGCTAGAAAACCTAAAGCAACAGGCTAATCACCTCAAAAGCGCGATCGCCGACCTAGAAAATCACGAAAAGCACCTGCGCCAGCAGATCGAAACCAGCCTCAGCCAACTGCCCAATTTGCCTTCAGACACTACGCCGATTGGCAAAGATGAAAGCGAAAATGTCGAGGTTAGGCGGTGGGGCGACGAATATAAACCGCAGCATCAGGTTCTCCCCCATTGGCAGATCGCTGAGCAGCTAGGAATCATCAACAGTGATAGCGGGGTTAAAGTGGCGCAGGCGCGGTTTGTTGCTCTTATGGGTGCAGGGGCTGCCCTCGAGCGGGCGATCGCGACCCTGATGTTAAACCTTCATACCAGCCGTGGCTATGTGGAAGTGTTGCCCCCCCTCCTAGTAAATAGTGCTGCTCTCTACGGCACCGGGCAACTACCCAAATTTGCCGAAGATCTATTTCAATGTGCGGCTGATGACCTCTGGCTGATCCCCACCGCCGAAGTGCCAGTTACCAATCTCTATCGGGATCAGGTGCTAGAGCAGGAACAGTTGCCGATTAATCACTGTGCTTTCACTCCCTGTTTTCGCCGTGAAGCGGGCGCCGCCGGTCGAGATACCAGGGGTTTGATTCGGCTGCATCAGTTTCACAAGGTTGAGCTAGTCAAGTTTGTCAGCCCTGAAACCTCTGCCCAGGAACATGAACAACTGCTAGCCGATGCCGAGTTTATTTTACAAGCTCTACACCTGCCCTATCGGGTGATCGAGCTATGCACAGGGGATCTGGGTTTTGGCGCTGCCAAGTGCTATGACCTGGAGGTATGGTTGCCCAGTGCCAACACCTATCGGGAGATTTCTAGTTGCTCTAATTTTCTAGATTTTCAGGCACGGCGGGCAAATTTACGCTTCAAACAAAAACATAAAAAAGGCACAGAACTACTCCACACCCTGAACGGTTCGGGCTTGGCAGTGGGTAGAACCATGGCGGCAATCTTGGAAAACTATCAAACTGCCGATGGGCGAGTAAAGCTACCTGGGGCTTTGCAGCCAATTCTAGGTCGCGAATACCTGTAATTCTATGGCAATGATTGCGGGAGAGCGCAGTGGAGTCGGTAAGACTACCGTGACCCTGGCTCTATTGGCAAGTATGGCGCGGCGTGGTCTTCAAGTCCAGTCCTATAAAGTGGGACCTGATTATATTGATCCAATGTTTCATGGGCGAATTACTGGTCGTCCTTGCCGTAACCTCGATCCGGTTTTGACTAGTCCTAGCTATGTGCAGTGGTGCTATCACGGTCATGCTGGGGCATATACTCTGACTGAGGGAGTAATGGGTTTATTTGATGGGGCTGATCTGGGTAGTACCGCCCAGGTGGCGAAGCTATTGGATTTGCCTGTGATCTTAGTTTTAAATTGCGCCAGTATTTCCCACTCGATCGCGGCGATCGCTGCTGGCTATAGAAATTATGATCCCCAAGTTAAAATTGCTGGTATAGTGCTAAATCGGGTGGGGAGCGATCGCCATCTAGAAATTCTCACCCAAGCCCTAGAGCCTTTAAATCTGCCAATTTTAGGGGTATTGCGCCGCGCCGCCGAGATTACCTTACCCGATCGCCATCTAGGTCTAGTGCCGGCGGCGGAAATTAACCAACTTAGCCAAGTTCTAGATCAACTAGCAGATTTGGGCGATCGCGCCTTTGATTGGCCTAAAATTTTGCCGCTCTTAAATTATAAAAGTGCTTATAAAAGCCAGCCTAGCTTGGCTCTGCCCGCTCCCTCCAGTTCTGCACCTAGAATCGCGATCGCCCAGGATTTAGCCTTTAATTTTTATTATCAGGATAATTTAGATCTAATTACCCAAATGGGTGCAGAGCTAATTCCCTTCAGCCCCCTAGCAGACCAGGCTTTACCGCCCCATACCCAGGGATTGATTTTGGGAGGGGGGTTCCCCGAGGTGTTTGCCGCCCAACTGAGTGATAATTTGCCCATGCGCCAGGCTCTTTGCCAAGCGATCGCCCAGGGGCTACCTGTCTATGGGGAATGTGGCGGCTTGATGTATCTGTGTAGGGCGATCGCTAATTTTGAGCAGCAAATTTTTCCCATGGTTGGCATCTTTGCCGATCTAGCTACCATGACCAGCCGCCTCACCCTAGGCTATCGCCGCGCCCAAGTGCAGCAAGATACTTATCTGCTGCGCCAGGGAGAAACCTTAGTGGGGCATGAATTTCATCGCTCAGAGATTGCCCCACCCACCCACCCCCTATTTTTTAGCCAGGGTTATGGTGCTAAAGCTGTGCCCCAGCCAGAGGGTTTTAGCGATCGCTATGTGCATGGCAGTTATTTACATTTGCATTTTGGCAATCAGCTATTTGTTCCCCAGCGCTTTTTGCAAGCCTGTGCCCAAAAACAAGTTTAAATTTTGCGCCAAACTCAGTGGGTCAACCCCCATCACCGTCCGCTGCTGCGCCAGCCAAATGCCTGCCTGAGCTTGCCACACGGTAGCCGCGATCGCGGCTTTTTCCGTACTCATCCCCTGGGTCAGCAAGCCGCCGATCATGCCAGTCAACAGATCACCACTGCCGCCCCTAGCTAGAGCAGGGGTACTCACTGGATTGATCCACACCTGGGCTAAGCCCTGCTGTACTGAGCTAATCAGGGTATGAGCGCCCTTGAGCAAAATCACCGCTCCTGAGCGCCGCGCCGCAATTTGAATACTATGGAGGCAGTCCCGTTGTAAGTCTAGATCAGGAAATAGACGGCTAAATTCGCCAGTATGGGGGGTTAAAATGGTCTGCTGGCGGGACTTCAGCATCTCCTGTGCCAAGCCAGCTAACAGGTTCAAGCCATCCGCATCAATCACCATAGGGCGATCGCTAGCCAATAACTGCTCTAAAACTTGGGCATCCCTCGTCCAACCACAGCCACAGGCGATTGCTTGATATTTATTTAAGTCAATCTGGGGCAACTGCGCGATCGCGCCCGTATCCGTCTCAGGGCAGCCTAGGACGATCGCATCGGGAATTTGGCTCAAGACTAATCCTCGAATTGACTCAGGCACCGCGATCGTTAGCATTCCCACCCCCGTTGCCTTTGCTCCCAACCCCGCTAAAATTGCCGCACCGCCATAGGTACGGGAGCCCACTACCAACAATAAACTGCCCACTTGATATTTATGTACTGTGGGAGGGCGCTCTAGGGGGAGAGTCTGGAGAATCTGGTGAGGCTGCAAGCACCACAGATGGGGGCGATCGCCCAAACCCTGTTCTAGGGCAATTTGGGGAATATCAAACTCAATTAACTGGGGCTGTCCCACATAGATTCTGGCTTGATCTAGGAAGCAAGCAGGTTTCCACAAGCCCACACAAAAAGTATGCTGAGCCCTAATTGCCGCTCCCCAAGGCACACCCCGATCAGTATCTAAGCCCGAAGGCAGGTCAATACTCACCACCGGCAGATTCATGGCATTCACGGTGGCGATCGCGTTAATCACTCCTTCGCTCAACTCTTTAGCTAAGCCCATGCCAAACCAACCATCAATTAATAAATCGCAATTTTTCAAACTCGCCAAATCCGCCAACGGCATCCCCAAATATTTGGCGTACTGCAAATGGGTATGGGTCAAGGGCTTAATCGTATCCGTGGGCAGCAGATGAATCTGCACCTGCCAGCCCCTGTGCCACAGTTCCCGCGCCATCACCAGGGCATCACCACCATTGTGACCAGAGCCAACCAGCACCCCCACCCGCCCCCCCCTAGGAAACAATTGTTCAAACCGTTCTACCAGGCGCAAAGCCACCTTCTCCATCAAGGCAGACACGGGCAGCCCCGCCACAAACATCGACTCTTCCACTTGCTTCATTTGGGCGGCAGTCACTACTGGTTGCATGGCAGACATATTCTTGAGTGGATGTTTTGTAGATTAGCTTTAGGCTGCAAGTTCTGCAATAATAAATTTATCCAAAACAGGACTTACGTAGACTGATTTTGGCAGTGTTGGTAAAAGGGAGTTTGAGGGCTACGCCCCACACCCCCCTTACAGTCAGGGTTTTAGATCACATTTGCGTAAGTCCTACAAAATATGGCGGAGGAAATCATTTTGGCGATCGCTGACTTTTCCCATGACTATTCAGCCCGAGATCAAGCTGGCAAAGTCGTATTTTTTGTCCCCCTATGGAAGCGCAAAGGTCTAGACCTCACTTTGTTTGATGACTATTGGCGCGATGTGCATGGGCCAGTCTGTGCGCGGTTGCCAGGGCAGTATCAATACTGGCAGTTCCATGTCTCCCACAATCTCGGCGGCATTTTTCCCCAAGTTCCAGGCATTAGCTACCACACGCCCGACCCAGATCAATTTGACGGGATCGCGGAGTTGACATTTAAATCCGTAGCAGACCGCAACACCTGGTTTCAAGCTGCTGCCATTCTGATGGATGATGAGCATAATATTTTCAGTAAAGCGATCGGCTACAACAGCAGCCCCGGCAATTCCCAAACCCTAGTAGATCGCATCCCCCAGGGTGATCCCAACGGCGATCATCCCCCCAATCTGGTAGTTCTGTACAATCTAATTAAGGCTCAGCCCCAGGTCAGTGCTGACCAATTCCGCGACTATTTATTCACCCAGCTTGCCCCTAGTCTGGCTACCAGTTCTCACCTGCTCAAACTCAGGCTGCATGTATTCGATCAAGTGGATAGCTCCCGTCCTCCTGCGGCTGGGGTAGATCATGCGGAGCCACCGGAAAGCAGCTACCAGGCTTGCCTAGAACTAGCCTTTGCCAACGGTTTAGCCCTAGAGCATTTCTTTGCTGACCCGATCTATCAGGCTACTACTAGCACCCAGCCCCAATACCTCAGCCAGATTAGTACTTTTCCGTTGCGGGATGCCTACACTTTTGTCTATGATGGCAAAATCACCCTGGCAGGGGAAAGGGGCTCCTCGATCGCTCAGCTAATCACTAGAATTGGCGCGGTCAACCAGCTTCAGCCCGAAATTACCAGTTTGTTCAGCCCCGGAGCTTAGCCCTATGGCCTACACCAATGCCGTTCTTGAAGATCTAGCCCTACAGGCGGGTTTACGCCAAATCAACCCCAAATTTGGCGATTTTTGTATTCGTGCTGCTGGTGAAGTTTGGGGAATGCCCCTGATCAGCCAACAGCTTAAAGCTCTAATCACAATCGCAATCGATGTGGTCAACCAAGATCATGTAGGTGCCGGCAACCCCTTCGGCGCTCATGTCCATATGGCGATGCAGCAGGGAGCTAGCCGCGATCAAATCGAAGAAGTCCTATTGTTTACCTGTGTATATACGGGCTTTAATAAAGCAGCAGGAGCCTTTGGCACCTTGAACGAGATTTTGGGGTCTTCTCCTTACCCGCTCGATCATCGCCTGGAGTTTGATCCTGAGATGCTAGAGCGATCGCAACTGAAAAAGTACATTGATGATGTAGAAGATGCCGAATTTTCCGACCTATTCTTTCGGGTTTCCAGCGAAGCCTGGGGATTACCCCTGCTCAGCATCAAAGAAAAAGCGCTGCTAGCGATGGCGATCGATATTGCCCATCAAATCAAATCTGTGGGCAAAATTAACCCCTTTATCGTCCATGTCAAAATTGCGATCGCTCAGGGAGCAACTCGTGATGAACTAGAAGAGTTGATCAAATTCTGCTGTGTCTATGCTGGCTTCAGCAAAGGTGCTGGCTATTTTGAAGAACTCAAGCAAACTCCTGGTCTGTTTTAACCATTACTGCCAAATAACCATGAAAAAACGTACCAACTATTATCAAGGGCTATCTGCCGACTATTCCAAACCTGGTCTAGTCTCCCCCGAACTGCGCACTCAGCTAATTGAGGATGCTGCCCGCTTTATTCAACTCAAAGAAGCTACCCTGCCCCTGATCGACGATCACTACACCGCCGCCCAAATTGAAGCCGAAAACAAAGAATGGTGGCCGACTCACTGCGAAGCCCTCCGCCAAGGCCGCGGCGATCTACTCACGGGTGAATATCGGGACGACCTGGTATATCTCTGCCAAGATGGACCTTTTTACGGTCTTGGCGAACAGAAAGAACGGGAACAACATTGGTGGGCGCTAATTGCTCAACCAGGGGTAACCATGTGCTGGCCAATTGTGCAGTTCTGGTCAGAGTTTGTGCACTTTGAATGGAAGTGTGTAGATGACGAAACTGGTGAAACCTTGGCCAAGGGCATGGTCTGCTGGGTACGTCGAGGTCATCGCGGCGCTTGCTACTTCAAGAGCGAACAGCTTACCTTCTACAGGGATGTATTCGCTGCACCCGAACTGCTCAAGCTGATCACCACCTAACTTGATCTAATGGGGAGATCACCTCCCCAGCACACTCCGTAAATTGCTGATGCAAATCCCTAATTTTGAACAAATCAGCCACAGGCTGGAGACTATTCGGGATCAAGCGATCGCTGGTTACCTGGTTCAAATTGATCAACTGAATCAAACTGCCAGCCAAGCCCTCCAAAACTTCTTGCCACCTGCTCCCCCATCTACCCAACTTACCTGGTTAGTCAGCCACCCGCTCCAAGCCTTGTTCCTAGGACTACTCTTGCTATCTCTGCTCTCTGGTCTGTTCTCTGCCCTGAGCAAACTCTCTGAGCAACTCTGGCTATTCTTGCTCCGCGCCCCCTTTCAACTAATTGGTTGGCTCTTCAGTGGTCTTACCAGGAAACTGGCTAAACCTAGCCAAAAATAGCTAGCTTATCCTAAAATTTTATCAACCCCGTTCTCCAGGAGCATCACCATGACTGAGATTAAAGCTGAGATTAAAGGCAAAATCGGCGTAATTATTGAAGACCACTTTGATCAAACCGAATATCGTCTATTCAATCAATATTTTCCTGCCCACGGCTACGAAGTCGAATATATCACGCACCTGTGGGGACAACCCGCCCTGCATTTTGGCGGCAATCCCGATGACGGCATCTATGACCCAGTAGAAAAAGTCACAGTCACTACTGAGATTAGCCAAATCAACCCTGCCGACTACAAGGGCTTCATCTGTATTGGTGCCTATGCCATGGATCGGCTGCGCTATCAGGTGAGTGTCAAAAAGGGGCAGAAAAATATGGCACCGGCGGTGGAGTTTTTGCGCCAAGCCACTCAAGTAGAAAACCTCAAACTTGGTACCATTTGTCATAGCCTGTGGCTGTTTTGTGCTGATTCAGATTTAATCAAGGGCAAAAAAGTTACTTGCGCGCATAACATTATCTGCGATGTGGAAAATGCTGGCGGTGAAGTGATCTATGAGGGAGATGCCACCGCTGATCTGGTAATTGATGGCAATTTAATTACCGCCAAACATCCAGGCGTCACCGAAAAATTCATGGCAGCTTTTATCTCTGAGATTGAGAAAGCCCAGCCGCGCCACTAATTTGGCTTTGCCTAAGTTAAAACCCGTGTTCTCCTAGTATTACAGTTTGCAAGCTAAAGGGGGACAAAAGGGTCGCAGGGCGAAGCCTCGCAAGTTATTTATAAATGAGCCTTCGCAGTTTCTGTACCGCTTTCTTTTGAGAATCGCAATAATTTAATTACATGAGACATATCCTGGTAATCGAAGATGACGAAGACTTGCAAGAGTTAATCAAGGAGATTTTGGTCAACCAAAATTATCAGGTCACCAGTGCCCGTAATGGCGAGGAGGGTCTAGCTCTAGCGATCTCCTTGCAGCCCGATTTAATTTTGTCAGATATCAGAATGCCTGGGATCAGTGGCTACCAAGTACTAGAGCAGATTCGACACCATGAGAAGCTCAGAAACACCCCGGTGATCTTTATTTCTGGGTTGACTGATCGAGAACATTTGCGCTTGGGCATGAACCGAGGAGCAGATGACTATTTACCCAAAGGCTTTACCAAGGAACAGTTATTAAATTCAGTACAGGCACGCCTACAGCGGCTCACGAGCCAAGAACAAGAACAGCTTAACCAACAGAATGAATTTGCCCGCCGCTTAGCCCTTGCTATTCCCCATGAGTTGCGCACTCCTCTGTTTGGTATTAGTAGCCTGAGTAGCCTGCTACTAGATGGCTATCAAACTCTTAGCCGCGAACAGATTTTTGAATATGTCAAAGATATTCAAGCCAGTGGTGATCGCCTTAGTGCCTTGATCCAAAACTATGTTGATTATGCTGAGTTCTATCTCTACCAGCCCAGACTACAAGCTGAAGTCGATCGCCGCGAGATCACTCAACTTAATATCGATCTCTTGCAGAACTTAGGGGGACATATTGCCAAAAAGTACGATCGCTTGGCAGATTTACAGATCAATGAGGTGATCTCCACAGGTTTGCTGATCAGCCCCACTCGGCTATATAAAGTGCTGTACGAACTGATTGACAATGGCTTTAAGTTTTCCAAACCAGGACAGATGGTTCAGTTAGATGCTTGGCAAGACAGGGAATCTACAGTGATTAGGATATCAGATCAAGGTCGAGGACTGACCCCAGCCCAAATTAGCAAGATTGGGGCCTTCCAACAATTTGAGCGGCACAGGTACGAGCAGCAAGGCATGGGCTTAGGGCTGACGATCTCTAAGTCACTCCTGGAGATATTTGGAGGCAGCCTCCAGATCAAAAGTGTCCCTGGTCAGTTTACCCATGTGTTGTGTAGTCTTAAATCGCCTTTGTATAAGTCCTAAGAATATCAGTAGATCCCCGATCTTGTTCTCAGTCTGAGTTAGGATAAGTAACACTGCTTTAGGATTTGCTATGCCTACAACTCCATCTAGCTTAGCTAGTCACTTACCCACTGATCTAGACCTCAACTGTGTGGGAGAACTCAAGACTGCTGATCTTCACGTGGTCGAAACCTCACCTTTACTTTCCCCTGCTAGCCTGAGAGCCCAGTTTCCCCACACCAAGTTTACTTCTGGAGTAGTTGCGGGTGGACGCGATCGCATTCGGCAAATTTTAAGTGGTGATGATCGTCGCTTACTGGTTATTGTAGGGCCATGCTCAATTCATGACACCAATGCTGCCTATGATTACGCGCAGAAGTTGGCAGCCCTCCGCCTAGAGCTAGAAGATCAGATTGAACTGGTGATGCGAGTCTATTTTGAAAAACCCCGTACTACAGTGGGTTGGAAAGGCTTAATTAATGATCCACACCTGGATGGCAGTTTTGATATTAACTATGGTTTGCAGTTGGCACGGGAAATTTTACTGGAAATTACCAAGTTGGGCTTGCCAGCGGCGACTGAGTTGCTAGACCCGATTGTCCCTCAATATATTGGCGATATGATCTCTTGGACAGCGATTGGTGCTCGCACCACCGAAAGCCAAACCCACCGCGAAATGGCTTCAGGGCTGTCTATGCCAGTGGGGTTTAAAAACGGTACTGATGGCAACATTGAGGTGGCAACCAATGCCATGATCTCAGCCCAACAGTCCCATAATTTCCTGGGCATAGATTGCCAGGGCCTGGTTAGCATTGTCCAAACTACAGGTAATCCCGATGGGCATTTGGTGCTGCGGGGCGGTAAAGGCGGCCCCAACTACCACCCTGAGCAAATTAGGGCGATCGCGGCTAAGCTCAAGGCGCAAAACTTGAATCCCAAGGTGTTGATTGATTGCAGCCATGACAACAGCGGCAAGGACTATACCAAGCAGCCCCAGGTGCTAGCAGATTTGACCGAACAAATTGAGGCTAATCAAGGAAATGCCATTATGGGAGTAATGGTTGAGAGTCACCTGGTAGCAGGCAAGCAGTCCATTAGCCCCCAAATGACCTACGGTCAAAGCGTGACCGATGGTTGTGTAGACTTTGATACCACTGCAGCTATGCTCCGTTCTCTCCATCAAGCGAATAGACTGGCTAAAAGAGTGCCATGACCCAAAACCGTAAACTTTCTTGCATGCTGCCGCGTAAGCTGTTTGTGCAATTCAATCAGTGGAAAGCCAATCAACAAATTATGAGCGATAGCGGTGCTTTAATTGCCCTAATGGAAAGTTTTTTCGCTAGCGAGTCAGCCTATGCCACCAAATCTGAACTGGCAGAACTAGTGGGAAAGTTGCAGCCCTGAGTGCCAAGGTTAAGGAACTAGAAGCACAGCACCAGGGCGACCCACCAGATTTACCTGAGCCTGAAATCGAGCCTGAACCAGAAGTGGTTGCTCCCAACCCAATTGCTTGGGAAGTCTGGACCTATTTGGAACGCCACCGTAAGGATACCCTCCATCGCGTGGGCAGTTTTGATGCGGAATGGAAAGCTGATCGCTTTGTGATTGAGGCAGAGCGGAATAAACCTGACCGCAATTTGAGAGTGCATTACGAGGTCAAGCCCGTATTTGATCCCGATGCTGACGCTCCTGAAGAACCAGTGATCGATGCGGAACTATGGGATTAGTTTAGCGATCGCGCTAAATGCCAAACTCAGGACTTCCCAAATCAGACCACTCATAGTAGATTTAATTAAAAATGAGACAGTTGTTTTATAATTGGGTAAAAATTTACTTACCATGACCTGCAGAATGGACTTAAGAAAGTGATTGATTTTATCGACATTGGAAGCAGCATCACCCACACAGCAAAACATTTGGCATGGGTAAAGGAACGATTTACCGATGGGGAGGCGAGGCAAAAAGATTTTCAGGCTATGAATCAAACTAAGTAGGAGGGTTGCAAAAGTGCTAAGCCTCCGGTTTAGCCATTAGTTAAAGTATAGGGGGGGGGATGACTAATCACCCCCCCCTCACTTGGTATAGATATACTTGGCATCGAGTTATTTTTCCGTGGGGCTACCCCCAGAGTATCTTCACCATTACAACGTTTCACAACTGAGTTCGGGATGGGTCAGAGTGGTTCCATCGCATCATAGACACCAAGAA
>JANRLH010000088.1:0-10285 GCA_033762795.1 Pseudanabaenaceae cyanobacterium bins.68
TTGCCAGTAGACCGTTTTGATCCCAATTATGGCGGCTACGGGTTTTGACTTCAACGAAAATCAGGTGAGCGCGATCGCTTGCCACTAGGTCTAGATCACTCCAGGGACATTGCCACCGCCGAGCAATAATTTCACAGCCCTGGGTTTGCAGGTGCTGAGCTACCAGGTCTTCCCCTTGTAAACCAATCAGGTGAGAGTTAGGAATTTTCACCTTTGACGCGGTTAATTTCCGCTTGCAGTCGTTCTATTTGCTGGCGTAGTTCTTCGGCAGGATCTTGAGCTTGATCTGGCTCAGCTTTGACTTCTACGCCAGAGGTCTGTTGGCTGTAGTTGCCTTGGCGGATTTGCTGGTATTGTGCCGAGGCTGCCCACTGTTGGAGATAATGTACCCGTTCTACTGGAAAGGGGTGGCTGAGCATCATGCCCGAGTTGAAGCCGTTGTAGAGCAGAAATTTATAAATTTGATTGAGAGAATCCCGATCTAGCTCTTGGTAGGTTTCGGATTGACGAATAAACTCCGCCATGCTGAGTTCGTGACGGTAGCGATCGCTGCCTCCAGAGATTTTCATCATGGTTTGGATCACGGTGTCTAGGTCATCGATTACTAGCAAGGCTGCGCGATCGGAGGAGAGTTCGGCTTTGCGCCGCCATTCAAAAAAGGCAAAAATCAGCCCAGAGCTAATTAATCCGCCCAGCCCAAAGGTGCGTTCACTCAGTTCAGCGATCGCGTTCATTGTCCAGATTGCCATTTGGATCAGAATGGTGTGGCCACATTTGATGTGACCAATTTCATGGGCGATCACGGTTTTAATTTCTGGCTCGGTGAGCAGATCTAAAACGCCAGAATGTACCACGATGTAGGGATGATCTTTGCCCAGGGAATAGGCATTTGCCAGGGGATTCTGAGCCACAAATAGGGTAGGCTCTGGGCTGAGGTCGAGGTCACTAACTGCCTCCCGAAACAGGCGATAGAGGGTGGAGTATTGCCGAGGCCCAACTTGGATGTAGTTACCCAGGTTATAGATCTGCTGGGGACGTTCGGATAAAAATTCTACAAATTTCCGCGCCACGAAATCAAAGCCAGGCACACTGCGGAGGGATGCTTCTGCCTGTTGATCGAGGGGATGCCGAAAGGCTTCGCTAGAGATGCCGGGGTATTTGGACATGGTAGAGAGGAGGTGGTGTCTACTCTGATTTTAATGCTTGCCAGTTTACTTCGGTGAAAAAGCAACTGCGCGCGCCCGTATGACAGGCAATGTTGCCGATCTGTTCAACCTTAACCAAAATCACATCGCGATCGCAGTCATAAAAAAATTGCTTGAGTTGTTGAAGATGCCCAGAGGTAGCTCCCTTGTGCCAAAGTTGTTGACGGGAGCGGCTCCAGTAATGGACTTCGCCCGTGGCCAGGGTTTGGCGAATAGCCTCTGGGTTCATCCAAGCCACCATTAAAACTGTGCCGTCTTGGTAGTCTTGAGCGATCGCCGGAATTAAGCCTTGGGAATCAAACTTCAGACTGCTAATTAGGTGATCGGGGTTTTCCATACTCTAGGGCTCACCAAAGTCTAATGATCAGGCGGGCAGTGCCATTGGGATTGTTGGGCGGTTGCCAGCTAGCGATTGCAGCGCCAATTGATTGCTCTAATTGGGGATCGGCGAGACTGGATTGGTCAAATTGTACTTGAGTTACTTGGCCATTTTGTAGATTAACTTGAAATTCCACTTCGCCTTTACTGCTGCTATCGGTTGCCAACTGGCGGCGCAGGTGCTGGGAGAGGGAGAAACTCAGGTCTATTTTTTGATCCCTGCCCAGGATTTGATCGCTAAACTGCACCCTGGAAGTAATTAGTAGTTGGGGCTTAGGCGGGGGAGAAGGCAGTTGTACAGGCGGCTGGCGGCTCAGATTAGTCTGCGATCGCTCTGGGCGAACTGGATCTCTTTGGACTTTCGACTCAGGGGCAGAGGGCGGCGGCTCGCTAGGGGGTGGTGGCGGCGGCGAGGCTGGAATAGTTGCCACTAGAGGTGGTGATGGCGGCGGCACAGGACGGGGTAATACTCGAATCGGGCGACCAGTAGGAAATTTGGGAATCTTGCCCAAAAACGAAGGCAGACGCTGGGGAGTAACACGGGCGACACTGGGGCGGGGGGGTGGGGAGAGAACTAGGACGGGGGCGGGTGGGGGGGCGGGGGATCTAGGGATGAATAAAACGCCAATACCCAGACAGCTAGTGATCGCGATCGCGGCTTTACTCCAGATTGGTAGGTGAAATCGACTCTTTTCAGGTAAAAGAGTGAGGTCTTGCTCAACCTGCTCCAGGCTAGTCTGGAGATCAAATAGCTCCAAGGTGCTGAGTTTAAGGGTAGTAGAGCGATCAAGGCTGAGGGTGTGATCCCAACTCTCCACTTGGGATTGACCTAAAAGCTGACTAGTAGACTGGGAGACTACTTGATGAAGCTGACTAAACTGGCGGCGATCACCTTGAATTTGCTGATGTTTAAGCTTTAGGCAAAACCCCAAATCACGGGTGAGAGGGCGATCTGTCCATTGATCAAGCACAGAGGCTTGCCACCAGATTTCTAGCTCCGCCGTGGGGGTGTGGTAGGAACGCCGCAGTTTCATGGGGGATCTTCTAACAAAACTAGCCACAACCGTTTTGCTCCAGTGGGGGCACCATAAAATAATAGATCAATCAACAGCTTCAGCGCCAGATTTTGCCAGTTTTGACCTGATTCTGTTTGCAAGCGATCGCGGTAGTAGGTCTGGAATCGCTCCAGGTACTCCGCTAGTAAGGGGTGATGGTAGAGGGCAGCAGGTAGAGTTTTAGGGTCTTCTAAATAGGCGATCGCTTGACGGATTTGACCATGGTGCTGCTGAGCCAAACGACAACTAATCAATACCAAAGCTCTCGCTTCATCTAAATCTAGTTTTTTGCGCCCACCCTTACCCTTGCGCAAGGGGCTTGCTTGACGTAATCGCCACAGGGTGACGCGATCGCCCAAAACCTCAGCCAAACCCAAGGACTGTGCCACGGCCAAAATCTGATCAGAACCAGCCCCAGTAAAAGCTTCTAGGGCAATCAGCACCAAATCTAGGTGAGCCTTGGGGGGATAAACCTGCTTGCTCATATTAGGCCGTAATTCCCTGAAAAATGCCGTAGTATAGGCTAAGGTACAAGCTGTGAACTTTAAAGTGGAACTGTCTCTCAAAACTGAATACTCGATTTTGGCACTGATTGAGCTGGCTAGCAACCACGCCAGCGATCAGCCCGTGCAAATTCGTCAGATTGCCAGCCAGCAGCAGATTCCCGATCGCTACCTCGAACAATTGCTAGCGACCCTGCGCCGCCATGGATTTGTTAAAAGTCAAAGGGGAGCAAGAGGTGGGTATATTCTCAGTCGTCAACCCAATCAAATTTCAATTTTGGAAGTAGTGACCTGCGTGGAAGGGGTAGAAAGTGCAGATCAATCCAGCACCAGTGCTCAACCATCCGTAGTCAAAGAACTCTGGCAAGCATCCCAAAAAGCTGCCGCATCTGTACTCAGCCAAGCTACGATCAAAGACCTGTGCGATCGCCAGCGTGAGCAACGTCTGGCTGAAACCATGTATTACATTTAAGCACGTCAAGTTTTCTGATGGTGCGCCTACCTATGCCAGCCCTTCTTAACCTACTGCAACCATGAAAATTGCTACCAACATCAGCCAATTGATCGGCAACACCCCCCTGATCGAGCTCCAGCGCCTGCCCCAAGCGGAGGGCTGCTATGGTCGGATCATTCTCAAGCTCGAAGGGATGAACCCATCTGCCTCGGTCAAGGATCGAATTGCCAAAAACATGGTAGAAGATGCTGAACGGCAGGGCTTAATTTTTGCTGGCAAAACTACCCTAGTAGAGCCAACTTCTGGCAACACTGGCATTGCCCTGGCTATGATTGCGGCAGCCAAAGGCTACCGTTTGATCTTAACTATGCCTGACACCATGAGCCTAGAGCGGCGGGCGATGCTGCGGGCTTACGGGGCAGTGCTGGAATTGACCCCTGGGCGAGAAGGCATGACTGGAGCAATTCAGAAAGCCACCGAGATTAGCCAAAATACGCCTAATGCCTATATGTTGCAGCAGTTTAGTAACCCTGCCAATCCTGCAATTCACCGCCAAACTACCGCCCTAGAAATTTGGCAAGATACCGATGGCGCGGTGGATATAGTCATAGCTGGGGTAGGTACGGGTGGCACAATTACTGGTGTGGCTGAAGTCTTGAAACAGAAAAAGCCTACCGTGCAAGCGATCGCAATCGAGCCTAGTTCCAGTCCTGTGCTGTCTGGCGGTAAACCAGGCTCCCATAAAATCCAGGGGATTGGGGCGGGCTTTGTGCCAGAAGTGTTGCGCCGTGACCTTATAGATGAAGTGATTACCGTTACAGATGAGCAAGCGATCGCCTATGGTCGCAAATTAGCCAAAGAAGAGGGGATTTTGTCGGGAATTTCCAGTGGTGCTGCCCTCTACGGCGCCATCCAAGTAGCTCTGCGACCAGAGAATCAGGCTAAAATGATTGTGATGATTCAACCTAGCTATGGCGAGCGCTACCTCAGTACTCCCCTGTTTCAGGATGCTGACCTAATTTCCCTGGCTTGATCGGCAATTTCAAGAAGTATTGTTAGAAGGGAGTTAGAGTTTTAGACCACGCTTGCGTAAGTCCTACAATTTATCTCTTTACTTTTAGGGTTTTAAAGTGATATAGTCGTTAAGCGAAAAATTCGGGTCACTAACTCAATGGTAGAGTACTCGGCTTTTAACCGATTTGCTCCGGGTTCGAGTCCCGGGTGACCCATATAGTTAATTCAGTGCTTTTGCTCTCTCAGTATTCTGCCTGAGCTTTTATTAATTCATTATGTATTTTTTGTGTTAGTCTGTCATTGCTAAATAACAGCGTTAAATATGGCAATAAGACCAGACAGTAATAGGAGTGAGACTCTTACCATAAGAGTGCCTATGCAATGGCTAGATATGGCAAGGGAAAGAGTAACCAAGGGCAATACGGCAATTATCCATACTGCCCTAAAGCACTGGTTAGGAATTGAAGATGATGACCAGCCTAATGCTCTCATGTCTAAACAGTTAGACAGTCGGTTGACAGTGCTAGAACAACATATCTCAGAGTTAGGTCAATTAAAACAAAGGATTGACTACTTAGAAAAACAGTCTCAGTGCCTAGCCTAAGCACTTCCCAGGTTAGGCACAAATTGGATCGTGATGAGTTGATTGCGATCGCCAAAAAGCACGTCAGAAAATCTGAGCTACCCCAGGCTTGGATCAACTTTATTGATGAATTAATGGAGTCTTTGCAATGAATATCCAGTTAGTCGAAGCATTGGTAGAAGCGGTTAAGGCTTTACCCCTAGAAGACAGGGCTTTATTTGAATCTAGGTTAAGCAGTGCTGATGCCTTAGTGCTGCAATCTAGGGGCGAACGGATCAAGCAACAAGACGACTATCTAAAAGAAATATTTCCCACCTATGAGCCTATAAACCATGCCTAGCGTGTGTATTGATGCCAGTTATTTGATTGGGCTACTGGTTAAAGAGTCTTTCAATCATCAGGAATTATGGGCAAATTGGCAAACAGAAAATTATCAGGTGGCAGCCCCTAGGTTGGTCCTCTATGAAGTCACGAATGTCCTACATCGCTTAACAATTGCTAACCAACTCAGTGAGCAAAGATGTGATAGTTTATTGGAGTCGGTTCTATCCCTTGATATTGCCTACTACTCAGAGACAGAACTACATGGTCAAGCACTGGCGATCGCAAGGCGGTTTAGGCTAACTGCCACCTATGATGCTCATTACCTAGCCTTAGCTGAGTACCTCGACTGCAACTTGTGGACTGGCGATCGCAAGTTAGTCAATTCAGTTAATCTAAAATGGGTTAAATATCTGCAAAGTTTGTAAACTGTGTGCGGTTCTGTGGTCTAAATTTTTGAGCGATGCTGTAAGTCACTTTCGATAAGGTCTGTAAAGTCTAAATACATCGGCTTTTAACCGATTTGCTCCGGGTTCGAGTCCCGGGTGACCCATTCAATACTCTCAAGATTTATTCAGCCTAACCTAGAAACTGGTGCAGAACGCAAATGACTTGACAGAGAGAACCTTCCTCAACTGCTGACAAGTAGTTCTTGGTTAATTAAATGCCCGTCTTCCATGTAAATAATGCGATCGGCAATGTCTAAAATGCGATTGTCGTGGGTCACCATCAAGATCGTGCATCCCTGCTCCTGGGCTAGTTTTTGCATGATCGTTACCACATCACGCCCTGACTGTTTATCTAAGGCGGCAGTAGGCTCATCGGCAAGAACAATTTTAGGATGACTGACTAAAGCTCTGGCGATCGCTACCCTTTGTTTCTGCCCGCCAGAGAGATTATCGGGATAATAATTCACCCGATCGCTCAAACCAACTTCCTGCAACATATTCCCTGCGAGGGAATTCAGATCTTGGTCAAAAGAAGCATCATGGAGTTCCAAAGCCATACGGACATTTTGTTTAGCACTCAAAAAAGATAATAAGTTATGCGCCTGAAAGATATAGCCAATCTGTTGCCGCACTTGCAACATCGTTTCTTTAGGAGCGTTACACATCTCTTGTCCCAGAATTTCTAAACTGCCTGATTGCACCGATCGCAAACCGCCCATCAAGGTTAAAAGTGTGGTTTTGCCTGAACCAGAGGGACCCGTCATAATCACAATTTCTCCTGCTTGAATACTGAGATTAATATCAAACAGCACCTGTTTTCGCAGATTACCTTCGCCGAAATAGTGTTGGAGATTTTTAATTGCGATCGCTATGTCAGTCATATTAGTTTTCATAGTCTAATTATTTGTAAACATCTCCCCTAAAACCAATTGTGTAAACTTCAATATCTCCAGAGTAAATATTTAGAAGGAAGACAATTCTAATTTTCCCTATCCTAAGGCGATAGAAACCTTCCCAGTCTCCTCTCATTTTTTTAATATCTAATTCTGAAAATGGAATCAGCCCCTTTTGTTCAATACTTAGAAGAATTTGCCTCAATTGGGTTTGAACTCTAACACTTTCTTCTGAAGAAAGTTTTTGTAAGAATTTGAGCGCTTCTTTACGAAATTTGACCGCCATGTTTAACCCATTCTGTCATATCAACTAATTCATCCGATTTGTATTTGTGAGGGCTACCAAGTTGGCTCTCTATTTCTGTCTGTTCTTCTTCTGAAATTGAAGGAACAAGAGATTGAGATAGTAAAAGTCTTTCTTCTCTAAGTACTTCTCTTATACTCTCTTTAATTAGTTCCTTTAGTTCTTGAATTTGCATGAGTTTTGATGAGATAGAAAGCCAGCCTAGTTATTATATCTAAATCTCAAAAATTAGTTAGAAGATTTGTCATAACCACTCCTAAAAAATATCCGCAGGATCGGCGGACTGTAATTTGCCCATGGCGATCGCCCCTGAACCACCACACATTCCTAGGGTTAAAAACAACACCAAGGCAAATCGATCAATAGTCATCGCTACGGGTAAAAAAGTGGCTTGGGCAATCAATCCATACAAACCAAAGGAAATCACAAACCCCGGAATAAACCCAAAAAAGCTGAGAATGATTGCCTCTTGTAACACTACTCCCATCAAGTAGCGATCGCCATAGCCCATGGCTTTGAGGGTGGCATATTCAGGTAAATGGTCGGATACATCGGTATAGAGAATTTGATAGACAATGATCGTGCCGACCAGAAAACCGACGATCGTCCCGAAGCCAAAAATGATGCCGATCGGGGCATTTTCGCCCCAATAATTTTTCTCACGGTTGATTAATTCCTGTTTGGTCAGTACCAACACATCATCGGGAAGCCTATCTCTGATTGCGGTTTGTACCTGCTGGATATTTGCATTGGGTTTGAGCAAAATTGTGCCAATATCAATTTGTTCAGAAGAGCGATCAGGAAATAATCTGAGGAAAGTTGAATCACTCACCAATAAATTCCCATCTGCCGAAAAAGAAGCTCCTAAAGTGAAAACTCCTACCACTTGAATCTGAAAATTATTCACTTGAGCCGTTAAATAATTGGTCTTTGCTAATTTACTGGCTACTTCTCCTAAACTTGGTCTAGCAGAGCGATCATAGATGCCTGCATTCAGCATTTTCAGCTTATTTAGATGGATATTCGCATCGGGAATGAGCAAACTGGGATTGGCTGGATCAAAACAATAAATCTGTACCTGCCAAGCAGTGCCATTGTCAGGATTGCGCCAACGAGCGACACTAGTATAGATGCTATTCACACTCTCTACCCCTTCAATCCCTCCAGCTTGAAATAAACGAGTGCGAGGGAAAGTTCTAATGGTGAGCATATTATCGGAAAGAGCATTGATTAAAAATAAATCCCCGTTCAGATTGGCATGAATCGCAGTGGCGGCATCAAAAACAGCAGCCATTAAGCCCAACTGAAAGAAGATCAGAATATCGGCAAAGGCGATTCCTAGAGCGGCTACTAGGAGGCGAGTTCTCTCCCTGCGTACCTGCAACCATGCTAAGGGCGTGCGGCGGAATAGTTTCTTAAGGTTCATTTTTTGCTCCCTGAATTGAAACCTGCACTTGTAAATTAGTCAGATTTTCTACCTGTTTACTATCTTTGGGATTTAAGCGAATCCGCACTTGAATCACCCGTCGATCGAGATTTTGCCCCGGTTGATTGCTGAATACGCGCTGTTGCAGTACCTGCTGTCCGATTTCTGTAACTTTTCCTGCTAATTCTCTGGGAATACCTTCACCACGAATAATCGCCCGTTGTCCAATTTTTACCAAGGGTAGATCGCTTTGATATACTTCTGCTACTACTTCCATTGCCTCCACACTACCAATTTCCACAATCCCATCATCACCAACTGCTTCGCCTGCCTTAGCATTGATGGCAATAACTTGACCAGCGATCGGCGAACGAATGATTGATTCTGCTAATTCTGCGCTCACTCGCCTTACTACCGCCTCAGCTTGGGCTACTTCTGCTTCGGCAAACTGGATATCCGCAGGACGAATCTCCCTAATTTGACTTAGAGTGGCTTCTGCCCGCAAAAGCTGATTGCGTAAACTATCTGCCGTACTATTGCGATTGGAGAGAACCTCATTTAATTGGGCTTGGGTTGTTTCTAAATTGAGCCGTCTTTGATCCAATTCAGATTTAGAAATCGCACCCTCTTGATATAAATTCACATACCGTTGATATTCACTATTTGCTAGATTTGCCTCGGATTGACGGCGGTTGATGATAGCAGTTTGGGTCGCTAATTCTCCCCGCAGGTTTGCTTCTAAACGACGGATTTCCGCAGACTGAGCGGCAATTTCCCCTTGCTTTGCCCCCGATCGCACTTGGAATAATCTCGCCTCTTCCACCTGCACCTGTTGCCGTGCTTCTGCCAACATCTCCTTGAGTCTTACTGAGCTTTCTAGGATAGCAATCACTTGATTTTTCTGGAGGCGATCGCCCCTTTTGACTAATAATTCCTTGATGCGATCGTTCCGTAAATTCACCGATGTAGAAACTTTGACCACTTCTGAAGCGGGCTCAATCCTGCCTAGGGCAGTCACAGAAGTATTATCCACAGCTAAAACTGGCTGAATCTCTTTGGCACTATCAGTTAAATTTTTCTGAGCAATATAGCCAATACTCAGCACCGTAGAAACTGCCACTAAAACAGTGAGGATGCTCCATTTAGCCGATGGAATAGGAATCTTCATAGGGCAGATGATGATCGATATCAAGAGGTTTACTCTACGCTGTAGAACAAGTTACTTTGCCTTGTAAAACTTGTCAAGTAGAAAAATCCATTGGATGACCAAAAGGGTCGCAAAGCCCGGCATTGCATAATCACAAGATGATTTTGCCAAACTCAGTATTTAAAACCCATACAGGGGGCGCAGCCCCCAACCCCTATCATCCTTCAGATCTGCAACGCCCAGAGCCCCGCCATGGGTTTTAATGATTTCTGTACCGCATTCTTTTGAAAATCGCAATAAAACCTCGCTCCATGCGATCCCACTAATACTGCTAGGACTTACGCAAAGGTGATCTAATACCAAATCGAAGAGCATAGACTACAGATATTGTAAAATATGCGGAGTGAGTTGAAGGACAAAAATGGCAGGGGCATACAAATTAGAGATCCAAGAAAGTGAAGAAGAACTGAAAAGTATGCTGAGAGGTCAAAAGAGCGCATCAGACAAAGAAAGAATACAAGTGCTGTATCTGTTAAAAACAAAGCAAGCAAAT
>JANRLH010000089.1:0-11599 GCA_033762795.1 Pseudanabaenaceae cyanobacterium bins.68
CCCAGGTTTATAGATCGGATTCCCGTTCAGCATCACAGTGCCGGTAGATGGTGCTGCTAATCCTGCTACGATATTCAGTAGAGTAGACTTGCCGCAACCCGATGGTCCAATTATCGACACGAACGTGTTAGGCTCAATGTCTAGATTGATGTCGACGAGGGCAACATAGTCTTTAGAGGTGCGCCGCAATAGGCGGTCAGCTAGATTACACCTTCCTGGGTACACCATAGACAGACTCCGCATCGACAGCTGAACGCTGGACGAATTCTGTAAGGATTTTGATGAGGTAGAGATAGAATCGAGTAGTGTCATGGTTGTCGCCCGAATGAAACCCAGTGTTGTAAAAGCCCAAATAAGCGATCAAGAATCAACCCTGTGAGTCCGATAACGACTATCGCTGTGATAATGCTGGTGATTTTGAGGTTATTCCACTCGTTCCATACGAAGTAGCCGACACCAGTGCCCCCTACCAGAATTTCTGCCGCTACAATCACCAGCCAGGCAATGCCGATGCTGATTCGCAGACCAGCAACAATGCTGGGTGCTGCCGCTGGAAGAATCACCTTGAGGATCGTGCGCCATCGTGACGCACCAAGAGTCCTGGCAACATCTAGGTAGGTTCGATCAACGCTACTCACACCAAACTTGGTATTGATTAGGGTCGGCCAAACACTGGTAATCGCAATCACGAAGAGCGCAGTCGCCTCCGAGCTTTTCAACAATCCCAATCCTAGAGGCAGCCAGGCTAGAGGCGATACTGGTTTCAACAACTGCACGAAGGGGTCGGAGGCTTTGGAGACTACTTCTGATAGACCGATAAGGATGCCCAAAGGGATCGCAATCACAGAGCCAATAGTGAAGCCAATCAACACCCGCCGCAGGCTGGTCAGCAGGTGCCAGCCGATTCCCTTGTCATTCGGACCGTAGTCAAAGAAGGGATTGGAAATCCAACTCCAGAGATCCATTAAGGTTGCACCAGCCGAAGGCATCAGTTCCGAAAACCACCCCTGTGTTGCCCCTAGTTCCCAGAAACCGAGAATTGCGGCTAGTGAGCTAAGAAATAGTAGTGTTGCCTGCAGGTTTTTGTTAGCAAGCCAGGTTATGTTTAGGCCCAAAATTAGACTCCGAATTTCTTACGTTGCGCTTCCAGATAAGCGGATGCTTTTGCCGGATCGAAGGTATCGAATTTGAGTTTCTCAACCCGCAACTCCCTGCTTGGCGGGGTCTGTCCGACTTCTTTCCCTAGAGCCCTTGCCAGGTCGTCCATGAAAATTTGCTTGGCAATTTCCTGGTAATTAGCTTTTTGTGAAGGCAAAAGATTCCATCGCACCATCTGGGAGCTAATCCAGTAGGCAAAGCTATGCCAGGGATAGGGGTCAAAACTGATGCGATCAGGAACATTGACGGTCTTGCCAAGTCCGTTGTCGAATCTTCCAGTCAGGACAGCGGCGATCACGGGTTCTGGCTGATTGAGATACTGGCGCGGTGCGATCGCTTTAGCAATGGATTTACGGTTAATGTCGTTGCGGGCGTAACCGCAGCCATCGATGATAGCTTTGTTGAGGGCGCGGAAGGTATTGGGGTTGGCATCGATCCATTTCTGACTGGCAGCAAAGGCACAACAGGGGTGACCAGCCCAGAGTTCCTTCGAGAGCATATGAATGAAGCCTGCCTTTTCGTAAACAGCCCTCTGATTAAAGGGATCGGGCATAAGCATGGCATCGATATCCCCAACAGAGAGCTTGGCAACACTGTCAGGAGGGGGAACTGGGCTGATTTTGACGTCCTTATCAGGATTCAAACCACCCGTAGCCAGGTAATAGCGAATTAGGAGATTGTGCATGGAAAACGGAAAAGGTACGCCGATGGTAAACCCTTTAAAGTCTGCTGGCCCCTTGATTTTCCCTTCATATTTTTTGGCGATCGTAATCGCTTGACCATTAATGTTTTCGATGCTGGCCAAACGAATGGGAAACATGGTGGAACCCAACCCCAGAGAAATTGAGATCGGCATGGGAGAGAGCATATGATAGGCGTCCAGTTCGCCCGCGATCGCCGAGTCGCGCACGGCTGCCCAACTGGGCATTTTCACCAGTTCCACATCCAGTCCATACTTGGTGTAAAAGCCTAAAGGTTTGGACATGATAATCGGCGTAGCGCAGGTAATGGGAATAAAGCCGACCCGCAGTTTGGTTTTCTCCAGTTTGCCTTGCGCTTCTCCTTCCTCTGAGGTAAGGGCAGCCTGGGTGGAAAACCCCAGTGAGAGCAGTCCTGCCGCGAGTGTGATCTGCTTCAGAAATCGCCGCCGGCTGAAATCACCACGGCGCACGGTATTGCCAAAAAATTCTGCGGCTTGCGGCCCGAAGGCTGCGGTAAATGCCGCATCCAGTCCTCCTGCCTCTCGCATCATGTCTCGTACAAGCTGTTGCTTGATATCGTTATTACCCGCTACACTTTCCAGGAAGAGGGCTTCCATCAACTCGGTTTGGGTCATGCGATCAGCGAGAGCTACAGCCTCGGGGTTGTAGTGACCCATTTTCACTAGATCATCAATTAGATTGATAGGGTCATGGGGCATTCCTGCCAAGAACTCGGCATGGTCTTCAGGTAGATGATTGCCGCCGCATGAACAAACTGGGGACTCGCGCGTTCTAGGATAGATAGGAGAGATACTCTCAGGAAAGGTGTAATGAGACATCGTCATGGAATCGATTACCAGCTACATGGCACTTAATATCTAGTTTATTGTTCGCTCCCACTGTAGCGATCATCACAAAAACCCCAGATTTAATGCCTGAAGCTCTTCCAATTCTGTTCGCTTGTTGACTGAATCACTTAATTATGCAATTTCTGACAGGTTCCATTGATTAACTTGCCATATGTAATTAATGCAGTTGGAGGGCAGAGCCCCACACCTTGCTTAGAGCCAGGTTTTTAGATCACGTTTGCGTAAGCCCTAAAGATGCTGAGATTGGCAAAATCATCTTGTATTGTGCAATGCCAAAATTAAGAGGCTGGCATTTGGGTTATTGCAAATTGGGTAGTGATAAAAATGTAAGGATTTAAAAGGGGTCGTAGGAGCGTTGCCCCTACATGGGGGCGAAGCCCCCAAACCCCCAGATCACTTTTATCCTTACTTGTTAGGGACTACCGCAAATTGCTTGGTTCTAGCAGAATTAAGCGATCGCGATGCACTTGTTTTAGCTGGAAAACTTGACCACTAAGCTCAGTGAGCATCTGGATTAAATAGTCAGGCTTGAGGGTGATTCCCCCAGCTACGGTCTTACCAACATAACTGAGGCTTAAAATTTGCTGTGCTTGATCCCAATCTTTAAACTGCAAATCCAGCAGATAAGGACGCAGATCCAGGGTTTCGGTGCGCCCAGATTTGGTCTGGCGGCTGAAACTAAAACTGGAGGTTTGGTTTAGCTGATCAATTAGCGCGATCGCCCTAGCTGCTCCATCTAGTTGAGTTTGCACTTGTAAGCTGTAGGCCAGGGCACGCACCTCAGTTGCCACTGCTGGACTATCTAGGGGGATTTCGGTGGCATGATAGAGGGGGATTTCCGCACCTAGCTCTGGGCTTAGTTGAGCAATCAGGGCGGCTGGCTCCACGCGGCTGACAAACTCTAGGTCAATCAGTTCGGCACTGCTGGTATATCCCAAAGCTAGGGCATTCGCCAACATCAGGCGCGGTTGAGGATTGAAGCCGCAACTATAGGCGATCGGTAGTTGAGCACGGCGCAAAGCCCGTTCCCATAGGCGCATTAAATCCAAATGGGAGATCATGGCCATGGAGCCGAGTTTGCCAAAACCGAGGCGCACTTTCTGCACGCGCACAATCTCTGGAGTAGCAGCAGCTAGCTCATAGGTGGGAATAGGCAGAGGTGGCTCAATCTGATTGTGACCAAAATTGGGGCCGCAAATGCCGCAACGGGAACAGCCATGGAAAGAACAGTCATCTACGGTCTGGGAAGCGATCGCTCTGTACCAGTCATCCAATAGCCATTTTTTGCTGATGCCCGTATCGATGTGATCCCAAGGCAGGGGCTGATCGAGACTAAAACGGTGATTTTCCCAGGTGATCCCGGCATCGGCGATCGCTGCTGTCCAAGCTCCATAGGCACGTTCGATTTGGTCATACCAGGCATCCATGCCCGCCCCCAGTTGCCAAGCTTTTTTAATCACCACGCCAGCAGCCCGATCTGCCCGTCCCAGAAAGTCTTCGATGGCGGAAATTTCTACGCTCGTAAAATTCACTTTCACGCCCTGGAGCGATCGCAAAGCCTGACGTAAGAGGTTTTGCTTGTGTAAAAATTCGGCGGTGCTGACCTGATGCCACTGAAATGGCGTGTGGGGTTTCGGGGTGAAGTTAGAAATTGTGAGATTAAAGCTGAGGCGCTTGCGCTTGGGAGTATGGCATTCCTGTTGCAACCGCCCAATGGTTTGAGCGATCGCTAACACATCCTCATCGGTCTCGGTAGGCAACCCGATCATAAAATAGAGCTTGATCTTGTCCCAGCCTTGTTCATGGGCAGTTTTGATCCCGCGCCATAGTTCCGCATCAGTCAGTCCTTTGTTGATCACATCTCGCAATCTCTGGGTTCCTGCTTCGGGAGCGAAGGTCAAGCCCTGCTGTTTGCCTTCAGATTTGCCGCCAATAATCTTGGCAATGTTTTGATCAAAGCGATCAACTCGCTGACTAGGTAAAGAGAGGGAGACATTTTGATCGGTGAGCCGGTTTTTGATCTCTAGACCTACCGCCGGCAAAGCCAAATAATCTGAGCAAGATAGGGACAGTAAAGAAAAATCCGTGTAGCCAGTTTGTTTCACCGCCTGCTCAACCGTTTGAATAATTTGCTCAGGGGCAACATCCCGCGCTGGGCGGGTCAGCATTCCCGGTTGGCAAAACCGACAGCCCCTAGTGCAACCCCGCCGAATTTCAATGGTTAAGCGATCGTGCACCGTTTCGACTAAAGGCACTAAGCCGATGCTGTATTCAGGGCGAGGAGTAGCCACGCGGCGCAAAATACGGCTGGGCACATCTCCACGATTTGGCACTACTGCCCCATGGGGCTGCCAATCATAGAACTGGGGCACATAGACTCCAGGTACTTGAGCCAGTTGCAGTAAAGTCTCTTGCCGTCCCAGCTCTGCCAATTTTGCCTGGTGAATCACCGCACCAATTTCCGGCAGCACCTCTTCGCCATCACCCAGGGCAAAAAAATCAAAAAAATCGGCGTAGGGTTCAGGGTTGGAGGTGGCAGTTTGCCCTCCTGCAAAGATCAGAGGATGATGGTTTTGCCGTTCTGCCCAGGTGAGCGGAATCTGAGCCAGATCCAGCATTTCCAAAATATTGGTAGCGCCTAATTCGTAGCTGAGGCTAAAACCCAAAATATCAAATTCACCCAGAGACTTACCTGACTCCACCGCAAATAGGGGTAAATCTTCGGCTCTGAGCTTGGTGGCTAGGTCGGTATCGGGTAAATAGGCGCGATCGCACAGTTGATCAGCCTGCTCATTCAGAATGCGATAGAGAATTACATGGCCGAGGTTAGAAGCGCCTACTTCGTATAGTTCGGGATAAGTCAAGCACCAGCGCACCATGCCAGGGTTTTGGGGTTGCCAAGGCTTATGCACTGCGCCATATTCATTGCCAAGATAGCGGGCTGGGCGGCGAATTTCGGGGGTAATCAGGGGATGGCTCATAGTTTAGTTGATTTGAAAGATTGATCAAGACCGCGATCGCAGCTAGCAATGATGCCCACCAGCAACCACCAGACAATTTGCACCTGGGGGCGATACCAAACCGTATCAAACAGCCCCTGACCGATTAGCCCAACTAGACTACTAAGGGCAGCAATTAGCCATAGACCTTGAGCTTGGCGCTGGGATCTGAGGATCAGCAAGTTATGCCAGGCAGTTTTGAGTAGGGTAACTAGGAACCAGAGGTAGATCCCTAAACCAACTAGCCCAGTTTCGCTGGCAATTTCTAGCGGCACAGAATAAGCGCCCAGAGCACTAAAACCTGGTCTTTGGTAAAAAGGATAGACCAAATTAAAAGCTTTGTTGCCAGGGCCAATGCCCAAAATTGGTCGAGACTTCACCATCTCCAACACAGCTAGCCATACGTTAATGCGAAAGTTATTGCTGCTATCGGCTCGACCAACAAAAATACTCAGCAAACGTAAGCGCAGGGCAGGGATGAGCGTAAATGCGGTTGAGCTAAGCGTGAGCGCCAAGCCGCCAATAGCAATTATTATCCAGTTGGCAATCTGCTGCTGCCACCAGAATAGGAGTAAACTGCCCAGCACAACCAGTTCCAGCCCCAGACCAATCAAGCCGCCCCGACTGAAGGTTAAAACTACGCCGAGCATCCCCAAAAGCGCGATCGCGCCACTGAGTAACTTCACTCCCCAGCCGCGCCAAACGATCGCAGCCACCACTGCTACAGGAAAACAAGGCAGCAGGTAGCCCGCCAGTAAGTTGGGATTGTCTAAAAAGCTAAAAATGCGGGTAGTGCCAGCAAAATCAGAGCTAGGGTCAACCCAAGTGGCTAAGGCTCCTACCCCATAAACCCATTGGCGCACGCCATAGATCATCACTACCAAACAGGTGAGTACATATACACCAATTAGGAGCGACCGCCGCCGGCGGCAAACCACTTGGAAGCCGAAAAATACCCCCAAAAACAAACTCAGCTTGATCCAGCCGTCTAGGGCAGCAATTTTAACTGGAGACTGCAAAGTAGCGATCGCTGCCACCAACCAATAGCAAGCCAGGGGTAACTGCACTGCACTGGCAGTTTGCAGCCAAAAAGGTAAAGTAAAAATACCAATCACCAAACTAAGAATGCCTAGCTGCTCATTGCTCCAAAAAGGCAGGGCAGCCACCAAAATTCCTAGCAAAATTTCCAAGCTGAAACTATTCAGTAGCCAACTCTGGCTAACCCAGCTAGTCAGTAGAGCCAGGGCTTGATAAATGCGGCTGTGGTGCCACCAGGAAGAGTTAGAGCCAGTGTTCATAAATTGGTAGTCCTCAACGAGTAAGGATAGAAGTTCTCTGGGAGCTTCCCCCCCTGCCATTAAATTAAAAAATCAGGCTCAAGGGGGCTGGGAGCATTTCGCCGCGCCAATCTAAGATTTGCACCAGTACCAGATAACCCACACCCAGACCCACTGCTAAAATGCCTGTGACTACTGCTACCCACTGCGATCGCTTCATTCAGAGATCCTTTGTCAATTCTGCCCCATCATCCTAACTCACTGGAACATTTCCCCAAACTATCAGTCTCAAAATCTATACAACTGGATTAGAGATTTTGGAGCAATAGATGAGCTATAGTCTCGCGGTACCAACTGCATTCCCGCTTAAAGCTCTTGTGGTCAATCATAGAACCCTAGCTAGAATATCGGATCTAGAGTTAGTGCAGCAATGTCAGGTATTGCAGCCTGATGCTAAGCTATTTGCCGAGTTGATCCGCCGTCACCAAGGACAGGTAGACACTCTCTTATACAAGCTTGCCCCAGAATGGAGCGATCGGGCAGACTTGTCCCAAGAGGTCTGGATTAGGGTTTATCGCTATCTTCATCGACTGCAAGAAGCCGAAAAGTTTCGTGGTTGGCTAGGCAGAATTGTGACCAATTTGTTCTGTGATGAACTGCGCAAGCGCAAACGCCTGGGTAGAATTATGTCCTTGGATGCGCCGATTCAAACTGATAACTATGAGCAGATTGGTTGGGAATTGCCCAGCCAGTTGCCCAGCCCAGTGGACAAGCTCTCTACTCAAGAGTTTTATGAAAAGCTCCAAGTCGCGATCGCTGATTTACCCGAAAGTTTTCGCCAAACGATCATCCTGCGGGAAATCCAAGGGCTGTCCTACGAAGAAATCGCTGAGCTAACCCAAGTATCTCTAGGCACAGTTAAGTCCCGCATTGCCCGCGCCCGCATCAGACTGCAACAACAATTACAACCCTATCTACTTGATGCCTGATTGCCATGAACCACCCACCCGAATCCGATTTTTGGCAGAGGTTTACCCTCTTGAGTGCCTATCTCGATCAAGAAGCTAGCCCAGATGAGATCAAGGCAGTGGAAGACTTGTTGCGCCAAGATCCAGCCTTTTATCGTCTGTATCAGCAACAGTGCCAAATCCGTCAACTGTTGGTAGATTTGCCTGCCCCCAGTTCTGTATCTCCTGAACTGCTAGTCAATCAAGTCTTAACCAAGCTGGAGCGCCAAAAAAACAAATCCCATCGGCGATTAGTAGCTGGCGGCGTGCTTACTTTGGCGGTAAGTGCTGCGCTTTCCTGGATCAGCTTTTCTCCACCTCAATGGCGGTGGGCTAAGCCCCAGGACGAGAGCTTACTCTTGGTGTTAGAGCGACCAATCTTACCTGAAGACGAAGCTCTCCACCTTAAAATTGAGCAGCCTTTTGTGCCTAGCCGTGGTAAGCCAATCAGAGATATTGATGGCAGATCTTGATATTTGGCTATGCCCCTAGAACTTCTGACTGCTGCTAGTAAAGAGTTATAGACATAGACTAACAAAAATATTTAGTAGAATCTTAATTGCACTGATAAAATTTCAAGGTAATGAAAATTCCAAGACGGGAAGAAGCCACTGCAAGATTTTGGACAACCATCTACAGTGAATGTATAAAAAAGGCAAATGTTAGAGTTCCTTTCGATAATTTAGACAATGGCACAAGAGTACTAAATAGCCTGCCTGAATGTGATAGATACATTGCTCTTTTTGGAGGACATCACTTTCACAAACTATACAGCGCTTTTTCTAACACAAACTTTGAATACACGCAAGATAAAAGTCTTGAAATTATAGATTGGGGATGTGGACAAGCAGTTGCAACCTCTGTACTAATTGATTACTTGATTGAGAAAAATATTACCCCAAATGTTACATCAATAACTTTGATAGAACCTTCCTCTTTAGCTTTAGAAAGAGGGCGTGAATTTATTGTGAGGATGTTTTCCAATGATCTAGAAGTTGAATCCATACTAAATCCAATTAATAAATACATTGGAGAACTAGAGGAATCTGACCTAAAAGATAGGCTAAGTAGCTACAGTGAAGATAACTTGAAGCTACATTTATTTTCAAATATACTTGATGTTGAAGAAATAGATATTGAAAAGTTATATAACCTGATCTCCAATTCTTTCAGTGGAATAAATAGAATAATATGTACAAGTCCCAGAGGCAGCTTAAGGCTAGAAGAGTTTTATAGACACTTTTCTAATACATTTAGAGTGGCTAACTCATCGTCTGATAATACAGCTATCAATGCGGATATTTACAATGTGATATCAGGAAACTATACTGGTCATACAATTTCTCGATGTGAGCGCCAATTTACGGTATACTTAAGTAACGAGAAGCTGTAAGGTCTATGAAAATAAATATTTCAAATGATGTTGTCCAGGGAAATCTATTTTCTGGGGTTCTTTCTGTAGACACTTTAGATAGCGAAAACACTAAAGTACTTAAGCAAATGCTTCCAATGCCTGATGCTAAGGTCTTATTTTACCCAAATTTCTTTGATTTTCAAGAGAGTGATCGTATTTTTCGGGTTTTGCTTGACGAAACTAAATGGCGACAAGACAAGATGAATGTCTATGGTAAACAGATTGACTTGCCTAGAAAAACAGCTTGGTATGGAGATAGAGATAAAGTATACACATTTTCAGGCATTCAACTTCATCCCGAGCCTTGGACAAAGACACTTCAACTGATCAAACAGCGAATTGAAGATGTTTCTGATACAAGCTTCAATAGCGTATTACTCAATCTTTATCGTGATGGCAATGATGGAATTTCTTGGCACACAGATGCTGAATCAGAATTAGGAGAGAATCCAATAATCGGATCTGTCAGTTTTGGAGGAACAAGAAAATTTATGTTTAGACACAGATTTGATAAGGAGGTTAAGACAGAGATAGAATTGACTCATGGAAGTTTTCTATTGATGGGTGGAGAAACGCAACACTTCTGGCAACATCAAGTTCCAAAATCAAAGAAGAAAGTTGAACCTAGAATAAATTTAACTTTTAGAGTAATAATCGATTGATGTGTATAACAAATCACTGCACCCGACCGTAAGCTAAACTATTTTTATGACCCAAAATTAATGACGGTGCGTGAGTTCAACCGTTAGGCAGCAATAGCATAATTGGAAAGCGCATGAAAGCTACCGTGTATATTGCAACAAGCTTTGATGGCTTTATTGCCCGCAACAATGGTGATATTGATTGGCTGCCCAGTGGAGGAGACACAGATAGGGATGAAGATTATGGATATCAGGAATTCATTGATTCAGTGGATGGGCTTGTTATGGGGCAGCAGACTTAAGTTTGAAAACGGCCTGGTGCAAAGCAAATACTAGGTGATTGCGGATTGCTATGCAGCATCCTCAATCGGTTTTGCATTCTTTTGAAAATCCGAATATTGCTTCAAAGACGAAGATACAGGTGAACGGATTAGTATCGACTCAGTTAAGATATACTCAGAACTTAGGCAGTCTGATTTTTGAGGGCAGAGCCCTACACCCCAATTAAATCTGAGACTTTGAGTCACGTTTGCGTAAGCCCTAATACTGAATCAACTTGAGATTGCTGCTATGACCTGGGACAATGAAGCCACCAAACAGAATTCTTTTTTTGTCAGTGGCAGCAAGCCCCACTACAACCCAGATCGCCCAGGTCAGGTCAAGCACATCAGCCTAGATTTAGTTCTGGACTTAGAGCACCACACTCTCTACGGCAACTGCACCATTCAGCTAGATACCCAGGGCTACCCCATTAAACAACTGTACCTAGATGCCGTAGATTTAGAGATTGATCGGGTGTGGGTTAACCAAGCTAGTCAAAACTTTGATCATGATCGCCGCACTCTCAGAATTGAACTTCAACCAGATCTGCCAGTTGATTTAGCCATCCAGGTGGAATACCACATCCAGCATCCTCAGCGGGGCATTTACTTTATTACTCCTACCCCTGATTATCCCGACAAACCTCTCCAGGTATGGACTCAGGGTGAAGATGAGGACTCCCGCTACTGGTTTCCCTGCTTTGACTATCCTGGTCAAATAGCAACTTCAGAAGTGCGGGTGCAAGTCCCCCATCAATTGATGGCGATTTCTAATGGTGAACTGCGGCAGGTGACTGACCAGGGTGAGACTAAAACCTATCATTGGTATCAACCTCAGCCTCATCCTACCTATTTAATTACTCTAGCCGTAGGAGATTTTCGGGTAGTAGAAGATCAGGCGCAAAATCTACCTGTTACCTATTACCTGGATCAGAGGTTTAGCGAAGCTGCTGCCCGCCTTACCATGGGCAAAACGCCCCAGATGATCGAGTTTTTGAGCCAAACCTACGGGTATCCCTTCCCATTTGCCAAGTATGCCCAGGTCTGTGTCGCCGACTTTATTTTTGGTGGCATGGAAAATACCTCTACTACTTTGCTCACTGATATGGCGGTGCTGGATCAAAGGGCGGCGTTGGATGATCTTCGCACTGAAACCCTGGTAGTGCATGAGCTTGCCCACCAATGGTTTGGCGATTTGGTAGTGATCAATCAT
>JANRLH010000090.1:0-3401 GCA_033762795.1 Pseudanabaenaceae cyanobacterium bins.68
CTGATTCGGGCAGCGGAAAAATTTGACCATGAAAAAGGCTATAAGTTCTCTACCTATGCCACTTGGTGGATCAGACAGGCAATTACGCGAGCGATCGCTGATCAATCTCGCACTATTCGTCTACCTGTGCATCTCTACGAGACCATTTCTCGAATCAAAAAAACCACTAAGCTACTTTCCCAGGAAATGGGCCGCAAACCCACCGAAGAAGAGATCGCTACCCGCATGGAGATGACCATTGAAAAACTGAGGTTCATTGCCAAGTCTGCCCAATTACCAATTTCCCTAGAGACCCCCATCGGCAAAGAAGAAGACTCGCGCCTGGGAGATTTTATTGAGTCGGATGGCGAAACTCCTGATGATCAAGTGGCAAAGAGTCTGCTGCGCGAAGATCTCGAAAGTGTGCTGGGGACACTCAGCCCCAGGGAGCGGGATGTGTTGAAGCTGCGCTATGGTTTGGATGATGGCAGAATGAAGACCCTGGAAGAGATTGGTCAGATCTTTAATGTCACCCGTGAACGCATTCGCCAAATTGAGGCCAAGGCTCTACGCAAGTTGAGACACCCCAATCGGAATAGTGTGCTGAAGGAATATATTCGCTAACTCCCTATGGCAACTAAATTCCAGACCATCGCGCCCCAGGGCAAACTAGATGGCATTAGCGGCGCTAAACTACAGCAGCAAATTCTTGAACTAGCCCATGGTGATCTGGACTTAGTGTTGGTAGACCTCAGTAGGGTGGACTTTTTGGATAGCGCTGGTCTGGGTGCCTTGGTGACGGCTCTAAATGCGCTGAGGTCAATTAATAAGCAGCTTTGTTTTTGTAGCCCTGGTGCTCAGGTGTCAATGATTTTACAATTGACCAAAATGATGCAGGTATTTCAAGTATTTGCAGATCAAGCTGAATTTGAGCAGAGCCTGTTCCCCACAAAATAGTTACATTTCCTCTTGGGCTAAGTTGGATCTGAGCCTATAATGAGACTCAAAACTAAGCTGGGTCATGGCATGGCAGAAAAAAAGATCAAAGCCCCCTTAGAGGTTCTGAAGAAAGCAAATCAAGCCCTCCAAGGTTCGCCTGAATCGTTAGCTAGGGAGCTACAGATCCCCCTAGGAGCAGTCCATTGTTTTTTTGCGGGGGATTTGGTAGATCAAGCGATCGCGCTCAAGATCTGCAAAAGGTTAAACATTCTACCCAAAGCCACTGGTAGTAGTAGCCTGCCTGAACCTAAGCCCGAACTCAGACCTGAACCCGCCAAAGAGAAACCACCTAGTTTTCTGCCCGATCATCCTTTGCTAGATGAGGTATTTGCTACGGATGATGATCCAACGGAACTTAAGTTTGAAATTCTGCCTGACTATCAGCCAATTCAAAGCAGCCCTTCGCCCAAAGGATTTACCCTGCTAGGTGATCCAGAGGAGCTAGAGCAAATTATCAGTCCAGTGCCAAGGATAGCCCAGCCGAGGCGAGAACAAGTGGTTTTAGCGCCCCCAACAATTCCAGAACTAGGATCTGAGCCAGCCAATCAGGATTTACAGGATTACCAGGATCATTTGGCAGAGCTAGGAGCAGAAGTGCGCGATCGCCTCACCCCATTGCTTGTGGGGCGGTGTGAGTGGGTGACAATTCCAGGGGTGTCCCAAGGGGTGAAACTTGCCGAGGTTTATATTCAGCCCCAATTTCGCAGTCAACCAATTAGCGATCGCTGGCTGGGAATTCATGAGTTGGAGGAGATTTACCAGTCCCAGTCTCTATACAGTGCGGTTGAGCTAGAAGAGGAAAATATTGATCTGGCTGAAGTGCTAGCACAATATGCTCACTTAATTATTTTAGGTGGGGTAGGCATTGGCAAAACTACCCTGCTGAAATATCTCGCCCTGGAATTGGTTGCCAATCGGTTGCTGCCTGAGCGGGTACCTTTGCTGGCTGAGTTGCGTTTAGTAGCAGAGTCAGGGCTGAGCTTCCAGGATTTTATTTGGCAATACCTCGAAAAACACACGGGAATTGATTTGGCGATCGCTAATACTCTAATCAAAGAAGGGAGATTTTGCCTGCTACTGGATGGTCTCGATCAAGTACCCGCCACCCAGGTTTATCGGCTCACTCAACAAATTAGCAGTTTTGCGGCCGCCTATCCCCAAAACTTGGTTTGGATTACCACTAGGGTAGCGATCGCCCAGCAGCACTTAGTTCAGTTTAAGCATATCGAATTGGCGGAGTTTAATTTCGCCCAAATCAGCCAATTTAGCCAACAGTGGTTTAGCACGCAAGTCGGCATGGCAGAAAGAAGTAGCCCATTGTTGCACCAACTCAAGGGTGATCGCCGTTTGTATGAGTTAATTACTACCCCTCTCCATCTCACCTTGGCATGTATAGCTTACGGCGCTTCTGACTTTTTTACCCACGATCTATTTCGAGAAGCTTTAGCCCTGTTGTTGCATCAATGGCAAGCTAGTCAAGGGTATCTGGGGACTAATTCCCAGTTATCTACTTACCACAAAGCCGAAATCTTGGCAGCATTTGCCTTTTCCAGCTTGGAGCGGCAACAGTACTTTTTTAGCCGTACTCAAATTCAGAGCCTGTTTGCTCAGATCTTCAGGGAGCAGACTGATTTGCAGTTTCACTTGACTGATCCCGAAGCCCTAATTGAGCAACTGTACCATCACCATGGGCTGCTGAAACCCTATGCTAGAAGTATCTACGGCTTTAGCCATCGGGCGTGGCAGGAATATTTAGCAGCTAAATGGATAGGAATTTATGGAAACACTGACCAGGCTACGCACCTATTTAAATATGTAGACCAGCCTGCCTGGCATAATGTATTTACCTTTGTGGCGGGGCTACTGCCCTCGGCGGATCAGTTCTTGCGCTCCATGCAGCGGTCAATCAATAGTCTGGTGACTGGCAATAGTGAGGTGGTGAAGTATCTCAACTGGGCGGATCAACAGGCGACTCTACTGAAGGCAAAGCACAAACCCGCCCTAATCCGAGCCATGTACTGTGACGTGGACTTCGAGAAAATGCGGGTATTAGATCGGAATCGAGCGCTGCAGATTGCCCACGGTCAGTCTTTAGAACGAGCTAGAATGCGATCGCTGGGCATAGAAGTTGATGCTGAGAGTGATACTTCTTTTCAGGTAAATAAAGCTATGGAAGAAGCGATCGAGCTAGACTTTGCCATGGACTTTTCTAAGCAACGAATTCTTTCCTTGGCGCGTCTACTAGAACCCAAAATGGATCGGCGGCTGGGCTGGCTGGGCGGACAAATCCCCGATCCCCAGAGGAATCAACCACAATTCATGGCGTGGTGGCAAACCCAAGGGGGAGAATGGGCAAAAATTTTGCGCGAAACCATACTACAATACCGCAAGACCATCAAAGACTGGGAATTTAATAGTGCTCA
>JANRLH010000091.1:0-6739 GCA_033762795.1 Pseudanabaenaceae cyanobacterium bins.68
TCAATACTCTGAGCCAAGATCAACAACTCATGCAGGTCAACTGGCAGAATCTGCTCAAATCACCTGAAGTCCAGCTAGACCAGCTAGCTGAGCAAACTCTGACTCCATGAAGTTGGTACATCTGGCGGATTTACATCTGGGCTACCGCGCCTACCACCGCTTGAGTAAAGCTGGAATTAATCGCCGCGAGTTGGATGTATTCGCAGCCTTTCGGGAGGCGCTCAATTTAATAGTTGAACTGCAACCAGACTTGGTGTTGCTGGCGGGAGATATTTTTGACCTGCCGCGCCCCAGTAATTTTGCTCTAGTCGAAGCTCAGCGTCTCCTACTAGATTTTCGCAGTCGCTGTGGGGCTGATCTGGTGGCGATCGCTGGCAACCATGAATCGGTTAGATCTAGTGGCAATCGATGTGTGCTGGAGCTATTGCAGGTAATTCCAGGGCTGCAAGTAGTCGTAGATCGGCCAGAAGTAGTAGAAATTAGCTCAAAAGGTCTAAAAATTACCTGCCTACCCCACAATGCTCTGGCTACGGATCAAATGGTGGCAGTGGCACCCCAACCCCAAGCTGCCTTTAACCTGTTGATGCTGCATGGTACGGTGGATAGCGATCGGATCAACGATTTTGGTGGCTATGATGTGCCTGGCAAAATTTTGGCGATGGACTGGGACTATGTTGCCTGTGGTCATTTCCACAGCTTCACCCACCTAGGTGGCAATGCTTACTATGCGGGGGCGATCGAGCGCACTAGTAATGACATCTGGAAGGAAGCCAATGAACCCAAGGGCTTGATTGAATTTGACCTGAATACCCACAAGGCTAAGTTCCATGCCCTCAAATCCCCTCGCCCCACCCTTGATCTGCCTGCGATCGATGCTAGGGATTTAACTATTGCTGAACTCAATCAAGCGATCGCTCGCCAAGCTGAGACTGGAGAGATCAAAGATAAAATTGTGCGGCAACAGATTTTAAACTTACCTAAGCCGGTCAAAACCCAGCTAGATCACCAAGCCATTCGCCATTATCAAACTATGGCACTACACTATCTCCTTGATGCTAGACCTGCCCCAGGACTGATTTCAGCTACTATCTTGCCTGGACGGACTTTGCCTAGCCATGCTCTCGCCGATCAAGCTGCTGATTTTTTTAGCCAGCGATCGCTCCCCCCCGATCTGAAATCGGCAACTTTTATATCCAAAGCGCTGTCCTATTTACAAGCTCACCCTTCTCATCATGCTTAAACGCTCTAATCCTACTCCCTGGTTACATCGGTGGTCTCGACCTCTGTTAGGCGCGATCGCTAGTCTTGGTTTTGCTCTCACTACCTACCTCAGCGCACTCAAGTTATCGGGCAATCAGGCAGTCTGCCCCATTCAAGGCTGTGAACAGGTACTTAACAGCATTTATGCCCAACTATTTGGTATTCCTTTAAGTGTGTTTGGCGCGATCGCTTATTTAGGGATGGCAGTCTTGGCACTGGCGCCCCTAGTCTATAAACCAACCGATCAAAAACTGGCTAGTCAGATCAACCACTGGAGTTGGCTGCTGCTGCTAACGGGGGGCGTAGCCATGACCATATTTAGTGGCTACTTGATGTACCTGCTTGCCTTCAAAATTCAGCTATCCTGTGTCTACTGTATTGCCTCTGCCCTCTTATCTACCAGCTTGTTAGTGATTACGATTTTAGGCAAAAAATGGCAAGATCCAGGGCAGATCTGGTTTTCTGGCTCAATTATTGCCATGATTACCCTAATCATTACCCTTGGTCTGTTTGCTCAGATTGAAAAAGGGGCGACTTTAGCTAATAACCCCACCAGCAACTTGATCTCAGCCCCCCTGGGCAGACCCCAACCAGGCATTGGCTGGGAAGTAACTACCACCTCTGGCGCGGCTGAAATTGCCCTAGCTCAACACTTAACTAAGATCGGAGCCCAAAAGTTTGTCGCCTGGTGGTGTCCCCACTGTCACGAACAAAAAGCTTTATTTGGCAAAGAAGCGATCGCCGAACTTACCCAAATTGAATGTGATCCCAACGGGCAAAACAATCCCCAACCCCAGGTCTGTGCCGCTAATCAAGTCCCTGGGTTTCCCAGTTGGCAAATCAAAGGTCAAATTTATTCTGGGGTAAAGACCCTCAACCAGCTAGCCGATCTCTCTGGCTACAGTGGCGATCGCAATTTCCGCTATCAACTTGCCGCCAAATAGATCTACCTATTCCAACTCACGGCGGCCTTCAATTGCCTTGGCTAGGGTAATCTCATCTGCATACTCCAAGTCCCCACCCATAGGGATACCAAAGGCAATTCGCGTTACCTTAGTAAAATGCCGTAGTAAGCCGCCCAAATAAAAAGTAGTAGTCTCCCCCTCCACACTGGGGCTGATCGCCACAATTACTTCACTCACTCCCCCCTGACTCACTCGCCGCACTAAACTCTGAATATTTAGTTGATCTGGGGTGATCCCATCCATCGGCGAAATTAGCCCCCCGATCACATGGTATCGACCGCGATATTCTCGGGTTTTTTCCAGGGCAATTAAATCTCTGGAATCCGCTACTACACAGATAGTTTGGTAGTCGCGGTTAGGGTTCAAGCAAATATCACATACTGGCTCAGCCGATAGGTGCCCACAAATAGTACAAGTCCCCACCTGCTGCTTGGCTGCAGTCAGAGCATGGGCTAGATTAAGCACTTCTGCTTCTGGTCGTTTCAAAATATGCAGGGCTAGACGTTGGGCAGTTTTAGGCCCAATTCCAGGCAATTTTTGGAACTGCTCAATTAAGTTTGCTAGGGGGCGAGTGTACAAATAAATTCCTAAATTAAGATCGCTAAAATTGCCAAGTAGTTAGGCGAGTTTAACAGAAAACCACCTCTCCTGATATTCAAATTATGGCTATGACTTACGCAAACCTGATCAAAAACCTGGCTCTAAGTGGGGTGTGAGGCTCCACTTGAGGGCTTTGCCCTCAGACTCCCTTTTTACAACAGTTCCCAAATTAGGCTGCGTAAGTCCTGAAAGTTAAAATCCGAGCCGAGAAATTTTCTAAAACCCTTGGCGGGGCTGCGACCCTTCGCTATATTGGCTCTCTCACCCAATGGTCTTTTGATGTCACCCCTGTGCCATTTGGGTTTTCGCCCCTATTTGGCTTTGGCACAATCAGTGCCTTGGTGGTGGCAAAAAAGCTAAGTGATAAAGCTAAAACATAACTAGTCCTGGGCTTGAGCTTTGCAGCACACCCCACTTGGAGATTAAGGCTGAGATTAACGCTATCGGCGATATGTCCTGAAGAAGAGTTTACCCCTTGCCTCCGCTTCAACCATGCCTGTTTCTTCGGTGGAAACTAAGTAGACGTGGGAATGGCTTAGCTAACGCGGTGCGCTCGCTAGGAAGCATCCTTGTATTGTGCAAAGCCAGATGTACTAAGGGAATCCCAACCAAATTTTAAGCAAGGTTTTCTTGTTCTTGGTCTAAAAAATCTTGAACATTGTGACTTTAAGCAAGGTTTTCCTTGTCTAAAAATTCTTGGACATTGCCATAAATCTTGAAAATTTTGCCCATACTAGTAAGCTCAAATAACATCTGTACCTGTTCACTCAAGCCACAGACTACCATCTCGCCGTTGCTAGCTTTGACGCTTTTGAGTGCAGATACTAAAGCTCCTAGACCTGAGCTGTCCATAAAGCCAACATCATCTAGGTCTACGACCAAGTATTTGAGATTTTGGGCAGTCAAGTCATTCACCTCTTTGCGAAACTTAGCTGCGGTGGTTACATCTAATCGCCCTGCCGGTTTGACGGTTTGAACTACTGAACCCATATGCTTCGCCAAATTACAATTGCTTCAAGCCTAGGTTATCATTGCTGATGAATATTTTCACAACCATTTCGGCATTCTTAGGTATTTATGGCTATCACTACGGCTGATGTGGCTCAAGCACTGGCTCACCTTTTGCTGCCTGGCACCGAGCAAAGCTTGATCAGCGGCAACAACATTCAGGATCTAGTAGTACGCGAGCAAGGCGTAGTCGGTTTTAGCCTGGTAGGGGTAACCCCTAGCCAACGGGATCAAATTATTCCCCTCGCAAAGGCGGCGGTCAATACCCTAGATGGGGTGAAAGATGTTTGGATCAAGGTGGTAGATCTAAAACCAGAAGAGGCTGCATCTCAGTCTCAATTGGGAATTAGGCATATTGTTGCTGTCTCCAGTGGCAAGGGCGGCGTGGGTAAAACTACAGTGTCGGTTAATTTGGCGGTGAGCTTAGCAGATCTGGGCGCTAGGGTGGGAATTTTGGATGCGGACATCTATGGGCCGAATGTGCCCCTAATGCTAGGGATGAATGACTTTCGCTTTGGCCCCCAGCAAGTCACCAAGGCGGCAGATGGCAGAGACTTGGTAGAACCTGCTTTTAATTATGGGGTGAAGATTGTATCGCGGATTTTTACCCAGTTTGGCAACCAAGCTCTGGCCTGGCGCGGCCCAATGTTGCATGGCATCATTCAGCAGTTTTTGTCTGACCAGATCAACTGGGGCAACCTAGATTATTTGATTGTGGATATGCCGCCCGGTACTGGTGATGCCCAAATGTCATTAATTCAGTCGGGACCAGTGGCAGGGGCAATTATTGTGACTACTCCCCAGGCAGTGGCTTTGCTCGATGCCCAAAAGGGGGTCCAGATGTTTCAAAGTTTACAGGTGCCGGTCTTGGGGGTGGTGGAGAATATGAGCTATTTTATTCCGCCAGATTTGAGCGATCGGCGCTATGACATTTTTGGCTCTGGGGGCGGTACAAAGACAATGGCATCTCTAGATTTACCCCTACTAGGCTGTGTACCCCTGGAAATTGAATTACGAGAAGGAGGCGATCGAGGTGTGCCTATTTGTTTGGGGCGGCCGCAATCGGCTTCAGCCCTGGCTCTGCGGCAGGTGGCTACCAGGGTGATGGAATTGCTGCCTTAGCTCTAGATCTGGTTTGTCTTTGCCGCGATCGCTTGTGAATATACTTAATCTGCTGGATTGAGTTTAGCTTCGATCGCGGTCAGGCGACTTTTAAGCTCTTGATTTTCTTGCTTGAGTTGGTCAAATTCTGACCGCAGTTGTTTGGATGCAGCAGCGCTACCGATCAGTTGCTCCACCGCTTGAATTGCTTCTGCTGCCTTGCGTTTGATCCGACCATCCTTGGTCTGCTCTTTTAGGGATTGCAGCAGCGCGATCGCTCCACGATGATCAATTTGGGCAAGACCATTAATCACCGCCATCTGAGTACGGAAGGAACTGTCACAGGCATAAAGGCTGATTTGCGCCAAAATAGGCTGCACCTTAGCATTAGATTGGCCTTGAGCGATCGCGCCCAAAGCCACAATTGCTTGGAGGCGGAGTTGGTAGGAAACTCCTGGTTGGCTATATTTAATAATCGTAGCGATCGCTTGCTCTTGATCTCGGAGCTTGGCAATTCCTTTGATCGCGCCCCCCCTAACTATTTCATTCCAGCCACCTTTGGTTTCAAGCGTAGTTAGCAACAGTTGGAATACCCGATCTGAAGGAGATTGATGACTGAGGGCTTGAGCCAGTTCGCCAATAGCGGCAGCAGCGGCAGCCTCGACCAGATAACTAGGATCACCGTTTTTGAGCAAAGGCTTGATCAGATCTAAGCTAGTCTGCTGCTTAAAACCAGTGAGGGCAGAAATAGCTGCACATCTCACCCTAGAATCAAGATCCTGAAGACCTGGCTGGATGGCAGCGATCGCTTGATCTAACCGAATTTTGCCAAGCTGCTGGATAATTTCCAGGCGTACTCCCCAGAACTGTTCCTGCTGATAGGCTTGACTAAGAGCCAGCACTGCTGCCAGACCACCTTGAGCCGCGATCGCGATAGCAGCTTGGATTCTAGCGATTGGATCGGGGTTATGATTCAGCCCATGGCGCAGTTGTTCTAGGGGATAATCTAGGGTGACTTGCTTGAGGTGGCAATTGCCCTGATCAAAACTGATCCAGTCAGGTGCTTGGGCTAAAACAAAGTAAAAGCTCTGTTGTTTGGCGGCAACTTGCACGCGAAAATCTTGAACCTGGCGAGGCAGATCTGGATCAATAAATCCAAAACTAATGGGAATATGCAGATCAAATAATTCTGCTTGCTCCTGGAGCACGGTTAGCTTAGCAGTAGAGTTGGGGGCATCCCAGACATAGGTCACTCGATACTGGGGATAGCCACCCCGAAACACATACTGATCAAAGAGGGGAGCGAGATTTTTGCCGCTAGCCTGCTCGATCGCCCGCAGCAGATCAATAGTCTCTACAGTGCGGTGGGCAAATTGGTGCAGAAATAGTTGGATAGTTTTGGCAAAGCCTAGTTCTCCTAGGCGATCGCGAATCATATGATAGATCCAAGCCCCTTTCTCGTAGATATGGCAATCGTAGAGTTCGATCGCTTCCTGATAGATATTAGTAACCATGGGGCGGCGATAGCGATCGGCATCTTCACTAAAATAACTGCGTGCCTGTTGCAGGAGGTGATATCGCCCCAGGTCTTCGCCATATTCCGCCGTCAGCCACAGGGATTCCGCATAGGTAGCTGCGCCTTCTTTGATCCAAGCGTGAGCCCAATGATTGATCACTACCAAATCGCCAAACCATTGGTGGGCAAGCTCATGCACTACCAGGGTTTCAGTGCGAAGATCATCCAACGCCGCCCTTTGATCCAGCACCGCCATATCAGTGAGCAAAGTAGTAGAGGTATTTTCCAT
>JANRLH010000092.1:0-9466 GCA_033762795.1 Pseudanabaenaceae cyanobacterium bins.68
TCAGATATATTTTTGCTCGATCGCTTGTCGGCAAAAGAATATAAGCAGGCGATCGCTGAGTTAGATAAAGGTGAAAAACTAACCACGGAATTGCAAGATCGTAAAGTTACAGTTGCTGGATTATTTACCCTTGGCGGTTCCTTTACTGCTAATACCCATCTAGTCACTAGCGATCAGAATTTCTTTCGGGCTTTTTCACAACAGCCTCCATCTTCGGTTAATTTGGGTTTAGTTAAGCTCAAAGATGGAAGCGATCCCGTAGCAACTGCTAGGGCATTAGAAGCGATTTTGGAGAATGATGTCAAAGTTTTTACGAAAGCAGAATATATAAATTTTGAGAAAAACTATTGGCAAAATAATACTTCCGTTGGCTTTATTTTCTCTTTTGGCGTAGTAATTGGCTTTGTTGTGGGAGTGATTATCGTCTATCAAATTATCTATGGTGATGTACTCGATCACATTGCAGAATACGCTACGCTCAAGGCTATGGGTTATCGAAATATTTATCTATTTAGCGTAGTTTTTCAGCAGGTTTTGATTTTAGCAGTTGCTGGTTATATTCCAGGCGCTCTAATTTCCTTTGGTTTATATAACTTTCTGCGGAATGTCACAAATCTACCAATCATCTTCGCCTTTGGACAGGCTTTTGAGGTCTTAATTTTAACTATAATCATGTGTCTGATTTCTGGCACGATTACTTTACAAAAGTTGCGTTCTGCCGATCCTGCGGAGATTTTTTAAGAACTATGCAATCTCAAATTCTTACTCAATCTATATCCTCAGCATCTTCAGCATTAGTAATCTCTATTTCCCATTTGGATTATTATTTTGGCAATGGTCGCCTGCGAAAACAGACTCTTTTTGATATAAATTTGGAGATTAAATCTGGGGACATTGTAATCATGACTGGTCCTTCAGGTTCAGGTAAAACTACTCTGTTGTCTTTAATTGGTGGATTGCGATCGCCTCAGCTTGGCAGTTTGCAAGTGATGGGAGAAGAGCTATGTGGAGCAAGTTCAGATCGGGTAATCCAAACCCGTAGGCGGATCGGGTATATATTTCAAGCTCATAATCTTTTAGAAAGTCTAACGGCACAACAAAATGTGGAGATGTCTTTGCAACTCCATCAATATCTTTCGCCAGCAGAACGGAAGTTTAAAGCCAAAGAAGTGCTGACAGCCGTGGGTTTAGGCGATCGTATTAATTACTATCCCGATAGCTTGTCTGGTGGTCAAAAACAAAGGGTAGCGATCGCACGGGCATTAGTAGCAAATCCTGCGATCGTTCTAGCAGATGAACCAACAGCTGCACTGGATAAAAAATCTGGTCGCGATGTCGTAGAAATCTTACAAAGACTGGCTAAAGATCAAGGCTGTACTATTCTTCTAGTTACCCATGACAATCGCATTCTCGATATTGCCGATCGCATTGTCAATATGGAAGATGGCAAATTGACTTGAAATTTTGAAGCTACATATTAATCGTGATCGAATGACTTTTTCCCTTTTCCTACATATGGCGGATTCAACACCTTCAGGATATTCGGCACACTCGTATAGTCATACCCATGGAAGATATTTGTATCCTCGGCAAAAAAACAGAAGATCAACCGTGCGATAAAATGATTTATTAAAGGATGATAGGGGTTGGGAGCCCCTGTATGGGTTTTAAATGCTGAGTTTGGCAAAATCATCTTGTTATTATGCAATGCCTACTTGAGGGTCTGCCTTCAAACTTCCTTTTCATAACACTTCCTAAATCAGACTGCACAAGTCCTGCTAATTTTAAGTTTAGAACTGTATAAAATTTAGAAATAATGAGAATATAAACGCTTGACCAGTTTCTCAATTTCTAGCCAAATCATCACCAAACTACTGAAGATTAAGCAAGTCCACAGTTCTGGTAAGTTCAACGGCGCTGTGTCAAAGAATTGACTTAGCCAAGGAATATAGAGTAGAGCCATTTGCGCTAAGCTGGTGAAAAATACGGCTGCCAGGAGATAGGGATTAGACCAAGGGTTGATCTCGACCAACAGCCGAGTGTCTGATCGCACTGCTAAAGCATGACCCATCTGAGACAAGCATAGGGTAGTAAAGATGATCGTTTTCCAATGGGCGCGCCAGGTTTGCTCAGGATGGTAATAGGCTAGTAGCATCAAGACAATGTTAATTAGCCCAAATACCAGGCCGATACGAACGATATAAAATCCTAATCCCCTAGCAAAAATACTTTCTTGGGGATTGAAAGGGGGACGCTCCATTATCCCTGGTTCGGGTGGTTCGATCGCTAATGCTAGGGCGGGTAGACCATCGGTAACTAGATTCATCCACAGAATTTGCAAAGGCGAGAGGGGAACTTCGGGTAAACCCAGGAGGGGAGCGGCGGCAATGGTAAGGACTTCGCCGATGTTGCTGCCAAGGATGTATTTAATAAATCGCCGAATGTTGCTATAGACTGAGCGACCTTCTTCGGTAGCGGCAACAATGGTGGCAAAGTTATCATCCAGTAGCACCATGTCACTAGCTTCCTTGGAGACATCAGTGCCAGTAATCCCCATGGCAATGCCGATGTTTGCCTGTTTGAGCGCGGGAGCATCGTTCACCCCGTCTCCAGTCATAGCTACGAATTGGTTCTGGCGTTGGAGAGATTGCACGATTCGGAGTTTATGGTGGGGTGCAACTCTGGCATAGACATTAGTATGGCGGCTAATTTGATCTAGTTCCGTGTCAGTGAGGGTTTCTAGGTGTTGGCCAGTAATTACGGTCTGGGATAGATCGCTGATGCCTAGATCTTGAGCGATCGCTTGGGCAGTGAGTTGATGGTCACCGGTAATCATAATCGTGCGAATGCCTGCCCGGTGACAAAGGGCAACTGCAGAGTAAATCTCAGCCCTAGGGGCATCGCGCATGGCAATTAGCCCTAGCCAGATTAAATTTTGTTCTAGGGCTTTTTGACCAGGGGGCTGACTGGTAGAGCGGTAGGCAATTCCCAGAACCCGCATACCTTGCGCGGCTAGTTGGTTATTCTGCGCCAAAATTAAGTGGCGCTGAGCGTCAGTGAGGAGTTGCGGCTGGGTTGCTAGTTGGACGCGATCGCAGCAACTGAGTACAGACTCGGCTGAGCCTTTGGTAAAAATTACATAGTCCCGTTCTGGCTTGGTGAGTACGGTCATGCGGCGGCGATCAGCACTGAAGGGGATTTCCGCTAGGCGGCGATATTGCTGGTTTAAGCTGGTTTGATCTAGTTGGGCTTTGGCAGCGAGGGTAACCAGAGCGCCCTCGGTCGGATCACCCATGATTTGCCATTCACCCTGAGCCGTTTGTTGCAAATAGGCATCATTGCAGACCGTAGCAGCAATGAGCAGGGTGTGAACTGCTGGAGTGACGGGAATACTAAATTCTCCGGTGGGAGTATAGCCTTGACCAGTGACTTGAATGGTATGTTCTGGGGTATGGATAGCCTCTACCACCATTTTGTTTTGGGTGAGGGTGCCGGTCTTGTCCGAGCAGATCGCGGTGACGGAGCCAAGGGTTTCCACCGCCGGCAGCTTGCGAATTAGGGCTTTGCGCTTCACCATCCTTTGAGTGCCTAGGGCTAGGGTAACTGTAATTACCGCAGGTAAACCTTCGGGTACTACGGCGACTGCCATACTCAGGGAGGTCTCTAGCAGATCTAGGAAGTTGCCGCCAGTGAGTAAGCCTACGCCAACCACGATCGCCACCAAGACCAAAGAGCTAATTACTAGGACATTGCTGAGTCTACCCATGCGCTGCTGTAGAGGCGTGGGCGGATTTTCTACACTCTGGAGATTACTGGCAATTTTGCCTAGCTCAGTCGCCATGGCGGTGGCAGTAACTAGGGCTTTGCCCCTTCCTTGCAGTACCTCGGTGCCTTGATAGACCAGGTTAAAGCGATCGCCCAGACTTTCGGCTTGGTTGAGAATTAGTTGGCTATTTTTAGTGACGGCCTGGGCTTCGCCGGTGAGAGCCGCTTCACGCACGCTGAGGTTGACCGCTTCTAGCAGTCTGCCATCGGCCGGAATTTGTACCCCTGGTTCGAGTAAAAAAATGTCTCCTGGCACTAGCTCCCTAGAAGAGATCTCTTGGAGTTGGCGATCGCGAATTACCCTAGCGGTGGGAGAAGATAATTGCTTTAACCCAGCTAATTCCTGCTCAGCTTTGTTTTCCTGAAAGTAGCCTAGAGCGCCATTGAGGCAGACGATTAAGCTAATGGCGATCGCATCTTTAGGAAATTGGTGTTTGACTAGATCAATCGCTGCTGAGACCAGGGCCACCCCAATTAGCATCAACAACATCACATTGCTAAATTGATCAAGCAGAATTTGTCCTTTGGTGCGACTGGGACTGGAGATCAGTAGGTTAAATCCGTAGGTTTGCAAGCGATCGCTGACCTGCTGCCGATTCAAACCCTCCACTGGATCAGATCCCAGCAGTTCTAGGCATTCTGCATCCGAATAGGTATGCCACGGTTTAGAGATCATATAGCAATTGAAGTAAGGATTAAAGCATTAGATTTAAGGGCATTTGAGGGCTACGCACTCCTGCGTCCCCTTTACTTCAGCAACTATAAATGGCATACGCTGATCAATTAAACCAGAGCAACTAGCTAAGATTGCCAATCACCCGATCCAGGCTATCTTCAATCAGGCGAGCGAGGGCTGCAGTATCTCCCTCCATTTTTTCTAAAGCGGCGAGAGCCAGTTTGAGTGCTCGTACAGCTTTGCCCTGATACTGGTAGCGGTTAAATTTAAACTCTTCGCACACCGTGTAAAGGCTAGCAGTGTCATGGAGAGTCAGGACATATTCAGTCAGCATGCCCCATTCCTGGAACACCATGGCAGCTTCGCTAAAATAGTCCTCCACTGTTTCAATGGTTTCGGTGGTCAAGCGGTCTAGCCCTTCAAGCAGCCGCCCCCGCAAAATTCTGCCCAGGGTGCGTTGGGTAATCGCCAAACCTACAGGATGTTGGAGAATATCAAACTGGGGCAGGGCTTCTAGTTCAATGCAATCCTGAGCCTCTAATACCTGACGATTGCCCAGCAGAGCCTCGGCTTTGCTCTGAGCCAGGATCACAACTTGATCTAGATCGGTCGGCATTTCCAGCAGGGGAGTTGCTTCTTCAATCATTGCTTCTGCCATATCCCAATCGGTACGAGCAATCGCTACTTGTACCATCCCCACCAGGGACTTGAGGCGGAGGTGATTGTAGTCTCCATCGATCGCCGCATCCAGACTTTTGCCAAAAGCAGCCTCGGCTTGGTCAAAGTTAAAGAGGCGCATATACAGTTGCCCCATCAAGAAGTAGCTAGTGGCAATGCCGTAACTGAGTTCAGGTAAAGATTGGCGACGGGTGAGCGATCGCTCTAGGTGAGACAAAGCGGGCGGAAATTGATTGGCTGCCATGTAATAAACGCCCAGGGCATCATCTACCAAGCTCAGGTTATCCTGCAAGTAACTAGCTTCATCACTAGCACAGCCTTCTTGCAAACTAGTAAATAGCTTGAGCGCCTGTTGGAGTAAATTGAACCCCTGGCTGGGCTGATTTTGCTCTAGTGCCAAGACTCCTTGGCCATAACTGAGTAGGGCGGTAAAATATTCTGAGCGAGAGGTGGTGGGAATCTGCTGGGCTTGGTTGAGTAAGTCTTGAGCTTTAGCGATCGCTTCTGCCTGCTTGGTTTGAGCTAGTTCTAGAGCCAACTCAATGAGAGCAGGGATTTGATCCTTGGGGCTGTGCGCAGCAGTTGCCTGGGCTAAACACTTTTCAAAGTAAGCAATCCCGCTTTGCCGGCTATTTAACTTGGTTTTTCTGCCTTGAATGAGAACCGAAGGTAACTGCATGATTAAATTTGCCTGAACTGCATGGCATGGGCTATATGATAAACGATTAGCATCGGGGTTACAATTGGTAACTCACTTTTAGGGCTTAGGCAAACCTGATCTAAAACTCTAGGGCTAGGTGTGGAGTTTTGCTCCCTTCCCCAGAACTTCAGTATAATGTTCAAGCCTTACCAATTGCCGCCCTATGGATCTAAAATCTCTCATCCGCGATGTGCCGAATTTTCCCCAACCAGGTATTGTGTTTCGGGACATTACTCCAGTCTTAGCCAATGCCCAAGGCTTAGGGGCGGTGATTCAAGGCTTAGCTGCTCCTTTTCGCGATCGCGCCATTGACTATGTGCTGGGCATGGAATCCCGTGGATTTATTTTGGCGGCTCCAGTTGCCCAGGTACTTGGCTGCGGTTTTGTGCCAGTGCGTAAGCCCAAAAAATTGCCCGCTCCAGTCTACACCATAGAGTATGCCCTAGAATACGGTACTGATCGCTTGGAAATTCATCAAGATGCGATCGCGCCTGGGAGTAAGGTTTTAATTATTGATGATGTGATTGCCACTGGTGGCACGGCGGCAGCTACGGCCAAATTGGTTGAACTAGCCCAGGGTGATCTAGTGGGCTTTGGCTTTATGATCGAGCTAGATTTTCTCCAGGGCAGGCGATCGCTCCCTGCGGTGGAAATTGTTTCCCTCGTCCATTACTAAACTGCCATGGCACTAGCTAGCGATTCGGCGACTAACTCCCTAATTTCCTATCTTGGCAAAAGGCTAGGTCAGGCTTTGATTGTGATCTTGCTGGTTTCTCTGTTTAGCTTTTTCATGCTCAAGCTCTCCCCTGGGGATTGTTTGGCAGATATTCAACTCAACCCTTCCATCTCCAAGGATTTTTTGGCGGCTGAGCGCCAGCGCCTTGGCTACGACCAGCCCGTAATTATCCAGTACTGGAACTGGCTCACCAGTGCCTTGCAGGGTAACCTGGGGCGCTCCTGTCAAGGCAATGCACCGATTGGGCAACTGATTCTAGAACGAGCGGGCAATACCCTTTTGCTCTCAATCATCTCTCTGGTAACCACCTGGGCGATCGCTATTCCTCTGGGCATATTCGCAGCAGTAAGACAAAATCAATGGAGCGATCGCTTAATTCAAATTCTGAGCTATGGACTCCAGGGCTTTCCCAGTTTTGTGCTAGCAATTATTTTACTGATGTGGGCACAATCCACTGCCCTGTTTCCGGTGGGCGGACTTACCAGCCTGGACTATAGCGATCTGCCCTGGTATAGTCAAATTCTCGATCTTGTCTACCATCTCTGCCTACCTGTATTCACCCTGACCCTGATTGGCTTTGGTGGGCTGCAAAGACTAATGCGGGGCAACCTCCTGGATGTATTGCGCCAGGACTACATCAAAACTGCCCGTGCTAAAGGGCTGCCCGAACATCGCGTACTCTACATCCATGCCCTGCGCAATGCGATCAATCCTCTAGTTACTCTGCTAGGCTTTGAGCTAGCTGGCTTACTGGGGGGCGCTTTTATTACCGAATTTTTCTTTGGCTTGCCGGGGCTAGGCAGGCTCCTCCTCGATGCCGTGCGACAAAAAGATGTCAATCTGGTGATGGCAGGCTTAACCCTGGGTACGCTGATGTTGGTGGTTGGCAACTTATTGGCTGACCTGCTCCTAAAACTGGTAGATCCGCGCGTAGAGCTAAGCGATTAAACTTTCAGCCCCGTAAAATAATATGGCGATCGCGCCCCGTAATCAGCCAGCCCTCCTCTTCCAACTGCCCCATCGTCTTAGTCACAGTTACTCTGGTGCTCCCGATCGCACTTGCTAACTGCTGATGGGTGAGCCGCACGGTCAACCTGATGCCCTCAGGGATAGACTGGCCAATATCCTGCTGTAACATCAAGAGCAACTGCTTCAAGCGCTCCTCTACGCGGCGGTGATTTGCCAAAGCCAACATTTTTTCAGTCTGTTGCAAGCGACGACGCAGGTGGCGGCAAAGTTCGAGATTGAGTTGGGGTGACTGTTCAATTTCAGCGATCGTCAATCGCATCAAATCTAGATCACAAAGGGCGATCGCTTGATAAGGCTGCAATAGGGAAAACAGGGAGCCAAAAGGCATCGACTGTACTGCCAAGCCTACCACCACCTCGTCGCCATTACTATGGCAACTGCTCAACAGCGCTACCCCCCGACAGACTACCCATACCACATGGGGATAAAGGGGAACAGTTTGACCACTCAAAAATGTATAGAGATTTCGCCCCTGATAGATGCCCTCAAGCAGTTCGCGCCATGCTGGATTCCATTCCGGAGTGATTACTGGTTCCATAGAGCGCCGCAAGATAACCTGCCTCTAACTGTAGCCGCCCAGGCACAACTTTCGATTAACAAAAGGTTAAGAATCAGTTATGAACATGGTTGAATTTCTTGGCCCAATGATCCCCAAATATCATAGGATGAAAATATATCTACCCATAGGAACTACTCCCCTCCCTGGCTATTGCAAATTTCAATAGCAGGACTTACCCAGTCTTATTTGGGAACTATTGGCAAAAGGGAGTTTAAAGGCAGAGTCAGGGTTTTAGATCACATTTCCGTAAGTCCTAAACAGAATGCCGCCCACAAACCTTTAAAACCTAATGCGGGGATTCCCCTTTCGACCCTTATTGTCACGCATCAATTAGCAAACCGCAATCACACCTAACTTACAAACTCATGAACAAAATCTGGGTATTTCCAGGACAGGGATCGCAATCCGTAGGCATGGCAGATGACCTATTGGCAGTGGGGCAGGAAAAATTTCGCCTAGCTGAACAAATTCTGGGCTGGTCAATCACCGAAAAATGCCGCGCTACGGCAGAGGAGTTAGCCCAAACCCAATTTACCCAACCCAGTCTTTACACCATTTCTGTCATTCTCACTGATCTACTGAAGCAGGCAGGTGAAAAACCAGACCTAGTAGCAGGTCATAGCTTAGGGGAATACTCCGCCCTCTACTGTGCAGGAGTGTTTGATTTTGCTACTGGGCTCAAACTGGTGCAGCAGCGATCGCAATTGATGGCGGCTACCCAAGGGGGAGCTATGACTGCCCTGATTGGCTTTGATCGGTCTGAACTGGAAGCCGCGATCGCTACCATTCCTGATGTAGTCCTAGCTAATGACAACAGCGCTGAGCAGGTAGTGATTTCCGGCACTGCTGCTGCCGTTGCTGAGTTGGTCAGCCAAGTCAAAACCAAGCGCGCGATTCCCCTGCCCGTCAGCGGAGCGTTCCATTCTCCCCTGATGGCTGAGGCCGCCAACGCCTTTACCCAGGTACTAAACTCAGTAGAATTTGCCGACCCTCAAATACCCGTACTACTGAATCTTTACCCCGATCGCCCCTTAGAGCAAGCTAGCCAAATTCAAGCCGCGATCGCTCAGCAAATTACTGCTCCTGTGCGCTGGCGGGAGATTTGCATATATCTAGAGCAACAATATCCTCAAGCTAGAGTATTAGAAGTAGGTGCAGGCAAAGTATTAACTGGGCTAATCAAACGCACAGCTCCCAGTTTAGAACTATTCAACCTCAGCAGCCTGAGTCAGGTGCAAGCCTATCTATCCTGACTATGTTTGG
>JANRLH010000093.1:0-10897 GCA_033762795.1 Pseudanabaenaceae cyanobacterium bins.68
TATTAAAATAAACCCAAATTGTCAAATTTATTTTCTAAAAACTTCGGATTAGGACTTGGGCAAACTCGATCCAAAACTGATCTGCAACATCACCCAAATCAGGCTGTGTAAACCCTAATGCGGTTATTAACCAGACCCTGAGCACCGAATTTGTGCATGACTACTGATTAAGCTTAGGGGGCTCCTATCAGCCTGTGGTAAACCGTAGCTAGGCTGGAGCGATCGCCCACGTTACCAGGAAACAATACCACTGGCAAATTGGGGAACAGGGGATGATCAGCAGGTGTAGTCACCACCGAGCAACCCGCTAAGATCTGTCCCAACAACCGCGCTGCCTTTAACTGCAATCCTATACTCAGCACATCATTAGAGGTAATGCCACCCTTACTGATCAAAAAGCTCAACTGAGGTGGTAGTCCTTGGACAATCTGCATTAGCAAGTTAGAAACCCCTTGGCCAAACTCTAATCGGGTAACAGGGTCAGGAAAATTTAGCTCCTGCCGAGAGGTATAGATTACAGGCGTTAGCTCTTGGTCAAAGATTTGCTGTACTTGGCTTAAAACTTCCGCGCATAAGCTGGCTTGAGTCTGGCTTCTAGTGGCAGGATCAACCAATCTTTCTACTTTTACTTCTACCCCAACTACAGTGGGTAACTGTAACAACTCTGCTAGCTGTTCGCTGGTTTTCCGCACATGGGAACCTACCACTACTACACCTGGGGCATCACTGCGCCGATACCTGACCATCGACTCAGGCGCGATCGCTTGGGGAGGTAACTGGGCCAAGGCGGTCAATAGACTGGCGGCACTGCGAAACAAAAAGCGCTTACCTGCTTGGGTGGCGGCCAAAATATCCCTGGCAAACAAGTCTAGATCTGCTTGAGTTACGGCATCTACTACACAGCATTGATTGTGCTGGAGTTGTAATAATTCAGGCAGGCAGCCGCGCTGCACTTGGTCAAGACTAAACTTTTGCACCTGTTCAGCTTTGATCCGACCCTGGGTTTTTTCTTCAACGTAATCTGGTAAATAGCTCGTGCTATAGCCAAACACCGAATCGCGGGCAAATTCAGTTAAGTGGGTGGGAGTTGGTACTCCGTCTACTACCAGGTAGTGAATCGAGTCGCGGGTAAATCTGCCGCCTTCAAAAAAAGCTGGGACGAGGAAGTGGGCATCAAATTTACCCAAAGTGGCAGCGATCGCGTCGGTTTCAATGGGGTAATGTCCGCGCAAAGTGGAATCAGAACGACTGACTAGCAAAAACTCCTTGATCCCTAACTCTGCTAAGACTAGCTGCAAATTGGTACAGACCTGTCTAGTGACCTCTTCAGCCGCCTGGGGCGCGATTGCCCTGGTATTCGTCAAAATAAATAGCAGGCTGGATTGATCTTGGAGTCCAAGTCTTAAAGTTTCTAGATCCCATTGGGTCAACAACAAGCAACCATGGACCGTCTGGCAGCCGGTAGGATCATCATCCAGCACAATAATTTTTGCGGTCATAGGTAGCAGTTAAGATCGAAAGTATTTCTCTAATTAAATCCCTAAACCTCAGCTATGCCCACTTTTCCTGCCCAAATTTTTAAGCGCCAAGTTCATACCCTCCAAATTAACCTGGGCAGACGTTGTAATCTCACCTGTAGCCATTGCCATGTGGAAGCTAGTCCCCAGCGTACCGAGCAGCTTACCCCTGAAGTCTGTGGTCAAATCCTAGAAGTTTTAGAGAAATTTCCCCAAATTCAGACTGTAGACTTGACTGGCGGGGCGCCAGAAATGCACTACGGCTTTGCATCTATTGTGGAGCGATCGCGAGCCTTGGGCAAAGAGGTGATTGTGCGTTCCAATCTCACCATTTATTTTGTGCCAGGCTATGAATATCTACCCCAATACTGTGCTGACTTGGGCTTACGGATTGTGGCATCCCTGCCCTGCTATCTCAGCGAAAATGTAGATAAAATGCGTGGTCAGGGGGTATTCAACCAGTCGATCGCTGCCCTCCAGAGGCTTAACCAGCTAGGCTACGGTCTGCAGCCCCATCTGATCCTAGATCTGGTATATAACCCTGCCCTGCCCCAGACGGCTGAATTTAGCCTGCCCCCAGCCCAGAGTTCACTCAGCCAAGCCTATCGGGATTTTTTGAACCGCCATTTTCAAATTCAATTCAATCACCTGTTCACGATCGCTAACCTGCCCATTGGTCGGACGTTGCATCACCTGGAGCGCTTAAACCTCAACCAAGCCTATCTGGATTTTTTAGCCGCAAATTACAATTCTGCTACCCTAGAACACCTGATGTGTCGCGATCTGCTCTCGATTGATTACCTGGGTAACATCTACGACTGTGACTTTCATCAAATCACTGGCACTCCAGCAAGCGATCGCCAAGGCCACCCCCTTACCCTAGCTGACTTGCTGAACCAAAATAGCTTAGAAGCGATCGCTACCATAGCCACTCAGCCGTACTGCTATGGTTGTACTGCTGGCAATGGTTCTAGTTGTGGCGGTGCTTTACTATAAATTGTGGCGATCGCTTCAAGCACTATGTTGAAGTATGCCTGGTAGAATGTATTATCTTTCCCAACTCATTGCCATGACCCAAACATCAGATCGAGGTGTCAACAAAGCCTCTACCAAAAACTTTGAAGCAATGCGCAAGTTTTCTGAGACCTACGCTAAAATCACCGGCACTTACTTCTGCGCTGATCAGTCAATCACCAATGCCGTAATTGAAGGTCTTGCCAAGCACAAAGAAGACCTTGGCTCACCCCTCTGTCCTTGCCGCTTCTATGAAGACAAGGAGGCGGAAGTGCAGAACACCTACTGGAACTGCCCCTGTGTACCGATGCGCGAGCGCAAAGAATGCCACTGTATGTTGTTCCTCACCTCTGATAATGCCTTTGCTGGCGACAAGCAAGAGTTAGAAATTCAAACAGTAACCTACGAATAGGAAGTCCTGTGGGTTTGAAACCTAATTTTTGGGGGGCAAGTGGGTAAATGCTAGGTTAAAATAAGTTGATATATTAAGTATTGTTAAAATACCCCGATTAAACCAGTGAAAAATAACAAAACTCCCGATCCGAAAAAATGGCGCAACTATCTGCTCTACGCCCTCCTAGTTGTAGTAGCGATCACTCTTGGTACTGCCCTCATCGATGGTCAGCCTCAACTAGAAACCATGCGCTACAGCGATCTGATTAATGCTGTACAGAGCAAGCAGGGAGTATCCCGTGTCTCTCTCAGCCCCGATCGCACCTACGCCGAAGCGGTCATCCCTAGTAATGGCCCTGAAGGCAAGAAAAAAGTGCGGGTAAACCTGCCCAATGATCCAGATTTCATCAAAATCTTGACCGATAACGGCATTGATGTAGAAGTCTCGGCTCGCCGCAATGATGGAGCTCTGATGCAAACCCTGAGCAGCTTTATTTTACCAGTGCTGCTGCTAGTCGGCTTATTTTTCTTACTGCGCCGCGCCCAATCTGGCCCTGGTAACCAAGCTATGAGTTTTGGCAAATCCAAGGCACGGGTGCAAATGGAACCCCAAACCCAAGTCACCTTCACGGATGTAGCGGGAATTGAGCAAGCCAAGCTGGAACTGACTGAAGTAGTAGATTTTCTCAAGAATCCCGATCGCTTCACCAATATCGGTGCCAAAATTCCCAAGGGCGTGCTGCTAGTTGGGCCTCCTGGTACTGGTAAAACCCTCCTAGCACGGGCCGTAGCTGGCGAAGCTGGAGTGCCATTTTTTAGCATCTCTGGCTCTGAATTTGTGGAAATGTTTGTGGGTGTGGGGGCTTCGCGGGTGCGCGACCTGTTTGAACAGGCAAAAGATAAGGCTCCCTGTATCGTCTTTATCGATGAAATTGATGCAGTTGGTCGGCAGCGCGGTGCTGGCTTAGGCGGCGGTAACGACGAGCGGGAACAGACTCTCAACCAGCTACTCACGGAGATGGATGGCTTTGAAGGTAACACTGGCATCATCATTATTGCAGCTACTAACCGCCCTGATGTTCTGGATGCTGCCCTGTTACGTCCTGGTCGGTTTGATCGCCAGGTGGTAGTAGATCGCCCTGATTTTGCTGGTCGCCTAGAAATTTTGGGTGTCCATGCTCGCGGCAAGACCCTCGCCAAGGACATTGACATCGAAAAAATTGCCCGCCGCACCCCTGGATTCACTGGTGCTGATCTCTCTAACCTGTTGAATGAAGCTGCGATCTTGGCCGCAAGACGGAGCCTGACTGAGATTTCCATGGATGAAATCAACGACGCCGTAGATCGAGTGTTGGTGGGAGCAGAGAAGAAAGATCGGGTGATGAGCGAAAAACGCAAACGTCTGGTCGCCTACCACGAAGCTGGTCATGCCCTAGTAGGCGCCCTGTTGCCGGATTATGACGCGGTGCAGAAAGTTACCATTATTCCGCGGGGGCGGGCGGGTGGGCTCACCTGGTTCTTGCCTTCCGAAGAGCGGATGCAGAGCCGTTCCTACTTGCAAAATCAAATGGCAGTTGCTCTCGGTGGCAGAATTGCCGAGGAAATTGTGTTTGGGGATGAAGAGGTTACCACTGGGGCTTCTAGCGATCTGCAACAGGTAGCCCAAATTGCGCGTCAGATGGTGATGCGGTTTGGTATGAGTGATAACTTGGGTCCAGTTGCGTTGGGGCGTTCGAGTGGCAATATGTTTTTAGGCAGAGAACTCTCCTCCGAGCGAGACTTTTCCGAAGAGACCGCAGCGATCGTCGATGATGAGGTAAAAAAGCTGGTGCAATCAGCCTACGATCGCGCCAAACTGGTCTTGACCCAAAACCGTCACATTCTGGATCGCTTAGCAGCAGATTTGATCGAAAAGGAAACCGTAGATTCGGAAGAGTTGCAGGAGATCCTGAATACCAGCGAAGTCAAACTATCTGGAGTGCTATAAACCTATGTACCTCAAGTCACAGTTGCTGCTGGGTGTTGCTGTAGTACTGGCGATCGCTTTTGTCGGCTGTATTTTTGAGCTTTCCTCTGGCGAACCGAAATGGGGCGCTCCCCTTACCTGGGGGATCTTGGTTACCAGCCTGCCCTTGACTGTCCTACTGTTTGTGAATGCGGTAAAAATGGCACGGACTGCTTTAGGTAGCGATCGCTAGGATGACTGCCTATGATTGGCTAGTAGTTGGGGCGGGCATCACTGGTGCAGCCCTGGCTTACGAACTGCAAAAAGCTGGCTTTAAAGTAGGTCTGATTGAACCAAACCCAGATCTTCAAGGTGGTTCCCGTTGGGGTTATGGCGGCATCCCCTACTGGGCTGGTTCTGATCTAGTCACCCAAACTATCTCTGCCCAGGGCTGGCAAAAATACCAAGGTTTGAGCGAAGACTTAGGTATAGACATCGGTTTGAGAGAGTTACCCCTACTCCTGACCATTGCCCCTGAACAAGATTCTGGTACTATGCCTGGCAACTTGCTTTCCCCTGATCAAGCCGCCCAACTGGAGCCACTGCTTAACCCTAGAGCGATCGCTGGTGCTTGGCTATTGAATCATGCCCATGTCAGCCCAGTACAGTTGTGTGAAGCCTACATCCAAGCTTTTCAAACTCGTGGCGGGAAACTAATTTTTGCCAAGGCGCAACAGATCTCTACCCACAAAATCCTTACCGACCAGACTAGTTTAGCTGCCGATCAAATTGCAATCTGTAGTGGCGGCTGGAGCCGTGAACTCCTGGCTCGCTCTCGCTTCCAGGTCAAACTTTATTTCACCCACTGCGAGGTATTTGAGTCTGATCCTACTGATTTGGAACTCCGCTGCATGGTAATGCCACTTACCAGCAACCGTCTAGATCTAGAACGCCAAATTAGCCAAGCAGCCTATGAGACCAACTGGCAACAGCAGCGCCTGATTCCTACCTTTGACCAAATATCCATAGATGTGGGAGCAGTGCAGTTTAGCGATCGCTCCCTTAAGATTGGTCAATCTAGCTATATTCACCCTGATCCCAATTTCACCCCTGACTTGGATAGCCATCAAATTGCTTTATTTGAGCAGGTCAAGTGGGTTTTACCTGGCCTTACTACCCTCAAAGGCACCTATCACCATTGTCTAGTTGGCTTTAGCCCTGATGCTTTACCGCTCATTGGCGCTCTGCCCCAGGAACCCAACATTCATCTGTTTACTAGCTTTACTACGCCGATGATCTATGCACCTCCTTTGGCAGAAAGATTTGCTCAGAGGTTTGCTGCTAGCTTTCGCCAAGCAGATCCTATCCTTGACCGATTGTCGCCCCAGCGCTTTGATCAAACCTAAGCCACTGCCCGTTGATAACGTAGCTGTTCCAGGGAGCGATCGCCATACACCCCTTCAATTTGCTCAAAACAGCAAGCGATCGCAAACTGATTAAACTCTGAGGGGTCAATGCCATAGAGATCCGTGAAAATTTCTGGCTCTACGCGACAAAATCTGGGTCGATCTGCATAAATATTACAGGTGCGGTTGAAGTGATTAAAGTTGATGCACCAACCATCTGCTCCCACCATTGCCATATATTGGTCTAACTCGGCTGGGTTAAGATATTGGTCAAGATCTGGTCTGTGATCAGGATCGAGATGACAACAAGCGCCACAGCGCTCTATACAAGTCCACATTGCCATCCTTCTATGCCTCCGATTTCTCTTGCTCAACACTACCACCAGCGCACTAAGTATGACCCAGCTACGATCTCAGCCAAATCTAGTGGTCTAGACTGGTCAAATCAACCTAGTGTCTATAAACATTATAAAGTGGGCAAGGTCTATGATCTAAAGCCTGCCCTAGGTCAGTCTGATCAAGGTCAATCGCAACAGCTATCCAAGTTTCTGTTATGTAGCTACGGCATCACCGCTAAGATTGCTACCAGTGCCCAGGAATTCCTCTACCTCCGCGCTGCGCCATCTGCTGGGGGGCTATATCCTGCCGAGGTTTATTTGATCTCGGATGGCACTGAGCTATTGCCCAAGGGTCTGTACCACTATCAGCCCCAAGACCACACCCTAGTGCAGTTCTGGCAAAGTGATCAGGTGTGGCAAAAGCTGTGTTTAAGTTGCTTTCAGCATCCTGCTCTCAAGGTTACTCGCCTAGCGATCGCTACCTCTGCCATATTTTACCGCTCAGCCTGGCGCTATCAAGCTAGAGCCTACCGCCGCATTTTTCTGGATACTGGTCATCTGTTGGGCAATATTGACCTATCAGGCGCAATGCATGGTTTTTTGCCCTACGCCATTGGCGGGTTTCAGGATGAAGAACTGAATCAACTGCTGTTTTTGGAAAGCGCCTCTGAGTCAGTGACTACCGTGTTGGCAATTTTAGACCCTAACACCCCAATTCCGCCTGGAGTTTGGAGCGCCCTCGCCTCTGCCACTACCTACGACTACGGCAGCATCGGCGAAGATCAATTGCTGCCGCAACTACACCTAGCCAGCCAAATTCGGGATTTAAAGTTGGTTGCTGCTAGCCCGGAGTTAGATAAATACAATTTGCCCTTTTGTCCCAAAGAATCTACCATCGCTGCCGAATCAATTAACTGGGGCGATCGCTTCCAATACCTAGAGCAAACCATCTTACGCCGCCGTTCTACCCGTGCCTATACTGGTGCCAGCATTGACTTTAGTAGTCTGGTAATTTTACTAGAGTTTACCTATCAGCCCCACAACTTTGCTGACCAAGGGTTATATCCGCGCGGCAACTACTTTGCGCCCGAATTACTCCAGACTTTTTTGGCGGTGTCTAATGTCGCGGGTCTGGAAGACGGCTGCTATTACTATTCAGTTGAGGCGGAAGAATTGCGCCAGATTAGGTTTAAAAACTTTCGGCCTGATTTGCACTTCCTCTGTCTTGGTCAAGACCTAGGGCGAGATGCGGCGGTGGTGGTGTTCCATACGGCTGACCTGGAAAAAGCGGTGGCTAGTTATGGCGATCGCGCCTATCGCTATTTACATTTAGATGCGGGGCAGTTAGGGCAGAGAATCAACCTCGCTGCCACCTATTTAGGCTTGGGAGTGAGTGGCATTGCTGGCTTTTTTGATGATCAGGTGAATCAACTCCTGGGGATCCCAGAACAAGAGGCTGTGATCTATATCACTACAATCGGGCAGCCCCGCCATGGGTTTTAATGATTCCTGCACCGCATCCTGAAAATTCTGTTTGCCTAGATGGGAGTGCTTCAATTAATTCCCCAACTGTAGATCCGGATAGGGATGGAGAACCACTGCTTTGAGCACTCGTTGATTTTGCCAAAGGGGACGAGATAGCCATAGCTTATTTTCCCTAATCCATTTGGTTGCATAGCCTGGGCGATCGCGCCAACAGAGAATATTGAGCGTAGGCTCACACAATAATTCTAGGTGAGTCCCTAACAACTGCCGCACGCGATCAGTGCAGACCATGGAATGTTCGATCAGGTCACCATAGCCCCTAGTGCCTAGGGCTTGTAAGCCTAGCCAGAGTTTCAGGCTATCGGTGCGCCTAGTGCCTTGGAGAGTAAGATTGCCAAAGTTGAGCTTGCCTGTACTCATGTAGGGCAGATTTTCATTGAAAGCCCGCTCTAAATCCTGGCGATCGCGCACCAAAATCATCGCACAGGTACGGGAAATCCACATCCATTTTTGTGGGTTAAAGGTAATGGAATCGGCTAATTCAATCCCCTGCAATAGATGTTTATATTGAGGTGAAAACTGGGCTGCTCCTCCATAGGCGGCATCCACATGAAACCAGCAGTTATAGTTTTTGGCGATCGCTGCCATCTGGCTTAAGGGATCGATCGCCCCTGTAACTGTAGTCCCTGCTATACCTACCACGGCAAAGGGCAGTTGACCCGCTACCTGAGCTTGACTAATTGCCTGCTCCAGCGCCACTAGATCAATTTCACCCCGATTGTTAGTGGGAATGCGAATTAACTGCTGTCTACCTAAACCCAGCACATTCATCGCCTTAGTAAAGGAATTGTGCGCTGCCTCTGAGACAAAAGCCACTAACTTAGCAGTATGCTTAGCCCCCAAATCAGCATAATCTGGCAAGTAACGATTGCGTGCCACTAGCAAGGCAGTTAGATTTGCCAGGGAGCCACCTGCTACCAAACTGCCAAATCCCTTTGGTGCTAGACCAAAAAAAGCCACAAACCAGTTGATTAGCTGTGCTTCTAGCTGAGTAAAAACTGGAGCCAACTCACTGCTGAGCATATTATTTTGCAGGGCAGCAGCCAGTGCATCCGCCCAAACTGTAATCGCCAGGGGCATACTGTCCATATGTCCCATGTAGCCAGGGTGATAGAGATTGAGCGCTCCTGGTAAAATTTGCGATCGCAGTTGAGTTAAAAGCTGCTCAAAGCCCAATCCCAGTTCAGGGATCGTCATTTCTGCCAAGCTAGGTTGCTGTACAAAAGGCTGGCTTGATTGAGCAAAAATCTGATCAACGATCAAATCCACAAAGGCATAGCCCTGCTGCCGCAGTTGTTCTAGATTATTGCCAGCAGGATCAACAAACTGTTGCTGCCAAGAATTAGGCATTCCCCGCCGTGGTTAAAGCCCGATCTTCAAGTACACGATCAATTAAGCCGTAGTCCTTGGCTTCTTGAGCGGACATAAAGTAGTCCCGTTCCATATCCCGATCAATCTTTTCTAGGGGTTGATTGGTACGTCTGGCATATTCCTGGTTCAGTTGGCGCTTCACCCGCAAGATTTCCTTGGCTTCAATTTGAATATCACTGGCTTGACCGCGTACTCCACCCATGGAAGGTTGGTGGATCATAATCCGCGAGTGGGGCAATGCCAAGCGTTTACCTGGAGTACCCGCCATCAGGAGAAAAGATCCCATGGAGGCAGCTAAGCCCACACAGATAGTGGTGACATCAGATTTAATATGCTGCATGGTGTCATAGATTGCCATCCCCGCCGTGACTGAGCCACCAGGGGAATTAATGTAGAGGGCGATGTCTTTACCAGGATCTTCAGAGTCAAGGTAGAGCATCACCGCCACGATTTCGTTGGCTAAACGGTCGTCGACTTCTTTGCCTAAGAAGATAATACGTTCACGATAGAGGCGATCGTAGATGCTGATCCATTGGGTGTATTGAGAACCAGGTAGACGATAGGGGACGCTAGGAACTCCAATTGGCATAGTATTAAAGAAATTTTAGTAGTTAAATAAGAGCAGGCATGGGCTTGGGTAAATCTTTGCGACTTTCTAGCACTCGATCAATCAACCCGTATTCTTTGGCTTCGATCGCGGAAAGGTAGAGCAGGCGATCCATATCCTTGCTAATTTTTTCCTTGGCTTGACCAGTGTTGCGAGCCAAGATTTCTAGGGTGATATCACGGTTGATCAAGACTTCTTTAGCCTGAATCTGAATGTCGGTTGCCTGACCTTGGGCATAGCTTTTTGGCTGTCGTAGGGCGATCGTGGCATTGGGCAGGCTGGTGCGATAGCCCTTGGCTCCAGCCGATAGCAGGAGGGCGGCAGCGCCTAGGGCAGTACCCAGGCAAATGGTTTGAATAGGCGGCTTGATGTAGGCCATCGTGTCACACAGGGCAAAGGCTTCAGTCTCGTAGGCGTAGGGTTCGCCATCTTCGCGGGTAGTGCCGGTGGAATTGATGTAGAGATAGATCGGTTTTTCGGCATCCTCGTACTGGAGATACAAGAGTTCGGCAATAATTAACTCAGTTACCGATGCTACCAGGGGCATACCGATATAGACAATGCGCTCCTTGAGCAGTAGAGACTGAAGATCAGGGGGGGGAGTACGATAGTTGGCGTCGCCATAGTAGCCTGCCTGCACGGCTTGGATGCCGCCGAAGATGTGTGAAGCCATAGATCAAGTATCTAGTTGAAGCATATTAGCTACCTTAACACAGGCGATCGCTTATGGAGTTGGCACTTGGGCAAATCTAGAGCAAAAC
>JANRLH010000094.1:0-2489 GCA_033762795.1 Pseudanabaenaceae cyanobacterium bins.68
GTAAGGGTAGCAGGTAAAACACAGCAGGAGCCATGGCGGGGCGAGGATACTGGGGCTGAATGAGTAAATAATTGGGTTGGGTTGCTGACTGCCGCTTTTGATCAAGTAGATTCTGGGGTGTTTGACTATGGGCTCTAGGGGGAACCGCCAAGGTGACGCTGGTGATCAAAATTGCTGCCAACCTCCAGAGCCGAACTAAGCTAACATTGAGCTTGAAATTTGCTATAAATGGCATATTTTCCCACCACACCTGCTGGTAAATACTAAAAACTGAGCTATCCAGAAAAATTCAAGCCTGGCAATCTAAACTTGAGTATCATATATCTAAGCTTAGCAAAATATTTTTTAGTTCATGCAACTATGCCAAAACTGACCAAATTGCAACTATTTTGGAAACCCTAGTCTTTGCTTTTCCTAGCCCTGGCAGTGCAATCGCGCTAGCAGGTAGCCAAGAAGAAAACCTCAAGTATTTGAGCCTGCTTACCCAAACCCACCTAGTCATGCGTGGTCAAGAGCTATTGATCAAGGGCGAACCATCCCAGACCCATTTGGCTCAAGCTTTGATCGAACTGCTCCAAACCCGTTGGCAACACGAATTAACCATTGCCAAAGTAGATATTGAGACTGCCCACAGCACGCTCAGATCTAACCTCAGCCGTGAATGGCAAAGGCAAATTTCTAAAACGGCTAAAGGTAGATTAGTGCAGGCGCGTACCTTCAACCAAAGGCAATACGTACAAGCGATCGAAACCCATCCCCTCACTTTCGGTATTGGTCCGGCGGGTACTGGCAAAACCTACCTCGCTGCGGTGGTAGGGATTAAAGCCCTCCAAAATCACCAAATTGAGCGCCTAGTGCTTACCCGTCCTGCCGTAGAAGCAGGGGAGAAACTGGGGTTCTTGCCTGGGGATCTGCAACAAAAAATTGACCCTTACCTGCGCCCGCTCTATGATGCTCTGCACGAGATGATTGGTGCCGATAAAGTCCCTCAATTAATTGAAAAAGGCGCGATCGAAATTGCCCCCCTAGCCTATATGCGGGGACGTACGCTCAGCAATGCTTTTATTATTGTCGATGAGGCTCAAAATACCACTGCGGCTCAAATGAAAATGATCCTGACTCGCTTGGGCGAAAACTCGCGCATGGTGGTCACGGGCGACATTACCCAAACTGACCTGCCTCGCCATCAGCGATCGGGTTTAGAGGTGGCTCAGAAGATTCTTCAGGGCATTGAAGGAGTTGCCTTTACTTACTTTCAGCGCGGGGATGTGGTGCGTCACCCCTTAGTCCAAGAGATTATTGCTGCCTATGAACAGCTTGATCAAGCAGTTGCCAGTAGGCCTGTTTGCCCCACTAGGGATTGATCGGGAAATGGGGTTCAATGATACTATGGCGGAGAATGCAAAGCAAATAACACAGATAAGTAATGACCGCAGTAGATAAAGTTATCTCTTTCTATGGCAGAGAGATCAAATTTCGGATTGGTTTGTTTGCGCCCCAAGCAGGTGGCTCTGTTTTAGTGGAATGCGGTGACACCGCTGTTTTGGTCACTGCTACTAGGGGAGGCGCTCGCGAAGGTATGGACTTCCTGCCCCTGATGATCGACTACGAGGAAAGACTCTATGCCGCCGGGCGGATTCCTGGTGGTTTTTTACGGCGTGAAGGCCGTCCTCCCGAAAAAGCAGTACTGATTGGTCGATTAATTGATCGCCCCATGCGACCGCTCTTTCCCAATTGGCTGCGGGACGATATTCAAATTGTGGCAACCACGATCGCTCTAGATGAGAAAGTCCCCCCCGATGTGTTGGCAGTGACTGGGGCTTCGATGGCAGCACTGCTGGCAGGACTACCCTTCAATGGGCCAATGGCAGGAGTGCGGGTAGGCTTAGTGGGGGATGAGTTCATTATTAATCCTACCTATGCGGAAATCGAAGCTGGTGATCTAGATCTAGTAGTAGCCGGCACAGCAGGTGGCGTGATCATGGTAGAGGCAGGTGCGAACCAGCTACCAGAACAGGACATGATCGAAGCGATCGAATTTGGCTACGAAGCTGCTTTGGAGTTGATTAAGGCTCAAACTCAAATCATGGCTGAGCTCGGTATTAGTGCTGCCGAGATTGTGCCGCCCCAAGTGGATAGTACCCTATTAGATTTTGTCACAGCCCAGACGGCTGAACGGGTGCAACAGGTGATTGCCAGCCAGGAAAAAATTAAGGCAGTGCGAGATGCTGCCCTAGACCAAATCAAAGCTGATCTGAAGCAAGCGATCGCTGACCTCGAAGATCAAGACCCAGTTAAATTAGCGGCCGCTAAGACTGACCTAGGCGCCACCTTCAAAGAACTGACCAAAAAGCTAATGCGCCGCCAAGTAGTTGAGCAAAATGTGCGGATAGATGGTCGCCAGCTAGACGAGGTGCGTCCGGTATCAGGTATGACCAGGGTATTGCCCAGGGTACATGGCAGTGCTTTGTTCAATCGTGGTCTAACCC
>JANRLH010000095.1:0-32821 GCA_033762795.1 Pseudanabaenaceae cyanobacterium bins.68
TGATATTTCTACCACCCTATTCTCCCGACTTAAACAAAATTGAGAAGTTCTGGGCGCGGTTGAAGAATTATGTCAGTAAGATTATTGGACTATGTGAAGGTTTATGGGATGCTGTACAAAAAGCTGTCTCCCATTTGTCCTAACTTCCCCTTTCTTTGCTATATAACATGGCTTACCAGCGTATTATCAAAAAAACAGCAAAAGTTTTACTCTTAGCCTACCAATTCACTCGGATGCGATCGCCGATCTGGGATTTTGCAGTCAAGTCTCATAATGTGATACTACTGAACCAGCGACAACTTGATGACAGGGTAAGTGAATCATGAATAAGCTACCTTGACTGAATTCGCTTTTGACCGTGAGATCACCTTGGTGATGAAGCACGATCGCCATAGCAATTGCCAATCCCAAACCTGTTCCACCTGTTTTACGAGAGCGATCGCTATCCACCCGATAGAAACGTTCAAAGATTCGAGGTTGTTCTGATTCGGCAATGCCAATTCCCGTATCTTTTACGCTAATTACCGCAGTATGGTCTCGACTGGTTAAACTAACTGCAACATCACCACCACTGGCAGTGTACTGAATAGCGTTAGCAATCAAATTGGCAACGAGTCGATAAAGTTGAGATTCATTTCCCCAAACATAAATCTCAAAGTCAGGGATCTGATAGCTGAGATGAATACCTTCAGTAGCTGCCAGTTCTAAAAACTCTTCAGCAAGGTCACCAATCAAATCATTGAGACAACAGGGTTGAAACTGAAGATCGGCTTTATTTTGTTCGAGACTTGACAACAGAAGTAAATCATCAATCAATCGGCTCAAGCGTCTTCCCTGACGTTCAATGGTACTCAGCATATTAGGCAGATTCTCTCGATCTTGAATGTGAGTTACCGCTTCCACTGTGGCTAAAAGACTAGCTAGTGGCGATCGCAATTCATGGGCGGCATTGGCAGTAAATTGCTGTTGTTGCTCGTATGACTTATAAATCGGCTGCATCGCTAGACCCGATAGCCACCAACTAGAGCATCCTACCAGGAGCAAGACAATGGGAAAGCCAATCACCAAAATCCATTGAATGCGATTTATTTCTCCATCCAAAGCCGCTAAAGTTCGTCCAATTTGCAAATATCCCCAAGAAGGATGATCCACCGATTGATCAGCTTTAGCATAGGCGCTGTGGAGAATAGTAGTGAATTGGAGATAGCGAGTTCCATTCCCATTAAAGAAGGTCTGCCATTGACTAGAATTCACAGTTTCAGGAATTGATAGCGGTTGACTGGGTGAAAATGCCAGTAGCTTACCCCGATGGTCATAGAGACGAATGTAGTAAATCGAGCGATCGCTAATTCCTACAGTATGTCGTTGAATCAAAGTTGGAGCATAATTACAGGAGCGATCGCTCAAGCACAACTCTGGGAAAATCCTTTGAAGAACTAAGGAGGCATCACCAGAAGCAGGCAACATTGGCTCTAAACTGTCGTGTAATGTACCCGCAATGGATTCTATTTCCCGTTCCATCGCTATCCAATTGGAATGCAGAATCGAGCGATAGACCGCAAACCCTGAGAGGCTCAAAATACTGCCCATTACTAGGGAATACCACAACGCAAGGCGAATCCGACTACGCCGAAACAACCCATTCATCTTTTTGTCACAAAGCGGTAGCCCTGTCCTGGGACGGTTTCAATCGGGCAGGAACAATCATGATTAGCAAACTTCTTTCGCAGTAATCGCATCTGTGCTGCCACCACATTACTAATCGGTTCGGTTTCCAAATCCCAAAGTTGCTGACGGAGTTTGCCACCTGAAATAATGCAATCAGGAAACTGCATTAAATAGGAGAGAATCTGAAATTCCTTTACTGTCAGAGGAATAACTTCTTTATTAGCAATTAAAAGAGCATTTTTACCAAAATCCAAAGTAAATTCTTCAACACTGAGATTTTTAGGGTGAAACTGAGGCGATCGCCTCTGTAATGCTCTCAATCTTGCCAATAGTTCTGCCATTACAAAGGGTTTAACCAAATAATCATCCGCACCTGCATCTAATCCTGCTACTCGATTCTCTGATTGTCCAAGGGCAGTTAGCATCAGTATGGGTAAAGGATTTTGGTTTAATCTCATCTTCTTGCACAACTCTAACCCAGATAGTTCGGGAATCAGCCAATCTACGATCGCTACGGAATAATCCGTCCACTGACTTTCGAGATAGCTCCAAGCGGTAACACCATCAATCACCCAGTCCACTACATATTTTTCATTGACTAAAACTTGTTTAATTGCTGTTCCTAAATCAGTTTCGTCTTCCACCAATAAAATTCGCATACTCTCGGATCATTTCCACAATATTTGAACAAGATAACGTCCATCGTGACTAGAAATAAAACTGTCCCACTGTAAATATAGCCGAATCATGCGATCGCCTTACTTTTGGCAGACTTCTAATTTTAATATTTAGATTTCACCTCGATTTCATCTACCCTTTGGCAAACTAGGGTTGCTCTATTTTACCCTACAAGTTGCGAGGAACATATGATCAAACCTGTGCCTACGATTTGCTCCGTTTTCGCCTACGGTTTAGTTCTTGGTTTAACCGTAAGTTTGCCCACCCCAACCTTTGCCCATGTGGGACATGGCGATGAGTTCCAAGCAGAAGGAGGAATTAACCGTGTTCCCGTGAAAGCCGAAACCGATTCCTTGTTGGGAATTACTGTTACCGAGATCGCCCCTGCTGCAAATGGCAGTTCAGCCGTCTTGATTCCCGTAACTTCTGTGGTGGATGCGGATGGAAAGCAGATTGTTTTTGTGCAATATAACAACTTCTATGAGCCTGTGCCAATTACTACAGGCGCAACTGAAGGGGAATTAGTGGAAGTTTCCAAAGGCTTATCGGTGGGGGAGAAGCTGGTCACGCAGGGTAGTTTGTCCCTTTATGCGGAATCCCGTAAAACTCAAAATGCTGAGGCTTCCTCTACACCCGTTGCTGAACCCCCTGTTACTTCACCAGAAGTACCAAACACTACCGCACAAGCAGAAGTTAACAATACTCAGCAGAATGAATTTCCGACTGTACCTGTTGCCATTGGCGGCGTTGCAGTGTTGGCAGTGGGCGGGGCGATCGCTGTTTTGACAAATAGCAAAAATCAAAGAGGTCAGTAATTTCCAATGTTTAATTCCATTCTCGACCAGATTCTCAAAACTTCAATCGTGCAACGGTGGTTCATTATCATCTGTACGATTTTAATTACTGTTTGGGGCACTATCAGCATTACCCAGATGCCCTTGGATGTATTTCCGGAATTCGCTCCGCCTCAAGTGGATATTCACACGGAAGCAACAGGACTAGCCCCCGAAGAGGTGGAATCCCAGATTACGGTTCCCATCGAATCGGCGGTGAATGGACTACCTGGTGTGTCTACGGTGCGATCGTCTTCTAAGGTGGGCTTGTCGATGGTGCAGGTAGTTTTTGACCAAGATGCTGACATTTTCAAAGCCCGTCAAGCTGTGACCGAGCGACTGCAACAGGTCAGTAATCAACTGCCCGAAGGGGTGCATCCACCAGAAATATCCCCATTAGCTTCGCCCTTGGGCACGGTTTTGATGTATGCCTTTACGGTAAATGGCAAGGGAAAAACCACACTGATGGATTTACGCCGCCTAGTGGAAGTTACCCTCAGCAGTCAAATTCTCTCGGTGCAGGGAGTGACAGATACTACCATTTATGGCGGCGATGAGCGGCAGGAGCAGATTTTGGTGAATCCCCAGAAATTGCGATCGCTCAATGTATCCCTCAACGAAGTTACGGAAGCCGCCAAGGATGCTAACTCTAATGCGCCCGGGGGGTTCTTAATTGGTGGTGGACAGGAATTATTAGTGCGGGGCATCGGTCAAGTCAAAGCGATCGCGGATTTGGGCAATTCTGTAGTGAAAGTTCAAGATGGTAAACCGATTTTGCTAAAAGATATTGCCGAAGTGCAGACAGGAGCCGCCCTCAAACGGGGGGATGCTAGTTTTCAGGGACAGCCCGCCGTGGTGATGATGGTAAACAAACAGCCCAATGTGGATACACCTACGGTGACCAGGGCAGTGGAAGCGGTGGTAAATTCTTTGCGAGCTACTTTCCCAGCCGATGTGCAAATCACCCAAACTTTCCGTCAAGCGAACTTCATTGATGTTGCCATTAAAAATGTGGGCAGTGCGTTGCTGGAAGGCATCATCATCGTTTCGGTAATCATGTTGCTATTTTTGATGAACTGGCGTGCCGCCGTAATTACTTTGAGTGCTATTCCATTGTGTTTATTAGTGGGTTTGATGTTGATGAGAGCCTGTGGCTTGGGCATCAATACCATGACCTTGGGAGGCTTGGTAGTGGCATTGGGAGCATTTGTAGATGATTCTATTGTCTATATGGAAAATTCCTATCGCCTCCTGCGTCAAAATCAAGCTGAGGGTAATCCTCAACAACCTTTTCAAGTGATTTTTGGAGCATTTGCAGAAGTACGGTTGGCAGTGATTTTTTCTACGGTGATTATTATCGTAGTGTTTGCTCCTATTTTTAGCTTAACAGGAGTGGAAGGCAGGATTTTTAGCTCGATGGGATTGTCCTATTTGTTATCCATTGCGGCTTCTCTAATTGTGGCGATGACACTTACGCCTGCTCTTTGTGCAATTTTATTGGCAAACCGAACACTGCCCCAAGAGAATACCTTTGCTTCTCGTTTAGCGAAATCGCTTTATCATCCTCTGCTTAACTTGACTCTGCGATCGCCTGTAATCATCTTAGGATTTGCCTTGGCTGCCCTCGTTGCCACCAGTGCGATCGTGCCTTCTTTGGGCAGAGTCTTCTTACCAGAGTTTCAAGAAAAAACTATGGTGAACTCTATGGTTCTATTTCCTGGAGTCTCCCTTGATATGACCAATCGGGCGGGTGTTGCCCTAGCCAATTCCCTCAAGGATAATCCCCTCTATCAATGGGTACAAGTACGGGCGGGACGCACACCAGGAGATGCTGATGGAGCGGGCGTAAACATGGCTCATGTAGATATTGAACTCAGCGATCAGGCTCTCAAGGATCGAAAATCTAGCATTAAACAATTACGGCAAGCATTTCTCAACCTTCCGGGTGTCGCTCCTAATATCGGCGGATTCATTTCCCATCGCATGGATGAGGTGCTATCAGGGGTTAGAAGTGCGATCGCGGTGAAGATTTTTGGTACTGATTTAGTGGAACTGCGTAAAGTTGGCGAACAGGTACGAGATGTAATTCAGCCGATTAAAGGAATTGTGGATTTACAACTAGAACCGCAATTACCGATCCGTCAGGTGCAGGTTCAATACGATCGCTCCATCGCCGCTACCTATGGTCTCACCATGGGACAGATTTCTGAAATAGTAGAAACTGCTTTGAATGGTCGCATTGTCTCTCAGGTGGCAGAAAATCAACAGTTAATAGATATTTCCGTTTCTATCGCTGAAGAGTTTCGTAATAACCTTGATGCGATTCGTTCTATTCCCATTTCTACCCCCACAGGACAGACAATTTCCCTGGGTACGGTTGCCAAAGTGGATTACGGGCTGGGCGCGAATGTGGTAAACCGCGAGGATGTCTCCCGCTTAATTGTGGTTTCCGCCAATGTCTCAGGGCGGGACTTGGGTAGTCTGGTCGGTGAAATTCAAACTCAAATTCGCCAAAAAGTTCAGCTTCCCAAGGGCTACTTTATTCAGTACGGTGGACAGTTTGAGGCAGAGCAGAATGCCTCTAACAACTTGTTGGTTTATTCCATTTTGGCGGCAGTTGTGATTACGGTCTTGATGTTTTTCTCGGTGCAGTCCTTACCCGCTACGATCGCGATTATGATCAATCTTCCTTTAGCTTTAGTCGGTGGAATAATTTCGATTCTATTCACAGGCGGAGTGATGTCGATCGCTTCGCTAATTGGCTTTATCACGCTGTTTGGGGTAGCGGTTCGCAATGGCTTGTTGCTGGTGGACAATTACAACAATAAATTCGCCCAAGGAATGCCGCTCAAAGATGTGATTATCAAAGGCTCACTAGAACGGATTGATGCGATTTTGATGACTGCCTTGACTTCTGCCCTTGGTACTCTACCCCTTGTGCTTTCTTCAGGAGCAGGCAACGAAATTTTGCAACCCTTAGCGATCGTGGTCTTGGGGGGCTTGTTCACTTCTACTGCTCTCACTCTTTTGGTGATTCCTGCGATCTATGCCAAGTTTGGTAAATGGCTAGTTCCCCGATTAAAATCTGTCACCATTTAGGAACAATTCGAGGTGAGTGAGGAGAACCCAGAATTATTACAGGATTTACGATCATAAATTAAGAAAAGCAATATATAACAAGGGGTTTGGGGCTTTACCCTCAAACTCTCTTTCTATCTATCTTTCAAGAAAGTTCTGCGTAAGTCCTGCCGTAAAGACTTTGGGAACTAGATTGAGGTTAATATACAGCCTATCCTGATGGATTCAGTGCATCCCTCACCCCCAGATTAGGAGTAGGATTAAATTTGTGCTTAGTAATTTCGGAAAAGGCTGTACTACAATTAGGCATCTATCTCAAACAAAGTTAGTAGTGATAATTCACCTTGGGAGTAAACCCATTGAATCGCTTCATAATGACTTCTCAAAACTTTTTCTACTTGCTTGGTTGAACAGTTCCCCAGCCTCAACCAAATAACTTTAGGTGGATTTCCGAATATCAGGCTTAAATCATGCGTATCCACATCCTTAGAAACAATAATTAGTCTATTGATTTTGGCATATTCCCAAATCATTGAATCTTTTGATGACTCCATGCCAATATCTCTAATATGTCATGAATTAGGGAATAAATCCGCCAAGCGATAGACTAAAGCTGGTGATAAATTTTCATCAAATAATAGTTCCATTACCGAACAATGAGCGATTGCTTCTCTTTATCTGCGGCATAGGCAAGGCAAGCCTTGAGATCAGCTAAGGTTAAATCAGGAAAATCCGCTAAAATTTCTTCTATTGTCATTTCCGATGCCAGATATTCTAAGATTTCATAAACAGTTATCCTCAGCCCCCTCAAGCAAGGTTTCCCACCTCTTTTGTCTGTCTTGATCGTAATATATTTTCTGTAATCCATAGTCACGAGTGAAGTCAGTGTAAGATTTAGAGAGGATTTTAGCATTAAACTTGAGAAAAGCTAGATGATTTCACTTCGATTTCATCTAGCCTTTGGTAAACTAAGAGCGCATAATTTTACAAGTCTTCCTCAACCTAAAAACTATCGCAATTCATCCAAAATGTCACAGGTTCCCCCATTACTAGGATGCCTCAAAAATCCCACTTTTGCGCGACTTTATACTGCTCAAACCATTAGCTTATTTGGTGATGCTCTCACTTGGTTGGGATTGGCTTTACTCGCTTTTGAACTAGCAGGAAAAGATAGTGCTGTAGTTCTTTCTGTAGCTTTGACCTTGAGAGTTACAGCTTTTGTAATGCTCTCGCCAATTGCAGGAGCGATCGCTGATCGCCTAGATCGCAAACTAATTCTCGTTATCACCCATATTGCCCGAATGCTAATTGTGGGAACTCTGCCATTTGTCAATGCAGTTTGGCAGATTTATGTTCTAGTCTTTGCACTAAATATATTCAATGCCTTCTTTACGCCAACCTATCAAGCCACCATTCCCTTAGTTACGGGTAAGGCTGAATATGCAGGTGCGATCGCTCTTTCGGCAGCAACTTATCAACTCTTAGGCGTTTTAGGTCCTGGCATTGCTGGTAGCGTCTCAGGATGGATTGGAGTAAGACAGGTATTCTTTTTGGATGCAATTTCTTTTGCGATCGCCGCAATTCTAATTTTCACACTTCCAAATCAACTTAGGATAGAGCGAAGTGAGAACTTAAAAGAACCTGCCAAAGTTGCAATGATTATTAGTGATATTGAAGAAGGAACGACAAGATTATTTGCCAATGCTTTTATTCGCTATGCTTTATTCCTGCAACTTGTAGCATCGATCGCTGGAGCGCAAATTTTAGTTAATACTGTTGGCCATATTAAAGGAAATCTCAAACTGAGCAATTTAGAGTTCGGCTGGGTAATGGCGGCTTTTGGCATAGGTGCCACCATAGCGGCGGTGACTGTTGGAATGATTGGGAAGAAATGGGAGCGCACTGTGATCGTTCTATCCGGAGCAATTTTGATTACTTCGGCAATTTTACCTGCGAATTATGTAGACTTAGTGCCATTAATGTTGCTGTGGGCGATCGCAGGCATGGGACAAGTTTTCGTAAATCTCCCAACTCAAACTCTAATTGCCGAACAGATTCCTGCTAACTTTCAAGGGCGAGTTTATGGCGCACATTTTGCTTGGAGTCATCTCTGGTGGGCTGTTTCTTATCCCATTGCAGGATGGTTGGGCAATAATTCTTTCCTTTACGGTAGCTTGATCGGATTTACACTTCTAGCTGGAGTGCAAATATTACTAGCTCCCAAAGTTCACGAACATCAACATGAGTATCTCTTACACGATCACGAGCATACCCATGACGAACATCATCTACACGATCATCCCGAAGGTACATTACTAACCGAACCGCATACTCATACCCACGAGCATTTTCCAAGGGGAATGTTTGCCCGCCAATACTACTACGCAGCCCAAACACAATTTGATTCTCCAAACCCTACTTCACTGGTTGACGAGTAATGATAAGGATGTATGCTCCTGTTGGCACTGGTATTGATCAAATTATTAGACTTTACTGTACAAACTAGTGCTCCATCCTTATTTGAAATGACCATAACCTAAATTTTTGAGTTTAGCGATCGTGTTCTTAATCATCCTGACTGTTTGCTCAGAGTTTAATTCGGCTCGCGAAAGTTGAATCACCACCCAGCCATGTTGCACTAAAAGCTGAGCCTCTAGCTCCTGGGCTAGCTCCCCAACTAGAATCCCTAGGTGCAGGTTAGTAGCAGGATTAATGTATGCCCAATAGAGTCTGATCCATGTGCCATTGATTTTGGTGGAAATCTGGGCAATAAATCCGAAGTCAGGCTGCTCCAGGGTCTGATTAAATACCTCCAACTCAAGGGGGATGGGTAAATTTAACACTTCATATTGATAGGTGTATTCCGTGAGTGCCTCCCTAAGGTTTTGGGGTACTAGGGCATAGTTTTCCAGTTTGCCCAGATAAATTGTTAGCTGAGCTTGGTAAGCCGCTTCTCTTGCACCATAGGTTTGAATTTGCGATCGTACTTGTAAAATAATTACCAATCCGCCGACCACTAAAATGCTCAACGCTAGCCAGGGAATCAAACTAAGCACCCCACTGACTAACAGTATGATTGCTAATTCCCCTAAAGTATTTTGCCAAGCCACTAGGCGGGGGGGCTGAACCTGGAGTTTGGGTAAACGGCTGGGGCGCAGGAGTTGTTGCACTGGTTCTGGATACCAAACTTTCATAGGGAAATCGATTGTTGAAGAGTGGAGATCAATTCCGCGATCGCATGGGGTTGCTGCAACACAGAGGTAGATAGCTGAAATAGTTGATCGATTAAGCTGCTAGATTGGGGTGAGGTTCTGCCATCTAAGATGATCAAGGGCGGTAAATCGGGGATCTGCATCAGGATTCTAATTGCTTCCTGCTCAATGGCGGAAAGGGCTTGGCGATCGTGCAGAGATACCAATAAAGCATCGGCGCTGTAGCTCGCCAGTTGTTGCTGGAGTAGGGCAGGTTGATCTAATACAAATACCTGCATACCTGCCATCAATAGATAATTTTGCAGAGATTGATTTAACACATGGGTACCAGTGAGGTCTAAAAGCAGAATGGTAGGCGCTTGCATTCCTCTAATTGCCCGCTCTAGCAGCCGATTAGCTTTGACATTGGTGAATTCTGCCATCGGTGGCACAATCATTAGTCTTAGGGTCGGAAATCTAGATTCAAGGCTGGCTTTTTGCTCGCTGAAATGCTGGGAAAATGCCAGGATCGGTAATTTGGTAAGCTGGGGCTTGGCTTGAATTTGCTCTAAGTGTTGCCCTAGGTCTTGACTGAGCAGAATTAAATCTGGATGCCAAATCTTAGCCAAAAACTCGGCCTGCTCCGCATCTTCAGCCTCTAGCAGGTGATGGGCAAGGTGCTGCAAGGGCTGACCAATTTCGGGTGCTAAAACTTTACCAATGGTGAGAATTTTGAGGGACTTGAGCGGCGGATGATGGCGGGGCAGAAAAATGCTGAGGTTACTGGGCTGAATCGGCTTGAGAAAAAAACCATCGGCGGGGTATTTGTTCCATTCCCAGTTTTCGGTCAGGGACTGGAGTGCCATGATCGCGCGAATTTTGCTGGTGGCAGGATCTTGCTTCAGCAGAGCCAATACATCCCATCCAGATAAACTAGGCAAATTGGGGCTGAGCAAAATTAGACAGGGTTGCAAGCGGCGGGCTTTTTCCAGCGCCTCGGTACCAGTGCGTGCCACCACAATCCGATAACCCCACTGGCTCAAGATCTGGCTCATCTGCTCTAGATCTTGGGGGACAGTTTCGACAATCAGCACCAGGCGGTTATTTAGGGGCATTTCTACCTCAAGTTCATGGCCGCGACTCTGGGGTGTGTGGGGGGGGAGGAGGATGGTAAACTCACTGCCTAGTCCAGCTTGGGAGACAAAAGTGACATCACCACCGTGGAGGCGGGCTAAATGTCTGGTCAAAACTAGCCCTAGCCCTGTGCCATCAAATCGGCGGGTGCGGACGCTTTCCAGTTGTTGAAATTTTTGGAATAGGAGATGTTGTTTGTCTTCGGGAATGCCAATGCCGCGATCGCTCACACTAAAGGCAATCCAGCCTTCCCAGTTACTTACCCGCAAACAAATGGTCTGCTCTTGGGGGAGACCTTCACTAAACTTAATCCCATTAGAAAGCAGATTGACCAGCATTTGCTGCAAGCGTTTTTCATCTGCTACTAGGGTGGTGACATGGGGCTCAATTTCTAGGCAGAGGGGGATGTCGGATTGGAACTGGTTTTGCACTTGCTGAATGGCGCGATCGCTAACTGTGCGAATATCTAGCGTCCTGGGAGAAATTTGCAGTTGACCAGTTTCGGCCTTGGCTGTGTCTACAATGTTGTCCACTACGCCACTCAAGTTTTGACTACTGCGATACACCATCTGCAGGTAGCGTTTTTGATCGGGGCTGAGGTTTCCCACCTTGGGGTTGTTTAGCAGGTTGGTCATGCCCATGATCGTAGTTAGGGGAGTCTTGAGCTCATGGCTGATGCAGGCGAGAAATTCATCCTTCAGGCGATTGAGTCTAATCAAGTCGGCATTTTGATCGGCAAGTTCAATCGCTAAGCGTCTTTGGGCGGTGATATCCTGGGCGATCGCCACCCCTAGTCCCTGCCACTCGGCTTGGAGTGCCACCCGAAAAATTTGCCAGGTATGCTCTACCCCATCACTAGTACAAAAAAGCGGCTCGGCAGTGGGTTGTTCAAAGCTAGCGATCGCATTCAGTTCTTCAATCCGAATCCAGTCCCGCCACATTTGATTCATGCCCAAAATTTCGCCGCCGCTACTGTAGACCACAATTGGTGAAGGGAACTGCTCGATCAGTCTCACCAGTTGCGCGATCGCGCCGGCGGGCATAGCTTGATCCAACTGCCTAGCCACCATGCCACGCAAGAGGGGCAGCACCTCTAACACCCCGCAATAGCGACCTTTTTGGTCTACCAAAGTCCAAAGCTCGGCAAAGTGTTCATACTCACAAATGCGCTGCAAAAACTCGGCTACGGTCAAATCCTGACTAATCGCAGGCAAGGGCAGTAGGGTTACTTCCTCCAAACTCTGCATCTCTCCTGCCAGCATACATTCAGCCCGAAATAGCCCCAGAGGTAACCCATGATCGCTTAGCACCACCAGGTAGGGCGGGCTAGAAGGTGCCCCATGTTGCCAATGAAACCGCAAAATTGCCAAGGCCTCGGCGATCGATTGCAATAGCCCGCAGGTTGGTACTGCCCTAGATGCATAGAAGCCCAAGCATTGGCAGGGATCAAAGGAGAACATAGCTACAGTGGATCAGGCATGATTAACAACAAATCTCACATGATTTAGCTCAACCAATGCGAAAATAAAGCTTAAGAACAATAGCCGCCTTCTCTTGTGTCTCTCCTGCAAATCTCTTATCTGCAAAATACCGACCAAAATACCAACCAAGAAACTCCAAATTTGGAGCCGTTTTTGCCTAGCTCTAAATTTCACCTCCAGCACCTAGATTCGGTAGACCAGCTCAGACAGTTGCTCGCAACTCCCAGCACTGCGCCTGACTGTCTAATTTTGGCAGCAAATTCTTTAGAATACTCAAGCGATCGCCCCTCACCTCATCTGCTAGTGCCAGTGGTAGTTTTAGGTTCTCTTCACATCCTAGGCTCCCGTTTGCCATCCCCTCCCGTGGTGCACTTAGATCCTGATTCCCTTGAACAATTACCCCAAGCGATTGAATCAGCGATCGCTAACTTTTTGGAGCTCTCACCCTATCATTTTTGTGATCTGGACAGTCAACCTCAATCAGATTTTGCCGAATCTCTCCGCATTTCCCTATCGATTAAGCAAAAACGGCTAGCCGAAAAACTGGAAGAGCGCCTTGGCTACCTGGGCATCTACTCCAAGCGCAATCCAGAGCAATTTTTACGGAACTTATCTGAAGGACAACGCAAAGCCTATCTCACTCAACTCAAACAAATTTATCAACGGATTATTCTCAAATACTTTAAAGAAAATCCCAGCAATCAAGAACTCAGCATCAATGACGAAATTGATCACCTAGCAAACCTGGCTTTTTTGGGGGATGTTTCTGCCTCTCAAATCCTGGAAATTCATATGCAACTGATGGATGAATACAGCAAAAAACTAAAATTGGAAGGACGAAACTTAGATATTCTCTTAGACTATCGCATTACTCTGATTGACGTAATCGCTCACCTGTGTGAAATGTATCGCCGTTCAGTTTTGCGAGAATCTAAACTGCGCTCTAATGGGTGAATTTTAGGCAATCGTAGGTAGATCTTTGATCTTCAGGACTTACGCAGTCTGATCTAGGAAGTGTTGGAAAAAGGGAGTTTGAGGGCAAAGTCCTCAAGTGGGGCGTAGCCCCACACCCCTACAAAATCTGAGGTTTTCAGTCACGTTTGCGTAAGTCCTGGTCTTAAGGGCTTAACTATAAAATAACCGTGCCGTTTTTAATTAAATTGACTATAACTATAGCTAAAGGGGCAATTTAAACCGATAAATATCCTCAATCACCTGCACCCAGCCCTGGGCAAGGGATGCTAGCAATAGTTCGCCCTTGGCTGCCGTAGCCCCAGTAGGATCGCCCAACACCCCCGATCGCGATAGATCCGAAGTCAACCAAGCATAGGGCAGAGCGCCTTCTAGGGACAACAAGCTAGATCCTAATGCTGGCGCATATTCAGCGATCGCTTGGGCCATATCCACATATTTGGGCAAAATTGCCAACATGGCGCTAGTTTCAGCATCTCCCGCATGAATCCCTTGGGCTAGCTCTTGATTGCTCAGTAATTCAGCCGCCAGATTAGGCACCCGCCACAAAAACAGGGGAAACACCCAGAAATCTCGATATTTTTGGCGTAAATCCCGCGCCACAATTTCTAATACCTGGGGCTGGCCACCATGGGCATTGACTAGGGCAAATTTGCGAAATCCTGCTCGATAAATGCTCTCTGCTACTTCAATTAAGACCAAAGCCAGGGTTTGAGCCGATAGGGTAATCGTCCCTGGGAACTCAATATGCTCATTGGACTTGCCATAACATAGGGGTGGCAAGCAGTAGGCAGGAATCCCTGGGTCAAGCTGAGTCAAAGCCCGCCCTAACACTTCTAGACAAATAGCCGTATCCACCACCAGAGGCAAATGCCGCCCATGCTGTTCGATCGCCCCTAGGGGTTGGATAATCACCACCTCTGACTTGTTTTCCATACCAGCGATCGCCTGCCAAGACAGATAGGCAAAGTAGCGATCGGGCGGCAACTCACGCACTTTTATGGTTCTCCCTATAGATCTTCGGCCTGCACCCCCAAAATAATGCGGGATAGCTCATTTTTTTCATCCACGGAAATGCGGGTAGGCGAACCACTGAGAATTCGTTCAAATCCCTGGAAAGAATCCTTAATTTCGGCTCCCTGGTTATTGATCCGATATTCGCGAATCTTACTATCATGGCGTGACCCTCGCATTTTGAACACATTCACTGCCCGCGACATCTCTCCCCGAATTTCCACATATTGCAGGAGAATAATTGTGTCAGTAATCGTAGAAATGTGAGACTGGGTAATCGAGTGAGAACCCATAAACTGATCAGTAGTATTAGTGAATACGCCAGTAATCTCTTCCTGTTTCACAAATCCGGTCAGCCCAATCACAAATTGGCGGAAACTGTTATTGCTCACGCCCCGATCGAGCGCTGACAGAGAATCGATCGCAATCCGCGAAGGCTTAAACGCATCAATTTCCTGCTTAATAATTTGCAAGTGATCCTCTAGGCCAGCCGATTCGGGATACACACAAATAATTTTTAATAGGCCCGCGCTCTCCAGTTTTTCTAGGTCTGTACCCCAGGAATGGGCATTGCGACTGAGTTGGTTGCGGGATTCTTCATAGGCAAATAACAACGCCCGTTCCCCATTTTGGCAGCCGGTCTCCAAAAACTTGGTCACCATCAGAGTCTTGCCAGAGCCAGTAGCCCCAGTAATTAAAATAATCGAATCCTTGAAATAGCCACCACCGCACATTTGATCCAGAGTCTCGATGCCGGAAGATACCCGTACATTGGAAGATTTTTGGGTAAGCTGCATAGCCCCCAAGGGGAAAATATTAATCCCCTTCACACTCATAGTAAAAGGATACTCGCCCTTCATGTGGGTAGTACCCCGCATCTTCAGAATTTCAGCCGTGCGATGGCGACGCTCTCCTTCCAACACATTGCGCAAAATAATCACATTATCTGAGACAAATTCCTCTACGCCAAACCGCGCCACTGGCCCATATTCCTCCACCCGCTCCGTAGTCATCACTGTGGTTACCCCTAGCGACTTCAACCGCGACACCAAACGGAAGATCTCCCGCCGCACTAAGCCCACCGATTCGTATTGCTGGAAAATCGCCGTGATTGAGTCAATGGACACGCGCTTGGCCTTATATTTGATGATGGCGTACTGGATCCGCTCAATCAAAGCTGAGAGGTCAAACTCTCCCACAATTTCGTGACCATCAGGATCAGGGGAAGCATCTAAGATAAATAGGCGCCCTTGATCGATCAGGGATTGCAGATCCCAGTTGAAGCTATGGGCATTTTTAATGATGTCAGCCGGCGCTTCTTCAAAGGTGACAAAAATGCCATGATCATCACAATCAATGATGCCATTGTAGAGAAACTGGAGCGACATCAGGGTTTTGCCAGTACCAGAAGTGCCACTTACCAGAGTTGAACGCCCCATGGGTAAGCCACCGTGGGTAATGTCGTCCAGCCCTTCAATCATGGTGCGAAGTTTTTGAATCCCTGGGTTAGGCTTCATAACGTTACTCCGAAAGTTACTGGTCGGTTGGGCATGGGATTAGCAAATATTAAAATATGATTAGTAATAAATATTAGCCCTCATCGAGCAGTTCTTCGTAGAGTAGGTCTAGACCAATTAAGACTTTTTCGCGATCAGACAGGTCGCCAATAATCTTGCGCACTGGCGGCGGTAAAATCTTTGCCAGGGTGGGAGTTGCTAAAATCTTATCTTCTTCGGCTAATTGTGGATTTTTGAGCACATCAATCACCTTGAGGGTGTAGACCCCTTGAAATTCCTTTTCCAAAATATCATTTAGGGTTTTCAGTGCCCGCACGGAATTAGGGGTGTTGCCGGCAACGTATAGTTTTAGCACATAGGCTTTGCGAATCAGACTCATTGACTTACTGCTAGGGGATGCTTGAAAATTTTAACCAGAGGGGGGAGCTAAATCAACTAGAATATTTTCTAGGATATTTTCAAGCAGGTGAGGCTGAGTCCTGATTTTATGGAAGTTAGGTTTAGATTGACCTAGTTTTTGAGACCTGCTTTACTCTAGACTCGATTTAAGCTCAGCTAATAGACCTTTGCAGGCATCATCGAGCAAGTCTAACACATATTCAAAGCCCTGCTCCCCGCCGTAGTATGGATCGGGTACTTCGCGATCGCTGTATTTAGTGCAGTAAGTACACATCATCTTCACCTTGTCGCCAAATTGGTCGCCTGGATCAAGAGCTAAAATATTCCGATAATTGGCCTGATCCATTGCCAAAATTAAATCGAATTTAGCAAAATCTTGACGACTAAATTGTCTGGCTGCGCCCACAAATTTTAAACCGCGTCTATGGGCAGCAGCACTCATGCGGGAATCTGGCGGGGAGCCGATGTGATATCCAGCAGTTCCGGCCGAATCGCATTCAATTAGATCCTGTAGCTGGTTTTGCTGGATTAGATTGTTCATAATATTTTCCGCCGCAGGCGATCGGCAAATATTGCCCAGGCAGACAAATAGAATTTTGAGCATAATCTCCACTTATTCTGAGCCTAATCCCACTTGTGACTCTAGTGTAAAGCTTGCTAGCTTACTTCTGGGCAGGCTTAGCGCTTACATTTTTAGTGAGCTTTTTCGCTGTCACTAGACCACCGATCAGGGCGAAACCCAACAGGGGGGAGAACTCAAAGGGGATAGGAGTTGTACCAATATTTAGTTGAATAGTATCGAGTCCATTGGTCAAGTTGTAGTTGTAGGTTCCAGGGGTAATGCCAAGGGTGGCAAAGGTTTGCCCATTAAAGGTGAGGGAGCCAGTAATGGTAGTACCAGAAATATAATTATTTGGCACTGTTAAGGCACCATTGTTACCTAGGATCAGTAGAGGCCCACCGGTTTGGCTAGTTGCACCCACAAAAGTACTCCCGCTACCAAAGGATGTTGGGCCACTCAGAGCGTTTGCGAATGTGTCATTAGAATTAATATCACCGCTAAAGAAGACCAGCAAGGCAGTACTTGGCCGTATCCCAAAACTAGTAGAGGTTATAGCAGGAGTCAGCCCTGTGACATTCAGAGACCCAGAGTAAGAAAATTCAACGTTACTACCTGTTTCCTGCCCAGTGATAATCAGGATAGCGGCAGCGGGCTGGACTTGAGCAATGAAGGTTGCTAAGGCAGAAATTAGGAGCAGTTTCATCTTACTTTCTTGGTTAGATCTTTTTCAAGAGTTTATTCTTATTTCCTTATAATTGTCAAGCTAAGCTAAATCTGATCCTGCCCGTACTTGACTATTGCATAGTAGGGAGATGAGTTTGCCAAGCTGGGTATTTGGTAGCCGGCGCCCTCAGCCCCAACCATCCTTCAAATGTGCAATCTGTAGTTTTTGTCTACTTCCAAATTCAATTTAGAGTTCTTTACTTTTAATAAAGCTGAGATCTATACTAGTCGGATTATTAAAACATTACAAAAAATGACTATTCCAGCCTCCATTCAGCTAGCGCGCGGATTCAATGAACAGGTAGATGATGTGAAAATTTCTCGCTCCAAGGACGGGACTACCAGCGTGGCAGTGTTTTTCTTTGAAACGCCCCAATGTATGACTGAAGCGGCGGGCGGCGCTGAGATTACCGGTATGTATATGATTGACGAAGAGGGCGAAATTGTCACTCGCAATGTGAATGCGATGTTTGTGAATGGCAAGTCGGCTGGGATTAAAGCCACCTATAAGATTGATGGCGAATACGATTGGGAAAGGTTTTTACGGTTTATGAATCGCTATGCTGAGGCTAATGGCATGTCCTTGAGCAAGCCTGGTGATGCCTAATTGCCCATGCAGCCCCCCAGAATTCCTAAGCAACTGCCTAGAGAGATTCCCCTCGCCCAGCGGGTTGCCCCCAAAGGTAAGGCTCCTAATAAAACTAAGCGATCGCTTGTTCAAAAGTATCTACCTCTATTGCGGCTTTGGTGGGTCTATGCCCTAGTCTTAGCCGCTTTTCTTGCACCTATAATAGTGCTTAGGGGTCGAGTCAACCAGCGCCCTCTTCCTCTAAAGTTGCCCACCAAGCCAGCGATCGCTAAGCCCATCCCTAAGCCGATTCGCTCCCAAAAGTATGGCCATTTTGCCTATGCTGAGGCTGATCCAGCTACTTTAGAAACGATCGCGATCGCTAGTGATGGCTATCAAATCAAACTCAAGTCTGCTGCTGCCCGCGAGTATCGCCGCATGGTTGCGGCGGCTTTAGCCGCAGGTATCGCCCTGGAAGGGGTGTCTGGGTTTCGCACGAGGGCGGTGCAGTCGGAGCTATTCTATGAAATTGGTCAAGCTCGCAACCAATCAGAAGCAGAACGCGCCCTGGTGAGCGCCCCCCCTGGCTATAGTGAACATCACACGGGATATGCGGTTGATCTAGTAGATCTAGATCAGCCCAGTGCTAATTTATCTCCCAGCTTTGAGCGTACGGCTGGCTTTCTCTGGTTGCAACAAAATGCTAGACGCTATGGGTTTGAATTGTCGTTCTTGCCGAACAACCCCCAAGGGATTATGTATGAGCCCTGGCATTGGCGATTTGTGGGCGATCGCGACAGTCTCAGCACCTTTTATCCTGGTAAGTAAATTGGGCTATTTTGCAAGCAGATCTAAAGATACTTGAGCTTGCTCTAGGGCTTGAACAGGAGATGATTTTTGCAATAGGGTGGCCTCGATCGCGCGGCCGATCGCTTCTGAAACCCTGGGATAGTTGGCATTAATCGGTCGAGATTGCGCCATCGGCATTTGATCCAGAAAAGTACGAATTTCGGGATGCTGCTCCACATACTTCTGGTAAGCAGGGCTGTACTGCACTTGGGTATTCACGGGTAAATAACCAGTAGCGATCGAGAATTCGGTCTGGAAATCTTGGCTGAGCACATATTCCATAAACTTCCAAGCGGCGGCTGCCCGCCTAGGATTGGTCTTGAATAAAAAGAGGTTCTCCCCACCAACAGTGGTGGCAGGGCGGCGATCGCTAGGCATCGGCAACACGCCAAAGTCAATTTTTTGCCTTTGCATAAACCCCAATGCCCAGGAGCCACTGATCTGCATTGCCACCTTGCCCTGAATAAAGTTATCTTCTTCATAGCCCCGTTCCGGCTGGGACAAAATCGCCGTGCCATCCTCAACTAATTCTTGCCAAAAACTTAAGGCGCGTTGCGCCGCAGGCGTATTCACCCGATCGCTTAGATCTCCACCCGTACTCCACAAAAACGGCGACCAGATAAACACGGTAAACTCGCCTTTGCCCAGGGGTAAGATGATGCCATGTTGATCAGGGTAGCGATCGCCGTTGAGCTCCTGGGTTAGTTGTCGAGCTACTTGGCGGAGATCTGCCCAGGAAGTAGGTAATTGCTTAATCCCTGCGGCGGCAAATAGACTAGGGCGATAGAAAATGCCAATATTGTTGGTGCTAAAGGGAATAGACCAGGACTTGCCATTAAGCTGCATGGTAGAAAGCAGAGCCGGTTGGATTTCTTTTGCCACTGGCGAATTTGCCAACAAATCATCTAGGGGTCTCAGGGCATCTAATTCTACCAGTCTACCCGTGAGGGTGGGCGCATACCACAACAGGTCAGGGGGAGATCCCCCAATCACTGCCGCCAGGATCTTGGGAATCTGCTGATCGGGCTGACCTGTATATATGGAATCTACTTGAATTTCAGGCTGACTAGTGTTGAAGCGATCGATCAGTTTTTGTAATACCTCCCGATTGGCGGGCGGATTCACTCCCTGCCACAGGGTTATATGGGTTTTATGATCAGGCTCAAACCCAGAGCTACTACAGCCGAGTAACAGGAATACCCAGCACACAACCAAACTATATTTAGCGATCGCTCTGACCATCACCTTTACATTCCTTAGCAGCTAAAATACAGCTTAACCTTCAAACCATGATCATGTACTGCCTCGGCCTAGATTTTGGCACTTCTGGCGCTAGAGCGATCGCGATCGACCGCCTTGGGCAAATTCACCATCACCATAGCCGCCCCTATCAGCTAGATCAAGTCCAGCGTTGGCAAGTTACCCTATTTGATTTACTCTCTCACGTTCCCCTTGATGTGCGCCGAAATCTGGCGAAAATCCTGGTTGCTGCTACTTCTGGTACAGTCTTGGGCAGCGATCGCCAAGGTCAACCCTGTACCCCCGTGCTTTCCTACCAAGATGTCAGGGGCATAGGTCTGAGTCCCTTCCCAGCAGCCACTAGTCTCGCCAAACTCCTATGGTTAAAGGAGCATTATCAGTTTGCCTACCTCACCCACCAGGCCGACTACCTGGGCTATCTGCTCCATGGTCAAGTTGCCCAGAGTGACTACCACAACTGCCTAAAGCTGGGCTATGATTCCGTGAATTTAAGATTTCCCGATTGGCTAAGCCCATGGCAGTCATACCTGCCGTCAGTGCTGGTGCCTGGTAGTCCAGTTGGTCAAATTTTGCCTGATCTGAGCGATCGCTTACACATTTCCCCCACCTGTCAGATTTGTGCGGGTACGACCGACAGCACTGCTGCGCTGATTGCCTCCGCGCCTGAACTGCATACAGGTATAGGGATTACTAGTCTGGGATCTACCCTGGTACTCAAACTAGTGAGCGATCGCCCGGTAACTGATTTAGCCTATGGCATTTACAGTCATCGCCTTGACTGGCAGGGACAGAGTTTCTACCTTGTGGGTGGTGCCTCCAATACTGGTGGGGCTGTGCTGCGCCATTTTTTTAGGGATCAGGAACTGCAAACCTACTCTGAACTCATCGACCTAAACCAACCTAGCCCCTACGATTACTATCCCCTATTGCGACCAGGCGATCGCTTCCCCATTAATGATCCCAATTTACCACCCAGACTAGAACCCCGCCCCAACGACCCCGTAGCATTTTTATACGGCTTGCTGAGCAGCATTGCCAAAATTGAAGCCCAGGGCTATGAGATCTTGCAAAAACTGGCAGCTACCCCGATCACCCAGATCTACACTAATGGCGGCGGCACCTATAACCCCACCTGGCAAAAAATTAGGGCAAAATATCTAGGCATAGAGCCTCAAGCTGCGGTTCAGACTCAAGCTGCCTACGGGGCTGCTAAACTAGCACTGGAAATGAATCAGCATCGCAACTAACCATAACCACCAATGCTCACGCCGCTCAAGCGCGAAAAATTCGATCAACTGATCCCAATTGTGCCCACCTCTGACCAATACCAGATCTATTGGGGGGATGCCAATGATTTTTTCCGCCGTCTGCTGATTTCAGTGGCGCTGCTAGTTACCTTTGCCCTGCTCTATGGTCGAGTGACTAGTGACAACCACAGCAATAATATTTGGGGGCTATTCCTGTTTATCTGTGCGGCGCTAGGCGGACTCTATTGGATGCTTGCGCCTGTATTTCAAGCTAGTCTCCGCAATCAGCAGTTGCGCCAGTACACCTATGGGGCGATTTGGGTAGCAGAAGTCTATGACTCCTATTTATCCCAGGAAATCTCCCAAAAAAAAGCCAACTTTGATCGGCGAGGCAAAATATCCGTAGACTATGACACTGATAGTTTTTTGAACCTAGAATTAGTGGATCAAACGGGCTTAAGCACCAACCTCAAAATGCCCATGCGCCGCGAATATAAACGCATTCGCCCTGGAGATTTAGCTTGCTTGCTGTTGGTTTCTAATGATCCTGGCTTTAACCGCCTGAGCAAGCTCACCAGTGATGCCTATTTTCCCCAAGCGGGTCTGTGGGCGGGGAATTACCCCTATTTACGCAAAGATCTGTTCGAGCAGCTTATCCGTTATATCCTGCGCTGATGCCTAAAATCATGGTAGTGGGCACCGCCTCCAATGCGGGCAAATCCCTTCTGGTCACGGCTCTTTGTCGGCTGCTAGCCCAGAGGGGAGCTAAGGTAACTCCTTTTAAGGGGCAGAACATGGCGTTAAATTCCTACGCAGTTGCTGGCGGTGAAATTGGCTATGCTCAAGCAGTGCAGGCCTGGGCTGCTAAGATTGAACCCCAGATCGCCCACAATCCCATTTTGCTTAAACCCCAAGGGGATATGACCTCCCAGGTGATTTTAAATGGGCAAGTGGCAGGCGTAACCCAGGCGGCGGATTATTACCGTGATTATTTTGCTCCAGGTTGGCGGGCGATTACCCAGGCACTAGCAGAGCTAGATCAGACCTACGATTGGATTGTGTGTGAGGGGGCGGGCAGCCCGGCTGAAATCAACCTCAAGCATCGAGATTTAACCAATATGCGGGTGGCAGCCCATCTGGGAGCGAGGACAATTTTAGTGGTAAATATCGATCTGGGCGGGGCTTTTGCCCATGTGGTAGGTACTTTGGCACTCCTGACTCCGTCGGAACGGGCTTTGATTCAAGGGATTGTAATCAATAAGTTTCGTGGGCAGCGATCGCTCCTGCAATCAGGGATTGAGTGGCTAGAGCAGTATACTGGCATTCCCGTACTGGGCGTACTGCCCTATTTGGATTTGCAATTACCAGCCGAGGATTCTTTAGCCCTGCTAGAACGGCGCAGCCGCAGTCAACCTGCCGCCACTAGGATCGGGGTGATTCGTCTACCGCGCATGGCTAACTTTACTGACTTTGACCCTTTACTGGCGGAGCCTAGCATTAACCTAGAATTTATCCAGAGCGATCGCCCCCTCCCTGTCCTAGATGCGGTAATTATTCCTGGCAGCAAAACTACGATCGCTGATTTAATTGTGCTCCAAACCTCTGGCATGGCAGTGGCACTCCAGAATTTTAGCCGACAGGGGGGTACGATCTTAGGTATTTGCGGTGGTTGGCAAATGCTGGGGCAGAGGATTAGCGATCCAGCAGGGCTAGAGGGCAAAGCTGGAACCTACGCAGGTCTGGGGTTACTGCCCATGCACACCCACATCACTGGCACTAAGACAGTTAGCCAAATCCAGGCAATCGCGACCTATCCGCCCCAATTGGCAGGCACGCCGATTAACGGTTATGAAATTCACCAGGGCAAATCTGAGTTGATCAATCCTACAGGTGATTTTTTGTTTAGCGATCGCGACCTAGGCTATGCTGAAGGCAATATTTGGGGAACTTATTTACATGGTATCTTTGACCAATCTGCCTGGCGACGTACCTGGATTAACACCATTCGTCAAGGGCAAGGGTTACCGCCGCTCCCCCTAGATCTACCAGATTACTCCCAACAACGAGATCTGTTATTTGATCAGTTGGCGATCGCCCTAGAACAACATCTGGATTTATCCCGCCTAATTAGTTAAGATAAACCCAAACCTCAGCCCCCAGCACCATGTACCAAGTTGTGCTAGAAATGAACACAGGTCGCCGTGTCCATGTGATTGCGGAATACTTCACCAAGCCTGAAGCGATCAACAAATATATGTCCTTGGTGCAAGCTAACAACAACAGCCCAATCACTAGGCTGGGGAAATACGCGGTGCGTTCTAAACCAGCAACATTTTCAGGCTGACTCTATTCAATGGAGCTACACCTGAGCTAAATCTATTCTATAGGGGCAAATATGGCAATCTTCACCTTTGACGGCACTTTTATTAATTTTACCCAAGAAGCCGATCTCTATTTTTTTGAGGCTGGTGAGACCCTAGATTTTCCAGTCAGAGGGCTTGGCGGCGATGACACCCTGTTTGGTTCCTCGGATAACGATCGCCTGTTTGGTAACCAAGGCAATGATATTCTGCTCGGCGATCGCGGTAATGACGATCTACGCGGCGGGCAAGGTAATGATGAGCTAATTGGCGGAGACGGCAATGATCTACTATTTGGCAATTTGAATAATGATGTGCTGCAAGGGGGCGAAGGTCAAGACTTTCTGCGCGGCGGCCAGGGCAATGACACCCTCTTTGGCGATGTGGGAGATGACACCCTCTATGGCGATCTAGGCTCTGATTCTCTGATTGGCGGCGGGGGTGCAGATATTTTTGTGTTGAATGCCGAAGTGATTGTGAGTGCGCTGCAGGCAGATTTTATTGCTGACTATAATTTTGACCAAGGCGATCGGATTGCGCTGCCGCCCAATGTTAGCAGTTTGGATGTGTTGATTCTACCTGGGGATGCCATTACGATCAGTGGCAGATTACCTTTTTCCAGTCAAGATCAAGTGATTTTGCGGGGAGATGCCATCCTGGGCGTAGTATTTAGGGCAACTTTCGATCAGGTCAATCGCGGGTTGATTTCTGGTAACAACTTGCCCATTTAGCAAATTGCGGGTTTGCTCATCGGCGTATGCTGGCAGCCAAAACATCTACTAACTGCCCAATCTGATCGGCGCGATGGGCGCTGTTTAGGGTGACCCTAATCCTGGCAGTAGGGACAGTGGGAGGACGAATGGCGGGGGCAAAAAAACCTGCTTGATTTAAAGCTTGAGCGATCGCTAAATTAGTGGAAATTTCGCCAAAGTTTAAGCCAAAGATCGCTGAATCAGTGGGTAAGCAAGGAATCTGGGCTTGGGCGAGTAAGGATTTGAGCAGAGTAATATTTTGCCAAAGTTGCTGACGGCGTCCAGGCTCAGCTTCAATTAACTCTAGGGCAGCGATCGCGGCAGCAGTATCTCCAGGAGATAGTGCGGTAGTATAGATCCAACTGGCAGCCCGATTGCGACAAAAATCAATTAGCTCTTGTGACCCTGCCACATACCCACCTTGACTGCCCAGGGCTTTACTAAGGGTACCTGTCTGGATTAGGGGCTGTTGCAGGCCGAGGTGCTCTACCAAGCCACTGCCCCGATCGCCTAAAATGCCGCTACTGTGGGCTTCATCAACTAGCACCATCGCCTCAAAATTTTCAGCCAACTGCACTATTTCAGCTAAACTGGCGCGATCGCCATCCATGCTAAATATAGCTTCAGTAATGATCAGGCAACGGCGATATTGCGAACGGAGTTTTTCCAGTTTCTGCTCTAGGTCGGCGAGGTGATTGTGGTGAAAATAAATGATTTCAGCCCCCGCCAACCTGGCTCCCTGTTTCAAACAGGCATGGCTGTATTGATCGGCTAAAATCAAGTCTCTGGCGCCAGTAATTGCCGCGACTACCCCTAGATTAGCCAAATAGCCGGAACTAAACACCAGGGCAGCTTCGGTGTTTTTCCACTGGGAGATGCCTTGCTCTAGCTGATCGTGCAGTGCCAAGTGCCCAGAAACTAAGCGGGAACCAGTTGACCCAGTGCCATAGGCTTGGGTGGCAGCGATCGCCGCCGCAATTAGTTGGGGATGATCAGCTAAATCTAAGTAATTATTGCTAGCAAACATCACCAAAGTGCGATCGCCCACCTCGATCAGATTTGACTGGCGGGCGTGAATTTCTATGGGGCAACGATCCCAATTAGCCCGTTTAATTGTGCGTAAAGCAGGGGCAATCCAGTTATAGGCTTGGTTGATCGCCATAGGTTTGTAAGTAAGCACCGACTAGGTATAAGGAACCGCATAAAATTAGGGGCGTTTGGGGTTCTAGGGTAGCGATCGCGGCCTCTAGACTAGCTTGCCAATTTGGATAAATTTCCCCTTTACCAGCCCAACTGGCTAACAATTCTGGCGCGATCGCCTGGTGATCTGGCACAGTGACGGGATAAAAATGATCTTGATCTGCCACTAGCGCCTTGATCATGCCCTGCCCATCCTTGGTCGTTAAAATGCCGATCACCCAACCACAGGCTTGACCAGGAAAAGTTCGGTCAAAATAGGCTCTTAGAGCGATCGCGGCTGCTAGATTGTGAGCCCCATCCAGCCAAATTTGACGATGAGCATGGTCAACTAACTGTAACCTGCCTGGCCATTGGGTTTGCTTCAAGCTGGTACTGATCGCCTCAGGCGAGATCTGCCAACCTTGAGCTTGCAAAATATTTAGGGTGGCGATCGCGATGCCACCATTGATTAGTTGATGTTCACCCCGCAGCCCAATTTGCTCAGGCAGGCAGGGATAGGCTTGAATCACCTCACTATGGCGGGCTTGGGCAACTTGCTCAACCACTTGTCTAGCTGCCGTTGGCAAGTGCCCTAGGACTACAGGACAATTAGCCTTGATAATTCCTGCCTTTTCTGCCGCGATCGCTGCCACCGTATTTCCCAATCTTTGACAATGATCCAAGGCAATCGAGCTAATTACCGTCACGAGGGGCCGATCAATCACATTGGTAGCATCTAGCCGACCGCCCAGTCCAGTTTCAATTACGGCAATATCGACCTGTTGTTGGGCAAAATACCACCATGCCGCAGCAGTCAACAATTCAAACTGAGTAGGCATCTGTCCAGGCAAGATCGCCTGACTAGCTGTGATTAAAGCCTGTGCTAGATCGGCAGTCGAGATCCAGACCCCATTAATTGTGATCCGTTCGCGCCAACTGTATAGGTGAGGAGAGATATACCGACCAACTCGATAACCTGCTGCGGTCAGACCTGCACTCACTAAAGCACAGACAGAGCCTTTACCATTAGTACCTGCCACATGCACCGTAGGCACTAATTGATGGGGATTGCCCAAATCCTGGAGCAACTGTTGAATGCGTTCTAGCCCTAAGCAGATGCCGAACTTGTTAAAGTCAGCTAAATAAGCATTAATATCCATAAGCTGATCGAAATAATACCAGGACTTAGGCAATCTGATTGGGTAAGTGTTGGCAAAAAATACAGCCAAGATTTTAGATTAGGTTGGCTTACTGCAGTTTGCAAGTGAATGGGTGACACCAAGAGCCGCAGAGCCCCGCCTTCGTTTGAAAATTGCAATGGATCCCGAATAGACTGGATAAATTACCAAAAAGTTTAACTGCTTTGTAGTTTTTTGCTGCCTAACTGGGTAACTTAAAAACTAAACAGTTAAGAGATCGAGTTACTCCCTGCCTATACCCCCACGTCTAGAGCGTCAGAGCAAAACAAGTTTAACCTCTATGTCTTGATCTCTATGTCTTGAGTGGGAGGAGAGTAAATTCTAAATAAATAGCTTTAGTAGATCAGGTTGCTCATATGGCCGCAAATTTAGCCAGCACATTTCGGATTACTAAAGGGATTGGACAGTTTCACAGCAGTGACCATTTCGCTGCCCTGGGTTTACCAGTGACTGCCACTAGCCAGCAGATTAGACAGCGCTACCTCACGATTGTGCGCCGCTTGCACCCTGATATCTATGGGCTTTCTCCAGAAGACAAGGAGATTGCCTGCCAGTATTTAGCTAAGCTGGTCAGCCCTGCTTACAACACTCTGATCAATGAGCGGGAGCGGGTGGAATATTCGGCTTTAATTCGGCTAATTGCCAAACGCCTAGTCAAGCAACAAAAGGCGATTGAACCTTCGGCGGCGATCGCCCACAAGCTTCTAGTCGCTCCCCAAGTCTATGCCTATGAAAAAGCAGTAGAAACCCTAGCAAGCCAACAATATGCCTGCGTACAGCAGAGTATGCAGCTTACTGCTCAACTGAGTGAATTGAACCTAGTCTATCTGGTCAAGACCGAGGGCTATAGTTTACCCAGCCCTACTCCGCCGATCACTAGCTCCACAGCCCCGCCGTCTGCCGCGCCAATCTTTGTGCTCAGCCAGGTGCAACCGCTAATTCAGGCTCAGCAGTGGTCAGAAGCGCTTAAAGAGTTGCGCCAACTACTTACCCAAGAGCCCCAAAATCCTGAAATCCATGCCCTCCTGGGCTTGGTCTACCTCAATCAAAAACTAGATGGCATGGCTAAGGTCAGTTTCACCCAAGCGCTGAAGTATGATCCCCACAACCAAATTGCCCTCCAAAATCTGGCTCAGATTAGTAGCAAAGGCGCTAATCCTAAAACCATCAAGGATAATGATAAAAAATCTGGCTTCTTTGGCTGGCTAGGGGGATCGTGAGTAATCGAGTATGACCATTGACCAGGCTGCCCTAGGTAGGGTGTATTTGGTGGGAGCAGGGATTGGTGGTCTAGATCATCTCACCCGCAGGGCGCAGCAGGTAATTGCCCAGGCTGAGGTGATATTCTATGATGCTCTGGTCGCCCCTGAAATTTTGGCTCTAGCACCAAATGCTGAACTGGTCTGCGTAGGCAAACGGGCGGGACAGCCTAGCTATGCCCAAGCGCAAATTAATCGATTGCTAGTTGCGGCAGTGAGCCAAGGCAAAAGCACGGTAAGACTGAAGAGCGGTGATCCTCTGGTGTTTGGGCGAGCCGTACCAGAACTGAGGGCTTTGGTTGATCTAGACGCAAAAGTTGAATTAGTGCCAGGTATTTCTAGTGCGATCGCCGCCGCCCTATTTGCTGGTATTCCCTTGACTGATCAGGTGTTGAGCTATGGTTTTGGCGTGATTTCTGGTCATAACCTCGAATTACTTGACTGGAAAGCCTTGGCGCAGTTACCGACTCTGGTCTGTCTGATGGCGACAGCTAACTTAGCTGATTTAATTAACCGTCTAGATCGGAGTCCTGGCACCGCGATCGCGTTAGTCCAAAACGCAGGTATGCCCAATCAACGGCTATGGACTGGTACCCTCGGTAATATTTTGGCGCAGTTGCCCCCAGAGCCAATTGCCCCCACCGTCATCATTATCGGCACAGTGGTGGATCAGGCAGCTTGGATCAGACCTTGCTTAACTAGATTTGTTGAATGTGCTGATCAGCCCCTGACGGGCAAGCGGGTCTTAGTGACTAGAGCCATGGGCGATAGTTATTTATGCCTGAAACTCCAAGAACTGGGCGCGATCGCGATTGAGTTGCCCACCCTAGAAATCTTGCCCCCAGACGACTGGCAACTCCTAGATCGAGCGATCGCTAACCTCAGTTCCTACCAGTGGTTAGTTCTCACTTCAGCCAATGGGGTACAGAGTTTTTTTGGGCGATTAGCTGCAGCTCAACTCGATGCCCGTGCCCTAGCCCATTTACAAATTGCGGTCGTGGGTGAAAAAACTGCTGCTAGTTTGTCCTCCTATGGCATACGCGCCGATCTAGTGCCTGAAACTTTTGTCGCCGATGCCCTTGCCGATGCCTTTGGCGATCTAACTGGTCAAAGAGTTCTTTTCCCCAGGGTGCAGTCGGGAGGCCGAGAGATCCTGGTTGAGCAACTCACCGCCAAAGGAGCCGAGGTTGAAGCGATCGCGGCCTATGAGTCTAGCTGTCCCGCCGCCATCAATCCTTCTGCCCTCGCTGCCATCCAGAGCCAGAACCTGGATCTCATCACTTTTACCAGCGCCAAAACCGTTAAGCACTTCGCCCAACTGCTTAATCAGGTTACAGATCACACCACCTGGAACACCTGGATCGAGTCCGCTCAAATTGTTGCTATTGGCCCACAAACCGCGATCGCTTGTCAGCAAATTCTGGGTCGGGTAGATGCCGAAGCCGAAATTTTTAGCCTGGATGGCATGGTGCAAGCGATCTTGCAACTGGTCGCTACTCCCTTTCCCCAACATTTCCAAAATTAGACTGGGTAAGTCCTAAGATATAATTTGAGCACTAAATTTTTAACTAGTCTGAACAATTTATGGCTGAGGTTACCTTTTTTAATGCCCTGCGTGCAGCCCTCGACGAGGAAATGGCAAGAGATCCCCATGTGTTTGTGATGGGAGAAGATGTGGGTCGGTACGGCGGCTCCTACAAGGTAACCAAAGATTTGTATCAAAAATACGGCGATCTGCGCTTGCTCGATACCCCCATTTGTGAAAACAGCTTTACGGGGATGGCAGTAGGGGCAGCAATGACTGGCTTGCGTCCAGTAATTGAAGGCATGAATATGGGCTTTCTGCTGTTGGCGTTCAACCAAATTGCCAATAATGCGGGGATGTTGCGCTATACCTCTGGCGGCAATTTCAAGATTCCCATGGTAATTCGCGGGCCAGGTGGAGTAGGTAAAAATCTGGGTGCCGAACATTCCCAAAGATTAGAAGCCTATTTTCAGGCGGTGCCAGGCATCAAGATTGTCTCCTGTTCTACCCCTTACAATGCCAAAGGATTATTAAAGTCAGCAATTCGCAATGATAACCCTGTGTTGTTCTTTGAGCATGTCCTGCTCTACAACTTGAAGGAAAATCTACCAGACCATGAATATCTATTGCCTTTGGATCGCGCCGAAATTGTCCGCCCTGGCACCGATGTCACAATTTTGACCTATTCGCGGATGCGCTACCATGTGTTGCAAGCGGTCAAGGTCTTGGAACAGAAAGGCTATGATCCCGAAGTGATTGACTTGATTTCCCTCAAACCCCTAGACCTGGAAGCGATCGCTACTTCCCTGCAAAAAACCCATCGCCTAGTAATTGTGGAAGAAGATATGCGCTGTGGCGGCATCGGGGCGGAGATTATCGCTTCCGTTAATGATCACCTATTTGATGAATTAGACGCTCCAATTGTGCGCCTGGCATCTTTAGATGTGCCGACTCCCTATAATGGCACCCTAGAAAATCTGACTATTGTTCAACCTGAGCAGATTGTGGCAGCGGTTGAAAAACTATTGGCTCGCTAGCAAATACCCGATCTGCTTGGATCACACTATGCACCTGCCAGGCTTGGTCTGTGTCAGGAAAATCCTGGCGAAAGTGAGCACCTCGGCTCTCGGTGCGAAATAGGGCAGACCGCACCAATAGGGCAGCAAAGTCGGTGAGGTTACGGCTTTCTACCCACAGTCGGGTGTTTGCCCTCCAGGCTAGGAGTTGCTGTTGCCAAGCCTGAATCTGCCCTAGGGCGGTTTCTAACTGGACGCGATCGCGCACAATTCCGGCGGCTGCCCAGACTAGCTCCTGGAGTTGCTGCTTGAGGGCTAGAATTTCCAGACCCTGGTGCTCTAAAGCTGGAGGATAATGATAGGGCGGTAAGCTTTTGACCATATGCTCTGGGGCTAGCGATCGCACTTGGGCGGCTAATCTCTCCCCAAACACAAAGCACTCTAACAGGGAATTACTGGCTAAACGGTTTGCCCCATGTACTCCTGTGCTGGCAGATTCGCCTACGGCATATAGCCCAGGAATTGAGGTAGCCCCGTGGCTATCAGTGACGATGCCGCCCATACAGTAGTGGGCCGCAGGAGTGACAGGGATGGGCTGGGCAAAAATGTCGATCTGCCATTGGTGGCAGATTTTGATGATATTGGGAAAGCGATAGGCAATCCGTTCAGGCGCGATCGCTTGCAAATCTAAAAACACGGTGGGTGCGCTGGTTTGGCGGAGATGACTGAATACCGCACGACTGACCACATCTCTGGGGGCAAGTTCGCCCCTAGGATCGTAATTAAAGGCAAAGCGATCGCCCTTTTGATCAATGAGATAGGCTCCTTCACCTCGAACTGCCTCACTGATCAAAAATCTAGGAGCGCCAGGAATTGCTAGCGCCGTGGGATGAAACTGCACAAATTCTAAATCTCGCACCACTGCTCCCGCCCGCCACGCGATCGCTACCCCATCCCCAGTGCTAGAGGGAGGATTAGTATTTTGACTAAATACTTGAGCGCCGCCACCAGTTGCCAGCACCACCACTGGAGCAATTAACTGCAAGGCAGTACCGTCAGCCAACTGAGCATAAGCACCCACACACTTGCGATCGACCAAAGCCAGATCCAACACCAAAGTCTCACTCAATACCTGAATTTGAGGCTGGGCTAAAACCTCAGCCGCCAAGGTTTCTACCAAAGCGCGACCAGTAGCATCCGCCGCGTGCAGCACCCGTTTGCGGGAATGGGCAGCTTCTAAAGTCAGTGCCAGGCGATCACCATGACGGTCAAAATCTACACCCAAATCAACTAAGTGCTGAATTTGTTTAGAAGCAGAATTTACCAAAATATCCACTGCCGTAGCTTCACATAAGCCATTGCCCGCCCGCATGGTATCCTCAGCGTGCAAAGTAGGGCTATCATCCCGATCAATCACCGCCGCAATCCCACCCTGAGCCCAGTCACTAGCAGACACCTTCAGTTGGTCTTTAGTTACTAAGCCAATTTGATAGCTAGGCAGGTGAGCAAACTCTTTCTGGAGGCAGAGGGCAGTATATAGGCCAGAAGCACCACTGCCAACCACCAAAGCATTGAAATATTGAGAATTAGTCATGACCAAATCGCTGATTTCACCTATCCTAGCCCCACTATTCGGACAATGGGCTAAAAATCTTAGGCTTGAGCGCCCAGAAAATTAACCCCAATCCCATAATTTCAGCGTTGGGGTATTGGATATCTAAGATTATAATTATTTTAAGACTGACCCAGAACAGGAGAAAGCCTCTTGATCAAAAGATTAATTGAAATGGGTGAAGATTTGGAGAATTGGGATCAAAGAGATCTCTACATTGCCTAAGTCTTAGCTCTTTAACTACCTGATTTATTTGGTTTCAGATGGATAGTAAAAATATGATTAGGAGATAGATTTTTATGGCTTTGCAAGGATCAACTCAAGATGAAGAAACTCGCGTGTTACTGTTGCTGTTTGGGCTTGAAGGCTTGGGTCAGCTAGTTAAAAAGACGAAACTCGGAATCTGTAGAAGTAACGAAAAGGCAAGTGACTATACCCCTATTTTTGAAGGCTTGGTGCAGCAGGGCTTGATTAGTTATGGCACCAGGAAAGCCTCGAAAAAAAAGGCCAGTAGCGAGCCAGTGGCAGATCAAAATATTCTCTCTCTCACCCAGGCTGGTTATGATCATTTGATTACAGCCCTAAAAAGTGGCGATTTCCAGCTAAAAGGGCAGCAATTTGGCAGCAAAGTGGTAAATGCTTTGATTAAGCTGATTAGAGAGGCTCCTTCTTCCCCAAGCCCTGAAGTATCCCCGCAAATTTCTTCCTATGATCAGTTTAAGGCTGTAGCTTTAGAGACTTACGA
>JANRLH010000096.1:0-5455 GCA_033762795.1 Pseudanabaenaceae cyanobacterium bins.68
GGTGAACCGCCGCTAGTGCCATCGCGACAGCCTTAAAAAGCGTTGTCCCCACACCCGTGGGGGTGAACCGCATTTGCACCCAAATCCATTAGGCAATCTGGTCGTTGTCCCCACACCCGTGGGGGTGAACCGGATAGCTACCATCTAGTAATTGGCTAATTACAGTTGTCCCCACACCCGTGGGGGTGAACCGAGAAAATCAAATCAGTCAAACTGGGGTCTACCGCGTTGTCCCCACACCCGTGGGGGTGAACCTCCGAATTCATGAGGCTGTCGTGTGGGTTTAATCGTTGTCCCCACACCCGTGGGGGTGAACCGCCGCTAGTGCCATCGCGACAGCCTTAAAAAGCGTTGTCCCCACACCCGTGGGGGTGAACCGCATTTGCACCCAAATCCATTAGGCAATCTGGTCGTTGTCCCCACACCCGTGGGGGTGAACCGCCGTACAAGGAGATTTACCCTAAACTCTATCCTAAGTTGTCCCCACACCCGTGGGGGTGAACCGCAGATTATAGGTGAGCCGTTCCCAAGTTTAGCAAGTTGTCCCCACACCCGTGGGGGTGAACCGTGCATTTTTCGCCTGATCTTGAGCCAGCTTTTCGTTGTCCCCACACCCGTGGGGGTGAACCGTTCCCTGTCTCAAATTGCTGTCGATATGGTGGATGTTGTCCCCACACCCGTGGGGGTGAACCGTCCTCCCTAAACTCGTAGTCATCGCCTGTAGCCAATGGTTAGCAGAGAACTTAGTACCCAGTTTAGGGATTATCTCTACATTAATCATGGACAATGCGCCAATTCGTCGAAAGAACAAGATTAAGGAGATTCTAGAAAGTGCGGGGCACAAAGTTCTATTTTTACCGACCTATTCTCCTGACTTAAATAATATTGAGCATGATTTTAGTGCCTTAAAGAGGCTAAGGATGTATGCTCCTGTTGGCACTAGTATTGATCAAATTATTAGACTTTATTGTACAAACTAGTGCCCCATCCTTATTTGAAATGGCTATAGCTGGCAGTAATTATATTGTTGTCAGTGTGTAGAATAGAGGCTCACTGTTAAAGATGAGGGAGCCCCCCGTATTCGAGACTATGCCTAAAGCGCAGTATTCTGCCACTCCAAGCGATCGAGGGTGTAAGAACGTTCCAACGCCCGCTCAAAGCTGTCTAGCTTAGCTTCAATTTGCAGAGGTTCGCCCACATAGCCTTGGACTGCTTCGGTAGTTTTCAGCCCATTGCCAGTGATGTAGACCACTGTGGTTTCATCGGGATTGATTTTGCCTGTTTCCACCAGCTTTTTGAGGACGGCGATGGTAGTACCGCCCGCCGTCTCGGTAAAAATGCCTTCGGTTTCTGCCAGTAGCTTGATCCCATCAATAATTTCGGCATCAGTAACAGATTCAATGTTGCCGTTAGTTTGGCGGGCGATCTCCAGGGCATAGACCCCATCCGCAGGATTACCGATCGCGATACTCTTGGCAATGGTATTGGGCTTAACTGGAGTAATAAAGTCACGATCTTCTCGAAATGCGGTGGCAATGGGGGAGCAGCCTTCGGCCTGGGCACCACTAAAGCGGACGGGCTTAGCATCTACCAGACCGACTTTGACAAATTCCTGAAACCCTTTGTAAATCTTGGTGAATAGGGAACCAGAGGCTAGGGGAGCAACCACATGGTCGGGCAGTTGCCAGCCTAACTGCTCTGCCACTTCATAGCCCAGGGTCTTAGAGCCTTCTGAATAGTAGGGACGCAGATTAATGTTCACAAATCCCCAGCCATGGGTATTAGCAACTTCGGAACAGAGGCGATTTACCTGGTCGTAGTTACCCTGTACGGCAAACACTTTAGGTGAGTAAATTACTGTGCCTAGTACCTTCCCCGCTTCTAGATCGGCAGGGATAAACACACAACAGTCTAGACCGGCATGGGCAGCGATCGCCGCAGTAGAATTAGCTAAATTGCCAGTACTAGCACAAGCTACGGTTGTAAACCCCAGTTCCCGCGCCCGCGACAAAGCTACCGACACTACCCGATCCTTAAAACTGAGGGTGGGCATATTCACCGCATCGTTCTTGATGTAAAGGTTCTTGATTCCTAAGCGGCGTGCTAAGCGATTAGCCTTGAGTAGGGGGGTCATGCCCGTACCGACATCAATGTAGTTGTCAGTTTGAACGGGTAAAAATTCACGGTAGCGCCAGATCGACTTGGGTCCAGCCTCAATCGTAGCTCGACTGACCTTGGCAGCGATCGCGGCATAGTCATAGGCAACTTCTAGCGGACCAAAGCACAACTCGCACACATGCATGGCCTTAGGTTCATACTCTGCACCACATTCCTTGCATTTGAGGTGGCTAAAAGTTTGGCTATTGATTTCTGGGTGATTTTGAACGTGGTCTTGAGAATGGTGATGGCGATCTAGGGCAATGGTCATGGGGTTAATTACCAGAGTAGACAACTGAAAATTAAGTTAGCACGAGCAGATAAGACTTGCAACAATATCCGACTAAATTTGTCGGTTTTAAGTTTGATCAAATTTTAATTGCTAGGATCTTCCTAATTAGCATTATCGAGGTTTATTGGTCTGGACTTAGGCGATCCCTACAGCAGATATGTCTGAATTTTTATGGATGAGTCGGCTTTATGGGATGGAGCGCTCAGAGCAGTTTACAAAGGTCAAAGGCATACACTGACCGTTACTGTTTCAGGACTGGTATGCCTATTATTCAGGATGGTTTGTGCCCTCATTTATCGTCAGAGAATATGGTGGTGATTGACAATCTCAGCGCCCAGCACCTCAGTTGAGGGCTTTGCCCTCAAACTCCCTTTTTCCAACACTTCCTAAATCAAACTACGTAAGTCCTAAGAAATGCAAACATCTTCGCAAAGGTTCAATTAAAGATTCAATTATTAGATCTCTAGTTATTACGGGACTGACGGGGCTCGAACCCGCAACCTCCGCCGTGACAGGGCGGCGCTCTAACCGATTGAGCTACAGTCCCAGGTTAGGCTGTTTTTTGTGCTTTATTAGCTTTTCAGGAATTGGCTAATTTGTCAAGGGCTAAAAAAGGTAAATTTTGGCTAACTAATTAAAACTTCTCTGGGTTTAAGGGTTACTTTGAACAGGTAGGCATTGAGGGCTGAGCTATGGTGATCGCTTCTGTGAATCCGGCTACGGGTGAGCTATGGCAGAGTTTTGCGGCTTTGAGTGCGGCTGAAATTAATTTGGCAATCAAAGTGGCAGAGCAGGCGTTTCAGGAATATCGCTCCACTAAAATGGCAGAACGGGCTGAGTGGCTGGCTCAAGCGGCAGCTTTACTCTTAAAACAGAAGCAGACCTATGCCAAGTTGATTACTCAGGAAATGGGCAAAACTCTAGTGAGTGCGATCGCTGAGGTGGAAAAGTGTGCAGCAGTCTGCACCTACTATGCTGAGCATGGGGCAGATTTTTTGGCTGATCAGGGGGTTTCCACCGATGCCAGTCAAAGCTATATCTGTTATCAGCCTTTGGGAATTATTTTAGCGGTGATGCCTTGGAATTTTCCCTTTTGGCAGGTATTTCGGTTTGCCGCTCCAGCTTTAATGGCGGGCAATGTGACTTTGCTCAAACACGCTTCTAATGTGCCTGGTTGTGGATTAGCGATCGCCGAAATCTTCAGGCAGGCTGGATTTGCTCCTGGAGTGTTTCAAACTTTGCTGATCGAAGGTAGCCAGGTGGCAGCAGTGGTGGCTGATCCGAGGATTAAGGCTGCAACTCTAACTGGTAGTGAGGCGGCGGGGCAGAGTTTGGCGATCGCCTGTGGACGAGAGCTAAAAAAGGCTGTATTAGAGTTGGGCGGTAGTGATCCATTTATTGTCACAGAAACCGCTGATCTAGAGTTAGCTGTGAGTACGGCAGTAAAAGCGCGGCTCTTGAGTAATGGTCAGTCCTGTATTGCCGCCAAGCGATTTATCTTACTCGAAGCGATTGCAGTCCAGGTTGAGCAGATGCTGGTAGAGAAGTTTCGTGGTTTGAAGGTTGGTGATCCGATGGCGGCTGATACTGATCTAGGGCCTTTGGCTACACCCCAAATGGTGCAGGAATTAAAACATCAAGTGGAAGCGGCGATCGCCGCGGGGGCAAGGCTGGTATTAGGGGGAGAAGTGAGGGGTAACTATTTTCCGCCGATGATTTTGGCAGATATTCCTGCTAGCAGTGCCATCTATGCCCAAGAGTTATTTGGCCCGGTCGCTAGCCTGTACAGAGTGGCAGATTTTGGCACCGCGATCGCTCTAGCCAATGATTCACCCTTCGGGTTGGGAGCGAGTGTTTGGACTGAGAATGTGGTAGAAATTCGCCAGGCAATTAGCCAAATTGAAGCGGGGGCGGTGTTTATCAATGGCATGGTCAAATCTGATCCGAGATTGCCCTTTGGGGGAACGAAGCGATCGGGTTATGGTCGAGAGTTGGGAGAAATTGGGATCAAGGAATTTGTTAATCTGAAGTCAGTTTGGATTAAATAAATGCCCATAGTGTTCTCCTGGTTAGAAATTCAAGTTAGCGCGATCGCTGCCTGGCTAGGATTTATGTTCCTGCTGGTGAGTTGGCTAGATCAGCAAAAAGCTGAGCCAGAGTTAGTACGCAAGGTGATGCACATTGGCGCAGGTCAAGTGCTGTTGATTGCTTGGCTGTTGCAGGTACCTTTGGTGATCTGTTTAGGTTTTAGCTTGCTATTTAGCGCGATCGCTCTAGTTTCTTACTATTTACCCATTCTGCCCATGCTCAACAGTGTGGGGCGCAAGACCTTGGGCGTATTTTACTATGCTTTGAGTATCACCATTTTGGTGGCGGTATTTTGGTCAATTAATCAACCCCAATATGCGGCGATCGGGGTGCTAGTGATGGCCTGGGGGGATGGTCTAGCAGCTTTGGTGGGGACAAGGTGGGGCAAGAATTTTTATCAAATTGGTAACAATCGCAAAACTCTGGAAGGTTCTTTGGCAATGGCGATCGCTAGTTATTTAGTTATGCTTGGGGTATTAGCGATCGTTCTTGGTAACTCTTGGGCAATTTTTTTGATTCCACTACCCGTAGCTCTGGTGGCGGCGGGGTTGGAGGCGGTTTCGCCTGGAGGTACTGACAACTTGACAGTGCCTTTGGTGAGTGCTGGACTTTGCTATGGGTTCGTGCTGATTGCTATAAATTTCAGACTACAAGCCTAACCAGTGGTGCAAGGATTGATCGAGCCAACTGGCATCATCCTTGGCTAACTGACCGATCATTATCAGGACTTACGCAGCCTAATTTAGGAACTGTTATATAGCAAAGGAAGGGGAAGTCAGGACAAATGGGAGACAGCTTTTTGTACAGCATCCCATAAACCTTCACATAGTCCAATAATCTTACTGACATAATTCTTCAACCGCGCCCAGAACTTCTCAATTTTGTTTAAGTCGGGAGAATAGGGTGGTAGAAATATCA
>JANRLH010000097.1:0-9761 GCA_033762795.1 Pseudanabaenaceae cyanobacterium bins.68
TTCTCACTCAAATTGGTAGATATCAAAGTACACTTGGCTCGGAGATTCCTGCCTTTGATCCTGGCAGCAAAAGACTGTTTGTGGTGGCTGGCAACACTATTGAAGTGATCAACCTCAGCGATCTCTATAACCCCAGTCAGATTGGTACACTTACTCCTACCTTCACTCCCCCCGCTGGCACCGAACTAGTTCCCAATAGTGTAGCGGTGAAAAATGGCGTAGTTGCAGTTGGCTATGCTGTACGCAACACTACCACGAATGCCCAGGGAATCGGCAGAGTTGAATTTTTTAATGCGGCTACTGGCGCACCCATTAGCGGGGTAAGTGTCGGCTTCTTGCCCGATATGCTCACTTTTACTCCAGATGGCAGGAAGATCTTGGTTGCCAATGAAGGTGAACCAAATAGCTATAACCAGGCTAATTCCTTTGATCCAGAAGGCTCAATCAGCATTATTGGCATTCCTGGCAATGGCGTGATCTCTACGGCAAATGTCAACACCGCCACTGTACAGAATGCTGGCTTTACCGCTTTTAATGGTCAAGCTGACGCTCTCAGACAAGCAGGGGTGAGAATTTTTGGACCTAATGCGACTGTAGCCCAAGACTTGGAGCCAGAATATATCACTGTTTCGCCTGATTCCAGCACCGCCTATGTGACCTTGCAGGAGAATAATGCCTTGGCAGTGGTGGATATCAATACTGCCACCGTAACTCAAGTTTTACCTCTGGGTTTCAAGAACCATAACTTGACTGGTAATGGCTTAGATGCAAGTGATCAAGATGGTGGCGTAAATATTCGCAACTGGCCAATTTTTGGCATGTATCAACCCGATGCGATCGCTTCTTTCCAGGCCAATGGTCAAACTTTTTTGGTTACGGCCAATGAAGGTGATGCCAGAGATTACACTGGCTTTGCTGAAGAAGTCAGAATTAGTAATGGTGCGGTCACTCTTGATGCCACGGTTTTCCCTGGTCAACTGGGTACCGATTTGAAGGCAAATAACCGCGCCGGCAGATTGCAAATCACTAATACATTGGGCAGAACTAATGCCTCTCCCGACTTTTTTGGCACCGATGCTGATACTGCCTATGAAGCTCTTTATGCTTTTGGCGCTCGTTCTTTCTCCATTTGGGACACTAGCGGTCAGTTGATATTTGACAGTGGCGATCAGTTTGAGCAACTGACTAAGGATTTGGTGCCAACCCTTTACAACTCTAGCGGGTTACCTACGGGTGGGGATGGCTTTGATACCCGCAGCGATAACAAAGGCCCTGAGCCTGAAGGCGTGGTGACTGGGGTGGTAAATGGTCGTACCTATGCTTTTATTGGCTTAGAGCGCGTGGGCGGAGTAATTGTTTATGACGTAACCAATCCTAATGCTCCTACCTTTGTGGAGTATGTGAATACGGGTGCAAGCGATCGCGCGCCTGAAGGCTTGACCTTTATTCCCGCCACCGAGAGCCCCAATGGTGCGGCCTTGCTAATCTTGTCCAACGAAGTAGGCAACTCTACCCTGATCTTCAACGTCGGTGGCACTGTCCCTCGTCCCATTAGCCGCCAAACTTTTAACGGGGGCAATTTGAACTTGGGTAACAATGGCAACGACATTATCTACGGCGGCACCAACAGTGACACGATCGCTGGCTTTGCTGGTAATGACATTCTATTTGGCGAAGCAGGTAACGACTCGATCGACGGTGGTTTTGGCAATGACACCCTCATTGGGGGCGCAGGAACTGATACTTTAATTGGCAATATTGGCAATGATGTGTTTCAGTATGAGCGTCCTAGCGAGGGGCAAGATCAAGTTGTTGGGTTTGTTACTGGTCAAGACAGTTTTGCCTTTAGAAGCCTGAACTTTGGCAACCTGCCCTTCGGCACCCTGGCAGCAGGTAATAATTTCGTGACTGGTACTACAGCTACAGCAGCCGTGCCTACCTTCTTGTACAGTGGCGGGGTATTGAGCTTTGACCTAGATGGTACAGGGGCGGGTCTACCAGTGGCGATCGCTACTCTAGCAGGTGCGCCTATGCTAACTAACAACCAGATTACCTTGATCTAGGCTTCTAGTCTAGGCTTTTGCCCCCCACGAAATATTGGGGGGTGTTTTTTTATCCTAGAGGTAGGCCGAATACCTGAGCAAACACCTTCTGCACTTTGTAGCCCGCATCAATTGACTCTAGGGGATCCTTGCGAAGGCGATGGCGCAAGCACAGGGGCATAACTTTTTGAATATGCTCAACTGTCACCTCTGCTGCCTGTTCTAGGGCGGCGATCGCTCTGGCAGCCCGATTAGTCACAATATCTCCCCGTAGCCCATCCACATCTAGTTCGGCACAAACTTGGGAAATATTCAAACGCAGTTCTTGGGGAATAGTCACCTGATTGAGCAGGGTTTGGGCATTGACAATTTGGGCCCGCATCTCTGCTTGGGACTGCTCTAAGTCTTGCAAAAAACTCAGGGGATTTTGATCAAAGGCACTGCGTTGCTCTACAATTTCTACCCGCAGTTCTGGCTGTTTGACCGTACGAATTTCGGCATACATACCAAAGCGATCGAGCAGTTGGGGGCGCAGTTCTCCTTCTTCAGGATTGCCTGAGCCGACCAGCACAAATCTAGCGGGGTGACGAATAGAAATACCTTCCCGCTCTACCGTATTCCAGCCAGAGGCGGCTGAGTCTAGGAGTACATCTACCAGGTGATCGTCTAGGAGATTCACCTCATCAATATATAAAATACCGCGATTAGCTTTGGCCAACAGTCCAGGCTCAAAGGCTTTCACCCCTTCAGAGAGAGCTTTTTCAATATCAATGGTGCCGCATACCCGATCTTCGGTAGCACCAAGAGGCAAATCCACCATGGTCACTTTCTTTTTCACCGCCGTGATCGGCTGCCCCTGCTGCACTAGCGCCCGCACCTCATCGGCTTGCAAGTCAGCATCAGTGGGGTGGCTATTAAAGGGATCGTTTGCTACTACATCTATTTCGGGCAGCAGATCGGCTAAGGCTCTGACTGTAGTGGATTTACCAGTGCCGCGATCGCCCATTACTAGCACACCACCAATTTTGGGATCAATGACATTGAGAATGAGGGCTAACTTCATTTCCTCTTGACCAATGATTGCGGTAAAAGGAAATACAGGGCGCTTTTCAGGAGTAAAAACTGTCAAGGGATTAAATATTTATAAACTACTTTAGCAATATACCAAGTTCGGCTACAGCAAAACAGGAGCGGATCACAAAACCCCACCACTGGGCAACAGTACTAGCTCGGTGATTGTGGCACTGGCAGGTAATTGGATCATTGCCATAATTGTCTCCGCCACAGTTTCAGGCTGCAACATTGCCTGGCGGTTAAAGTTGGCGGTCACTGCGGGCGGCAAGGTGTCCCATAGGGGAGTATCCACTGAACCAGGACAGACTGCCATCACTTGAATGCCATAGGACTGCTCTTCAGCAGCGAGGGCTTGAGTTAAACCCAGGAGGGCAAATTTACTGGCGCAGTAGGCTCCCCATCCTGGAAAGGCTTGCTTGCCAGCGATCGAAGCGACATTGATGATTTTGCCTTGCCGTTGCGATCGCATGATCGGCAAAACTCCTAAACTTGCCTGCCACACACTCAACAAATTCAGATTAATTACCTGCTGAAAATCTGCTAGGGGAGTCTCACTCAGATTACCCACATAGCCAATCCCCGCCGAGTTGACCAGCACATCTACCCCACCCAGTTGTTCAGCCAGGTTAGCGATCGCCCCTTGTACTTGGTTTAGTTCGCTTAAATCTTGGCTAAGGCACTTAACTCCCTGATCTAACAGCACTGGATCTAAATTACGGCTGATGATACCCAGGCTATGACCTGTAGCAATTAGCTGGTTGGCTAAGGCGCGGCCAATCCCCTTCGTACCGCCCGTGATCATAATTTTCATAGGGATCAAAGTACGCGATGTTGCAAAGATGGCATTTGGCGGCGAACCTGCTCTAGGCGCAAAGGATCGATTTCAGCGATCGCTACCCCCACTTGATCGCCTGCATCTGCAAGGATTGTGCCCCAGGGATCAATAATCAGGGCATGACCATGGGACTGGCGGCGCGGGTTGTGTTTACCCACTTGGGCTGGGGCAATTACATAGCAAGTATTTTCGATCGCTCTAGCCTGCAATAAAATCTGCCAATGATCTTTACCAGTAAATGCAGTGAAAGCAGCAGGGACAATTAAGACATTTGCCCCCTGGGCAGCCAAATGGCGATAGAGTTCCGGGAAGCGCACGTCATAGCAAACTGAGATGCCGATATTACCCAAGCGATCGCTGCTATAGACTGGAGCAGGCTCAGACCCAGCCAAAACCATCTCCGATTCTTGGTAGGTATTGCCATCGGGTAAGTTCACATCAAACAGGTGCATTTTGTGGTACCGCACCAACTCTTCACCGCTAGAATTCACCAGCAGGGCGGTGTTAAACATCTTGCCCTGGGCTAAATGGGCTGGTACAGGAAAACCGCCACCCAAAATCATCACCTGGTAGCGCTGCGCCATAGTCACCAGAAATTTCTGGCTTTCGGCAGCAATCTGTTGAGAAAGTTGCACCTTGGCAGCTTCATCGCCCAAAAAAGAGAAATTTTCTGGCAAGCACACCAATTCTGCTCCCTGGTTTACAGCAAAATCGATCAGTTCTTCGGCTTGGCTGAGGTTTTTGGCCAAATCTGGCACACTGTTCATCTGCACGGCGGCAGCGAGATAGGATTTCATAGTTCAGTTTCTATACCCACGCATCGGGATCTTGGCTATCAGTTGAGGAGGCGGTGTTTTGATCGGTAGGCTCAGGCTCGTTAGCGGCGGCGGGAGTTTCTGGCTCAGGCTCACTAGCTGCAGCGGGAGTTTCTGGCTCAGGTTCGGGCTCACTAGTTGCGGCGGGAGTTTCTGGCTCAGGTTCAGGCTCACTAGCGGCGGCGGGAGTTTCTGGCTCAGGTTCTGGCTCGCTAGCGGCGGCGGGAGTTTCTGGCGGCTCTTCTCTAGTGACCTTAGTTTGGATGGGGCGGCGCTTCCACCAATTGACCAGATTTTGGAATAATTCTTGGGGTACAAAAGCGAAATCAAAATCCAGGTTCCAGCTACGGCTATTCCCCTCAAAATCTTGCTCAAAATTCAATAACTTAGCTATTCGCATGCCCCAACTGGTGAAGCTACTTCTCACCTGGTCAGCCGAAAATGCTTGAGTCTGAGCAAACTGAGCTGGATCAATCAACAGAATTCGCAAACAGGCAACTCCCATTTGCATGGCTAAACTTGCCAGTAACAGAAATACCCCTGCCCAAACTAGCCCAAATAATCGCAGAGCGGGCGGAAATGGGGCATATTCACTGGCCAACGGGGCAATTTGATAGAGAAAACGCAAAATACTATACAAAAACACACCCACTACGATCGCTAGCCAGCCCCCAGGATGCCAGACTAATTGGGTTGATTTGATCGCTTGTTGAGTCAGTTCCCAGGCTTGACCAAATTTTTTTTGTTTAAGGGGGGGGATTAACTCTGACCAACGGGTTGACTCACTGATGGGTATACCCAATGGGAGCGGTCGTAATAACGCCAAAATTTGTAGTTGCCGCGCCGAAAGTTCTGGAATTGGCTGTGCTACTACCCAAATACTAAAAGGAGAAAAGGGACGTTGCCACTGGAGCCAAGCAGGTAAAGCGATCGCTGGCACAGCTAAGAGCAGAATCTCTAAACTACTGGGTAAAAGTGGCTCCCCTACTGCCAGACCAGTTAGGCAAAGGCCCAAAAACCAAGGCGTACCCAAAAGTAAAGCAATATGCACCCAAAGCAGGGGTTCAAGCATGGTGGGGCTAGGCTGAAATTTTGGCGTAGTCATAACAGCAGCTAAAATTTGGTAGTCACCTAATTTTAGGTCTAAATGTCACTAATACTGAAAAAACCATGTCTAACCACCTAGAGCAAGCCATACTTGCCTTTGAGCATGGTAATTACCAGGAGGCGATCGCCCTGTTACTGACCGACAATAGTAACGATCCCCAAGTGCAACTGTGGCTGGCGAATGCCTACAGCGCCGTGGATCAAACCGAGAAAGCGATCGCCATCTGTCAAAAGCTCAAGACCTACCCTGATCGCCAAGTGCGTAAAGATGCCGCCTACATAGCTGAGATTCTGACTGCGCCAAGTCTGAGTAAACTAGCCAACGTTAATCTTGAGATTCCACCTCTCACTGATTGGGACAATTCTGAAAACAGTCGGGCACTCAAGTTCAAATCCATCCCAGCGATCGCCCCTAATTCCCGTCCTACTTTTGATCAAGGAGATGACTTACCCCACCCCCCCACCCCAAATTCCCGCCGTCTCGCCGATCAACTAGTGCTGCTGATCGGAATTTTGCTAGGTATGGGTCTAGTCCTAATTTTAGCGGTGAACTAAACTGCTTTTACAGGCAGGGAATTTTACCGAGATGACACCAATCAAACATAGCTTCCCTAGTTTAGGCTTATCCATAGCAAAGGATAAATATCAATACCAAAGTATGGAAGTAATTACCAAAACCCTAGCCCCCAGAGATCCAGCACCATTGTTTGCCCTTCCCAATTACGATGGCAAAAACGTTATTCTGCGAGACCAAGCTGGCAAACCTGTACTGTTGTTCTTCTATGCCAAAAACGAGATTGCCGCCTGTGAGCAACTATTACTGGAATTGCGCGATCGCTTGAGTGAGTTTACCGCTCTCAATACCCTAGTCTTAGCTATCAGTTTAGACTCCCCCACTGAACATCAGCAATTTGCCCAACAGCATCGCATTACGTTTGCGTTACTGGCTGATCACCAAGCGAAAGTCAGCCAAGAGTACGGCGTTTGCTACCAGGAAATCCAGCAAGATCAACCCTCCTTAATTTACACGCGCTCCTTCTTTTTACTCGACTTCAATCAACAGATTGCCAATATTTTTACCCAAGCGAATTGTCAAAACCAAGTTCAAGCTGCCCTAGACCATATTCGGAATCACCTGGCTCCCCAGCCCCTTGTGCATGTGCAGATGCAGGCGCCAGTTTTACTGATTCCCAATGTCTTCTCGCCTGAGTTCTGTCGTCATTTGATCAATGTTTGGGAAACCCAAGGTCATGGAGATTCTGGTTTTATGAAACGAGAGGGCAACAAAACCGTAGGCTATATTGATCACACCTTTAAAACTAGAGAAGATCATTTTGTTAAAGATGAAGGGCTGAAAGCCAATTTGGATTACTTCATGAAGCGGCGGGTATTTCCCCAAATCAAAAAAGCCTTTGAGTTTGATGTTACTCGCAGGGAAGACTACAAAATCGCCAGCTACACCAGTGAGAATGGCGGTTTCTTTCGCGCCCATCGGGACAATACCACTGGCGGCACTGCCCACCGTAAATTCGCCATGACCCTCAATCTCAATACCGAAGAATACGAAGGTGGCTATTTGAGATTTCCAGAATATGGCCCCTATCAATATCGCCCAGATACAGGTAGCGCGGTGATTTTCAATTGCTCCCTACTCCATGAAGCCACTGATGTGATCAAAGGCAGAAGATTCGTTCTACTTTGCTTTTTCTATGGGGAAGCTGAAGCTGAAGCTCGCCGCCAGTATGAGCTTGCTGCCCAAAATGACTATTCTCAAGTAGTGATGAAGACTGCTAGCTGATCATGGTTGATTGACCAATAGAGGCTATTCTCTCCTGTTCCACCAAGGGCAAAGGGAATAAAAATAATTGGGGGCACCAGCCCCCTAGAACTGGTTGTGGGATTGCTATTCCAAGGATAGGGATATGATTAATTAGGCGAAATTGGCCTGAAATCCAGTGCGAATATCTTCGATTACGCCATCACGCAAGACAATCTCCACCTGCATTAAGGCAATTAAATTATCTCCCTTGCTCACGGGAAAAAAGCTTTCCACTTGACCCTGATAAACTTCCTGCTCCAATTCCAATACTTGCATTTGATTCAGTTGCTGGAGCAGTTGATTCTTCTGTTCCAGGGATTCTGCTTTACGCTCATTTACCTGTAAGCGAATGGATTCGATTTCCCGCAACACATCGGCTGTAGGGGGTTTGATGCTCTGTTTTTCGATTTCGGCGATCATGCGCTGTCCTTGACTTTCAATTTGTTGAATCTGTCCGTCTAGCTGACCCAGTTGGGTTTGCAACTGTTGTTGCATCTCTTCTTTCCAGCGGGCGGTGACGATCACTTTGACATTTGCGGTGCGCTTGAGTAAAAGTTGATTCGCAAAATCTATGGAGTTCATGCTTGGGTGAAAATTCTAAACATCCTGCCTATCATATCGCCTAAAACGCATAAGTAGCTAAACAGAGTCTGGGCTGAAGGCGTTTACAAGTCAAGGTTCTAGATTAGGTTGGTTTGGGCAGTCTGGCTGAGCGACTGTACCTGTTTACGAAAAAGGAGGCAGTTGCGGCCATCACTGGCGCGATCGTATTGCAGTTGATCAGCTAGTTTGTCGGTGATTAACAGACCCCGCCCGCCAGTATCGAGGCTCTCAAGGGTGGTTGCTCTGGCTTCAGCAGCTTTTTTGGCAGCGATCGCCTGCCCTAGATCAAAGGATTGACCACAATCCCAGATCTTGATCTCGATCATGTCTGTAGTTAGGGTGGCTTCAATATCTACGGGAGTGGTGGCAGGCAGGTTGGCGTGGGCGTGCTGAATCACGTTGGCAAACAACTCAATCAAAACTAATTCACATTGCATCATTACCAGGCGCGGCAAAGCATTAAATTGCTTGAACCATTCTTGTACCTGATGGGCTTGCTCGAGGTCAGTGGTTACCCGCAGGGAGGCGCTCTTAATTAAAGCCATGACTGTTAGATCACTGTTAGATCAATTGGTATAAGAGTTACGCAAATGTGATGTAAAATCCTTGTTGTAAGCGGGGTGTGGGGTTGTGCCCTCAAACTGTGTTTTTACAGAATTAGTAGATCAACTGCTAGGTTAGCTTGATCTAGTCACAGAGCTTCCATACAGTTATCCATACATTTATCTGTGATTGTACCAATGGTTCAGTACCCCTGCTAATTTATCAGAATGATGACGCACTTTACCATCAGCCTGCTCCTCCATCACATCCGCTAACAAGAATGGGCAGTTGATTTGAGCAAGTCGCTGGGGATCAAATTCCACAAATTGAGCCGCTTGGTGTTTGGCATAGTGCTCTAGGGCCTTGGCAGAGGGGGGGTGATTTTGAGCTAGGACTACATCACATACCCTAACTCCCAGCACATTATCTAATGCTTCGACGTGATCTGCAACTGAATAATTTTGAGTTTCACCAGGTTGACTCATAATGTTACACACATACACGCAGGGAGCTTGGCGCTGGGCTAGGGCGCGGGTGATTTCAGGTACTAACAGGTTGGGAATGATACTGGTGTAGAGACTGCCTGGCCCAATCACAATCAGTTCGGCTTCCTGAATTTCTTGGATTACTCTGGGGAGGGGGGGTGGGTCTGCTGGTTTGCAGCCAATGTCAATAATTACCCCATTAGCGGCGGTAATATTAGATTCGCCTTCAATGTAGCGGCCATCCTCCAACTCTGCCCATAGGACGATGTCACTGAGGGTGGCGGGTAGCACTCGGCCGCGTACAGCTAAAACCTGGGAACTGGCAGCGATCGCTTGTTCGAGATCTCCCGTAATTTCAGCCATGGCAGTGAGGAAGAGATTGCCAAAACTATGTCCTTCCAAGCCTGCGCCACTGGTAAAGCGGTATTGAAACAGTTC
>JANRLH010000098.1:0-6445 GCA_033762795.1 Pseudanabaenaceae cyanobacterium bins.68
GCCAAGATCACTTGAAGGCGCTGTTTCACCTGATCCCGACTGCTGCTGGAGTTATTGCCAAACCATCGCTCTAGCCATTGGTTAATCATAGTTTTATAGTTATCTTTTGTTGCTTAGCGATCGCCACAGCCGACTCCAAAAAGACGGATCTACAGGATCTAAATCTAAAAAGTCCACAGATTCTCCAATCAAGCGGCGGGCAGTATTCATGTAAGCGATCGCTGCTCGGCTAGGTGGTTCAGTCAATACTAGGGGTTCGCCTTTGTTGGTAGACACAATTACCTGCTCATCTTCAGGAATTACTCCCACTAGGTCTACCGAGAGAATGCCTTTGACATCTTCTACGCTCATCATGTCATTATTTTTGACCATGGCAGGGCGCAGTCGATTTAACAGCAGTTTAATCTGTTTGATCCGATGGGCTTCTAACAGGCCAATTACCCGATCTGCATCCCGCACGGCTGAGATCTCTGGGGTGGTTACTACTACAGCTTCATTGGCACCAGCGATCGCGTTTTGGAAACCAGTTTCAATGCCGGCAGGACAGTCTACCAGGACAAAATCATGGCTCTTAGCTAAAAATTCTACTAGTTGCTTCATGTGGCTAGCAGTAACCACGGTCTTGTTGCGAGTTTGGGGTGCCGCCAGCAGGGTGAGATTAGGTTGGCGCTTGTCTTTGACTAGGGCTTGATCTAATTTGCATTCGCGGCTAATCACATCCACTGCGGTGTAGACTACCCGATTTTCTAAGCCCAATAACAGATCGAGATTGCGTAGCCCAAAGTCAGCATCTACTAGTACTACTTTTTGCCCTAAGCGTGCCAGAGCCATGCCCAAATTGGCACTAGAGGTGGTTTTGCCCACACCGCCTTTACCAGAGGTAATCACAATTATGCGACTCATAGATAGTTAAATCCTGAATTTAGACTCTAGCTTACAGGCATTAGGCAAATTTGATCATTTATGACCGCAGCCACCTCAGGGTGGTGGCTGGGAGTTTCTACCCTGGCGATATAGTCGGCGATTCGCAGTTGGGTGGCAGACATTTGTAGCGCCATAATTTTAGCTGACCGGTTTCCCTGACTACCCGCATGGGCTTTACCCCGCAGTTTTCCCCACACCAAAATATCTCCTGCCGCCGTGATTTCTGCGCCGGCGTTCACATCACCATTAATGATCACTGTGCCTGGATGGTTAATTTCGGTTCCCGATCGCACGGTCAGGGTTAGGTAGAGGGGTTCTTCTAGCAGTTGACCAGCGCTAGCTTCTAACTGGGTGAGTGATGCCAGGTGATTTTGCTGCTCTATATTCAGGCCTGCTCCGGCGGCAGCGATCGCGGTTTGACGGCGCTGAGTATTTATCCGTACCAGCTTAAGACCATGGCTAGTCAGGGCTTCGCCTAAATCTTCCAACTGGTTAGCATCTAGTAAGCGATCGCCCGCTTGCAAATCCACCAAGGTATTGGCACTCCAAAACCGTTCCCCACTGCTAAGTCGCTGTTCTAGCTGTGCCAGGATCTCTGACCAGTCGGGCGGAGAGATATAGTTGACCTCAGCCATGGGCGGCAGGAATAGATGTAACTGCTGACCTACGGCCTTGAGCCGCACCTGTAAAAGTCTGGGTGAATTGATCGAGTCTGGCTCCTTTAGCTCAGGCGAATCCTGGATGTTAGAACCTTGATGGCTCAAGTCTTGACTGGGAATATCCTGATCCGTAAGATTTTGAACCTCCATCGGCCGATGGGGGTCTGATTCAGCTACAGGATCAACTAATTGCGGTGCTTGCTCTTCCATTAAACCTAGCTAAGGTTGCCAAACCAAATCAGAACAAATTCTAGCGGTTATCGCTGTGTCTACACAGCCGTGCTATCCTAACATTTTCGCTCAACATAATTCATGGAAGACAAATTAATGCTAATGATTCCGGGCCCCACCCCGGTACCTGAACAGGCACTGCTCGCGCTGGCTAAAGCCCCGATCGGTCATCGCAGTGGCGACTTTAGCAAGGTGATGGCAGATGTCACTGGCAAACTGAAGTGGTTACACCAAACCGAAAATGATGTCCTAATTCTTACTGCCAGTGGTACGGGCGCAGTGGAAGCTGCGATCATTAATTTTTTGAGTAAGGGCGATCGCGTCCTAGTAGGCGAAAACGGTAAATTTGGGGAGCGCTGGGGCGATGTTTGTGATGCCTACGGCATTGCCGCCGAACGGATTAAAGCCGAGTGGGGACAGCCGCTTGATCCAGAAGTATTTCGCGCCCAGTTAGAAGCAGATACCGAGAAGCAAATTAAGGCGGTGATCATTACCCACAGCGAGACCTCTACTGGGGTATTGAATGATTTAGAAACCATTAACAAGTATGTCAAAGCCCATGGTGAAGCCTTGATCATTGTGGATGCAGTCACTAGCCTAGGGGCGATGAATGTGCCGATCGATCAGTGGGGCTTAGATGTGGTGGCTTCCGGCTCCCAAAAGGGCTACATGATCCCGCCCGGTCTGGGGTTTGTGGCGGTAGGGGCTAAGGCCTGGGCTGCCTACCAAAGGGCGGACTTGCCGCGCTACTACTTAGATCTGGGTAAGGCACGTAAAGATGCTGCCAAAAATTCCACCCCTTTTACTTCTTCAGTGAATATGATCATGGCGCTCCAGGTCACCCTGGGGATGATGCAACGGGAAGGACTAGAGCAGATCTTTGCCCGACATTTGCGTCACCGTGATGCTACCCGTGCGGCGGTGAGAGCTATGGGACTAGACCTCTTGACTAGCGATGCCTGTGCCAGCGGCTCGATTACATCGGTGCTGCCCCCGGCTAGTGCTGGTGCTGAAAAGATCCGCGCCACGATCAAAAAACACTTTGATGTTGTGCTGGCTGGCGGTCAAGATCACCTGGCGGGTAAAATCTTCCGCATTGGTCATATCGGCTTTGTGAGCGATCGCGATATTTTAACCGCAATTTCGGCACTCGAAGCAACTTTGAGCCTGATTGGCTTTGAGGTTGCTAATCCTGGGGCTGCACTACAAGCAGCGATCGCTCGGTTATAAAAATCAAGCCTGAGGGCGTAGCCCCACACCCACTTAAAGCCAAGGTTTTAGATCACGTTTGCGTAAGCCTTAAAATGTTAGCCTAAGCTTAAGTTTCTAGGGGGGGATATGCCTACTGCTACTTTGATCGTCAAAAACTTAACTAAGACCTATGGTAATTACCTGGCAGTGCAGGATCTCTCTTTTGAGGTATTGCCTGGGGAGATCTATGGGCTGTTAGGGCCAAACGGTGCTGGTAAGACCACTACTCTGCGCTGTATTGCCACCTTAATTCGCCCCGATCAAGGGGTAATTGCCGTGGCAGGGGCAACTGATCCCCGCCAAATCCGCGATCGCTTGGGTTATGTAGCCCAGGAAGTAGCTTTGGATAAAATTTTGACTGGCAGAGAACTGCTTCAGCTCCATGGGGCAATGTATCACCTGTCTAGCGCCCAGATCAAAACTCGCATAGAACAAGTGCTAGAGCTAGTGCAACTCCAAGCCTATGCCGATCAGCGTACTGGCACTTACTCCGGCGGGCTAAAAAAACGCCTAGATCTAGCAGCCGGACTATTGCATCAACCCAAGTTATTGGTGCTAGATGAGCCAACTGTGGGCCTAGACATCCAAACTCGCCTGGCAATTTGGGAATTTTTACGCAGCTTAAAAAACTCTGGCGTAGCCGTGTTAATTACCAGTCATTACCTGGAAGAAATTGATGCCCTGGCGGATCGGGTAGCCATTATTGATCGCGGTAAAATCATCGCCGAAGGTACACCTAATCAGCTAAAAGCAGCCGTAGGAGGAGATCGGGTCACGGTCAAGATCCGTGAATTTGCCGAACTAGCCGAAGCTGAAGCGGCTTTGGCCCTATTACAAACCTTGCCCATGGTACGCAGTGGGCTAATCAATGGCGCCCAAGGGAATGCAATCAATCTAGTAACTGAGAGTAATAGTGATGCTCCTGGGCAAATTCGCCATTTGCTGGCGACTAAGGGGATTGAACTTTTTGCCCTCAGTCAATCTCGCCCCAGTTTGGATGATGTGTTTTTGGCCGCCACTGGTCAAACCATTCTGGATGCGGAAATTGCCCAGGCAGAACAGAGTCCTAAACGCAAATAGCCCCATGACTGAATTAGCCGCGATCGCTGCCAAACTCCATCTACCCCAGATCAAGCGCCATATTTTTATCTGCGCTGATGCTTCTGTGCCCAAATGCTGCAACCAAGAAGAGAGCCTGACTGCTTGGCAGTTTTTGAAGCAACGGCTGAAAGAACTAAACCTAGAAACCCAAGTCTTTCGCACTAAAGCTAACTGCTTGCGCCTCTGCACCCAGGGGCCAATTGTAGTGATTTATCCTGAGGGAGTGTGGTATCACTCAGCTAACCCAGATAACTTGGAGCGAATCTTGCAAGAGCATATTATCGGTGGCAAAGTAGTGCTGGATTTGGTAGTTTATCAGTCAGCCAATCTGGACCTAGCTGCCTTGCCAAGCACCGATGATTAAGATAATTTTAGCAATCAATCATAAATTACACTCAATCCTATGCGCCATTTGTACTCTGCTCTTGGGTCAGCCCTGCTCCTGAGTTTGATCCCTATACCAAGCTTGGCTCAGCCCTTGCCATCTGGAGCTTCTGCTAGAGATAAATACGAGAATTTAATCCAAGTTTTACCCTGTCCCAGCGATCGCGCCAAGTACGGCAATTTTAATGACTATGGCTATTGGGGCGGTGGTAATTGGTGTGGTCAGCAGGGTTCTGCTGGTTTTTGGGTGTGGCAATATCCCAACTGGTATGTGTGGGGACAAAAACGCGCTCAGTCTCCTAGTGCCGAGCAAGTTGCCTCGGTAGGGGGTAAGTATGCCACCCTGCTCCAGGTGCTAAACTGCCCTCGCGATCGCGCCAAGTATGGCAATTTTCATGACTATGGCTATTGGCCAGGGGGAGATTGGTGCGGCAAACAGGGCGTGGCGGGGCATTGGGTATGGGTTGCGCCCGATTGGTATGTGTGGCGCGATCGCCGCTAGCTCAATTTAACTAAGCAATACTACTGCGCTTGCGGGCTTCCTTGGCCGTAGTGGCAACACTCAGTCCCGACTGCAACATCTGCTGCTCTAGCAAGCCGAAAAAGCGGCGTCGATCACTACTGGTAACTACCGCTTGATTGTGGGCTTCCGCCAAAGCTACGGGATAGCCATAGCCTTTCTGCACTTGAGCCAGGATGATCCCTATTACCTGCGATCGCTTTTCGGCATCTAAAGCTGTCCAGGCTGGCATCTCTACTCTGGCGACTTCACTGCCCACATGTAAATAGCAAAAGTAAATCTGCTGCTCCTCATACTCCTGCAGTATCCTGGCATGGCTGCGCCACAGGGGGCTGGCTTCCCCAGGCTGCAAAATTGTCTGCCATAGGCTAGCATCGCGCACGGGCATAAAACGGCTGCAAGGAGCCTGATCGAGGGTGAGACTACCGCAATAGTTAGGACAATCTGGCTCAGGATAGGGACAAACCTGGAACCGTAAAAAATTGTTGGCCTCCAAGGTGCGAGGAGCGCTGACATAGCCTACGATCGGAATATCTGCTGCTTGCAGTTGTCGCCAAGCCCCCAGGAGATCTGGCAAAATCTGAGCCCTGGCTGCCGGTACCAGATTTTCTAAGAACCAATAGACCAAAGAGCCATCACTCAAGGCTACCATCGGCGCAGTTTTGGGTTTATGACCATGGCGTAACTCTTCACCTAGCTCTCCCAGGGCGATCGCTTCAGATACCCCCCGTTTCAACCCCATCCATTCCTCAGTTTGAATATTCCACTGCCGCGCCCCATAGAGATCTTCGGCTAAATAGTAGACTTCAGGCACACTGTCGAGTAAAGGATAGGAGCCACAACCATAGTGCAGCGCCACTCGCCCGATGTTGATCAGATAGCAGTAAGCAATTTCATGGCGGCTGGGGGCAATTTGGGAGCCATCCGTAGCAATTACGCTATGAGCTAGGTCATAGGGCTGATATTGAGTCACCTGATCTAGAGGCTCAACTGGCTCGGCACAGCTAAAGTTTAAACCTTGACTCCAGGTGTTTCTTTGGTGCGATCGCACCTCTTGCTCAAGAGTAGCCGCCCTTAAAGCCGCCTGAGCCTGGAGAATGCGCGCCGAGCTTTGCTTGGATTCCTGAACTAACTGCTCTGACATACCGCCCATTTGCGCCGCAATTTTAACTAGGTTCAGCATTGCCGCTAATCCTCCAACTTAGTTGGCGAAATTTTTTGCCACCCTCTGACCAACCCCTGTTGGAGAGTAAACAGGATCAAACCAAGGGCGATCGCGCCAAAGATCAAAGCGGCAGCGGTTGCCAAGGTGAGTAAGACCTGACGCACCAACAGGGATAAACGCAATGCCAAACTGTTATGACTACTGATCGGG
>JANRLH010000099.1:0-6100 GCA_033762795.1 Pseudanabaenaceae cyanobacterium bins.68
TGTACCAACTTCATGGAGTCAGAGTTTGCTCAGCTAGCTGGTCTAGCTGGACTTCAGGTGATTTGAGCAGATTCTGCCAGTTGACCTGCATGAGTTGTTGATCTTGGCTCAGAGTATTGAGTAGGTCAGTCCAGATCCCCAGACTTGCCAGGAGGTTTGCCCGAGTGAGGGTGCTACCCTGTGCCAGTTGTAGTTTTTGATCTTCGGCCAGCTTGATTTTAGTGATAGTGCCAGTGATCCGTAGATCGCGCAGGCGATTCTGGGGGTTACAGACCAGGGATACTCTCCAAGTATAGGTTTGATTATCCGCAAGGGCAGGAGCTTCTGGTGGCAGGGTAAAACTGGTGATCACCCGCTGGCGCTGAATCGGCAGCATGACTTGGTAGATGCCAGTTTCTGACTCTCCGAGGGAATTGGGAGTCGGTTGAAATAGGCTAAATTCTAGCGCTTGAGCTTGAGTCTTGGGTAAATAAAACCAAAATTTAGGGCGCTCAGTGGCAGTGAAATTGGCAGCGGCTTGGGGTACGACTAGGGCTAGCCCAGGGCTGTTAGCTGCTACACATTGGCTCTGGGGATCATTCAAGCTACGGGTACCAGCGCCAGCAGTTTGCAGTGGTCTATCCGTATGGGGACGGGGGCGAAAAATTACTAGATTTTGGGGTAAGTGCTTAGGGATCAGGGGGGTAGTCTGCTTGGGTGAGGAGGCAGTTTCAGGCTTTAATTCCGCTGCTGGGGCAGATGTTGGCAACCAACAGGCTGAGTAGCAAATCAGTCCTGCTAGGGTTTTGGCTAGGTGTTGTCGCCCTTGATTTTGAATTAGTTGATTAATCATAGGGACTCCAAGGTATTTTATAAAATAATCAGGATTTATGAGTCAATTATATGCTAAGCCCAAGGGCAAATAGCTGTGCCTTAGCTTTACTTAAACATTCTTGCCACTCTGCCGTAGGCTGGCTGTCAGCTACGATACCAGCACCTACCTGGCCCCAAATTTGATCCTGGGATTTGAGCAGGGTACGAATCAAGATATTTAGATCTAGATCGCCGCGCCAATCCAGGTAGCCACAGGAGCCATAGAATAAACTGCGGCGTTGGGGTTCTAGCTGTTCAATAATTTCCATGCAGCGTACCTTGGGGCAGCCAGTAATGGTGCCACCCGGGAACATCGCCGCGATCGCTTGAATGGGAGTAAATCGGGTATCTAAGCTGCCGATTACATTGCTCACCAAGTGCATCACGTGGCTGTAGCGCTCTACGCTTAAAAACTCGTCTACCTGGACGCTGCCCCACCGACTAACCTTACTCAAGTCATTGCGCTCTAGATCCAAGAGCATAATGTGTTCGGCGCAGTCTTTGCCAGAGGCAAGCAGTTCCTGCTCTAGGAGCAGATCCTGGGCTAGATCTGGGCTGCGTGATCGGGTGCCGGCAATTGGCCGAGTTTGGAGATTTAGCGATCGCAAACTCAGTAATCGTTCGGGGGAGGCGCTGATCACTTCTCCCCAAGGGGTGCGCCAATAGCAGGCAAAGGGGGATGGGTTGATGCGCTGGAGTTGGCGGTAGAGTTGCCAACCGCTAGCGGTTTGCTCCAGGCTAAATCTGAGGGATAAGTTAGCTTGAAAAATATCCCCTGCCCGAATGTGTGCTTGGGCTTGGGCAACCATCTGTTCATAGGTGGCTTGGTCGGGGAAAAATTGCAGGCTGGTAGCTGCGGAGCCAAAATCGATCACAGGGGCGGGCTGATAATTGGCAAGGCGCGACTGCATGTGCTGGAGGTGATCCAGCTCAATCGCTGCTAAGTATAGTTGCTCTGTTTGGTGATCCAGCACGGCAAACTGTTGGGGAGCATACCAAAAGGCGATCGGGAAAGGCAGCGAATCAGGCTTGGTGTAGGGCAAGCGCTCAATTTCCCAAGCTAAGTCATAGCCCAGCCAGCCCAACCAGCCCCCCGTGAACGGTAGATCTGGAAAAGCCAGATCCTGGGGGGGATGACTATCTAGTAGCTTTTGCAGACAGGGGAGAACTTGCCCCAGACCAGGGGTATAGATCTGCTGGGGACTACCCCCTAGGATGGAGTAGCGAGCGAGATTGGGGCTGCTGCTGGCTGGACTTTCGAGTAGAACACCAATGTCCAGGTGACCAAAGAGAGCTTCCCACACTTGGCTGGCTGCAAGCTGGGATGGCACTGCCTGTTGATGCCAGTGATAAGAGAGCATGGGCTGAAATCGATAGGATATTGCAGTTTTGTGCAGAATGGGCAGCAAACCTATCTGATAGTTTAGAGAATGTTCTGGGTAAGAAAAATTAATCTTTGCTTAACCTTGCTCAAAAGTTTAACCAAGTGAGTAATATTGCGATTCGTCTTACCAATGTTTCTAAGTCTTTTCGCCGCTATGCTCAGCCAATTGATCGGCTCAAGGAGCTTTTTATCCCTGGGTGTAAGCGATCGCCAGATTTTTGGGCCTTAGAACAGATTAACCTTCAGATCAATCGCGGCGAGACCCTAGGGATCATTGGTCAAAATGGTTCGGGTAAAAGCACCCTGTTACAGATTATTGCTGGCACCATGACCCCCACCCAGGGAATAGTAGAGGTAAACGGTCGAATTTCGGCCCTGCTAGAACTAGGCAGTGGTTTCAATCCTGAGTTTACAGGGCGGCAGAATGTGTTTTTTAATGGCAGGCTGCTAGGTTTAACCATTGGTGAGATTGCGCAACGGTTTGACCAAATTACTGCTTTTGCCGATATTGGCGATTTTATTGATCAGCCAGTGAAAACCTATTCTAGTGGCATGTTTGTGCGGCTGGCTTTTGCGGTGGCAGTGAATGTCGATCCAGAGATTTTGATTGTGGATGAAGCCCTGGCAGTGGGGGATATTCTCTTCCAACGGAAGTGCTTTCGCAAGCTAGAAGAAATGGCAGAGAGTGGAGTGACCATTCTATTTGTGTCCCATGATTTGAATAGTGTGCTGAATCTCTGCGATCGCGCCATCATTCTGGACAATCACCGCATTATTCACGAGGGCAAACCCCATCCCATCACTTTGACCTACAGTGCTTTGATGGCACAGCGTGAGGCCGATGCCAAAAACTTTAATTATCAGGTGATGGAAGTTCAACCTGGACAAGCGATCGCTGAGACTCGACTAGGAATTGGCGGGGCGGAATTGCTGGATGTGCAGTTTCTGGATCAGACGGGTAAACCCACCCAAACTGTGCGCTGTGGTGAGCAGGTGACCGTGCGATCGCAGATATACTTTCATCAACAGGTCGAGCGCCCGATCGCTGGCTTCAAAATCAAAACCCTGAATGGGATTGCGGCAGTAGGTCACAGTACGCTCGGATCTTCTAGCCCTCTGCCCATGCTGCCATCTCACACGGAAATTACGGTGGAATTTAAATGGTGTTGCCACCTTGCCCCTGGCAGCTATACGATTACGGCTGGGGTTTCTGAACTCACCGATGAGCAGAAGATCGTACCGCTAGATCGCCGCCGTGACTGTTTGCCCCTGACCGTAATTGGTTCCCTGGCTTCCTATGGACTGTTGGCGATTCCCGTAGATATTGACTTCCATTGCCGTAATTTGGCTACCAATTTATGTCCCTAAGCCCTCTGATCATCGCGGGTATGCATCGCTCCGGCACTTCTCTCACTGCAGCTTTTTTTCAGGCTTTGGGTATTTCCATGGGTGAACAACTCTACAGGGCTGATGCCCACAATCCCAAAGGTTATTTTGAAGATTTGGATTTTTTAGCATTCCAACGCCAAGTCTTACAGTCCTGCTGCGATCGCGATTTACCTGGGTGGCAAGATTGGGGCTGGACTGCGCCTGAGAGTTTGGATGTGGCTAAGTTTAGTCAGTATCTCCCCCAGGCAAAAGCCCTGATTGCTTCCCGACAGCAGTACCCCAACTGGGGCTGGAAAGATCCACGCACCACCCTAATGTTGGATTTTTGGCAAGCTCTATTGCCTGAAGCGCAGTTTTTATTGGTCTATCGCTTTCCTTGGGATGTGGCAGATTCAATTTTGCGACTGCAAGCACCTATTTTTCAAGAGTTTCCCCATTACAGCCTGGAGATTTGGCAATTCTATAATCGTCAGTTGTTGGATTTCTATCGCCGCCACCAGCAGCGATGTCTGTTGGTGAGTGTGAATGGCTTTTTAGCTCAAACAGATAGATTTTTAGATCTATGTGCAGCCAAATTTGCCTTGAATTTTTCTCCCACTACGGCACAAAGCGCGATCGCTCAAGTCTATAATCCTCTGCTATTTGGCACCTTAGATTGGCAGCATCCCCTCGTGCAGGGCATGGTTAAAACCTGTCCCCAAGCGATCGCGTTATTACAAGAACTTGATCAAGCAGCAGATTTGGCTAGTGGATTTGACTATGTGGCTAGCAATACCCACGTCGCCAGAGAACTACTTCAACTGCATCACCAGGCTCCTGGGCAAGCTGGCGCAGCGCAATCGAATCTGGCAAAGAATAGCCAATACGATCGCCAAACCCTGGCAGTGTTGGAAGCGGTGCTGATGCCTACCTCCAATTGCATTGATGTGGGTTGCCATCGCGGCGACATTTTGGTAGAGATGCTCAAGTGCGCCCCCCAGGGTCAGCATTTTGCCTTTGAACCCCTGCCAGAGTTCTATCAAATTTCGGCAGCGCGATTCGCTAGTTTTCCTAATGTTTCTCTATTCAATTTTGCGCTCTCGGATTCTGCCCGTCAGACCGAATTTCTCCATGTGGTTTCCAATCCAGGCTATAGCGGCTTGCAAAAGCGGGTGTATGAAGGGGTAGAGCAGATTCAGCCCATTCAAGTGCAGACTGCGATTTTAGATCATTGCCTCCCCGATGGCATGAAAATTGATTTAATCAAGATTGATGTGGAAGGAGCCGAATTGGAAGTGTTGCGGGGTGCGCTTCAAACTATCCAGCGCTGGCAGCCTGTGATTATTTTTGAACATGGCATGGGAGCAGCAAACTGTTATGGCACTACTCCAGAAATGATTTTTGAGATTTTGGCACAGCAAGGGCATTTGCAAATTTCCACCATGACCAGGTTTCTGGATGGACAGCCAGCTTTGACTGAGCAGGAGTTCTACCAGCATTTCTATCAAGGATTAGATTATTACTTTATCGCCTATGCTTTGCCGATCGCCGCTTACCGGGAACACAAAAGCCAGGCACTAAGTGCTGCTACGGCTGAAATAGAAAGATTGCAGCTCAGCTTGGCGATTCAAGGGGAACAAATCCGCGCCATGGAATCTTCCAAATTTTGGCGGATGCGCCAGGCTTGGTTTAAATTGAAGGGGTGGATGCAGCTAAAAAAAAACTGATCTTGCCTGAACGCCTCTATCCCTTTGAAGATCTAATTGACCAGGATGCTCAAGGTTTAGTTGAATTAATCTCGCCCCAAGCCCTGGCGGTTCCCACTTCCCAGGTGCCCTTGGTTTCAATCATTATCCCGATCTATAACCAGGCGCTCTATACATTTAATTGTTTGCGAGCGATCGCTTCTAATACTGATGGAATTGATTACGAAGTAATTGTGATCGATGATTGCTCTACGGATCAGACGGCAACTATGCTCAGCCAGATCAGGGGGATTCGGGTAGAGCGCCACCACCACAATCAAGGATTTATTGCCAGTTGCAATCGCGGCGCCAGTTTGGCTCAGGGGCAGTACCTCTGTTTTTTGAATAATGATACCCAGGTATTGCCTGGCTGGTTAGGGCGCTTAGTCCAGACCTTTAGGGCTTATCCCCAAGCAGGTGCAGTTGGAGCCAAGTTACTCTATGGCGATCGCACCCTCCAGGAAGCAGGGGGGATCGTTTGGCAGGATGGCAGAGCCACCAATTTTGGCAAATACGGCGATCACCATCAACCTGCCTACAACTACGTGCGGTCGGTAGATTACTGCTCAGCCGCTTGTTTGCTGGTACGACAGAATTTATTTAATCAAGTGGGTGGTTTTGATCCACACTTTGCTCCCGCCTACTACGAAGATACCGATCTGTGTTTTCAGCTTAGAGCCAGGGGCTATCAGGTACTATATCAGCCACGGGCGGTAGTAATTCACTACGAGGGGATTTCCCATGGGGTACA
>JANRLH010000100.1:0-8137 GCA_033762795.1 Pseudanabaenaceae cyanobacterium bins.68
CATGTTGTTGCCGTATAGTAGAGAGCCGGATACGGGCTCGCGAATGCCGTCGATGTCTACGGGTGGTGCTGCTACGAATGCGATTACGAAGCAAATGGTCGCTGCTAGTAAGCAAGGAATCATCAATACGCCGAACCATCCGATGTAGATGCGGTTCTCAGTAGAGGTGATCCACTGGCAAAACTGCTCCCACAAAGATGCGCTCTCGCGTCTCTGTACTGCTGTGGTCATGGTTTTTTTTGTGTTTTTGTTAAAGGTTTAGTGCGATTTAGTTCGCCCCCTTAATATATGTCCTTTTGTTAAGATGTGTCAAGGGTTACTGGGGATCAAATCTTAAGAAAAGTTTACACTTGGTTATTGAGTGACTATTTGGCGATCGCAACTAGTGCTTGGAACTGATCCCAACTCTGGGGATCTAACTCGACCACGATCGCATAGCCATTAATATTACCACCACTTGCTTGGGTTAAAGCTTGCAAAATTTGGGGCATATCTGCTTGGATCAGCTTGCCAGTTTGATCGTATAGTTCTTGAGCCGAAAGGCAGCCCAGGGCAGGATTCCAGCCTGGGGTGGGGGTAGCATCAGCGCGAAAGTAGCGATCGCTAAAACCAGTACCATGAATCCGAATAAAGCTGCGCCCCAACTTGCCCGCCCAGTAGGATTGTTGTAGCGGCAGGTGATCTCGCCAACTAGGTGGCAGCAGATTTTGATACTGTTCGATCCTGCCTTTAAATGCTCCAGCTTGATCAGGCAAGAATTGTTTGACCTGGGGCTCGAAGGGCATAAATAGTTTGACCAGGGGAAATTGACCGTAGGCCTGAAACTCAGTATCGGTGGGTAAATCCTTGAGGGTTTTGATTTGGGCTGGCTCAGTTCCTTCTAGGCGATAGATCCCCTGGGGGGTATGACCGTGGGTAAAGTTCCAGGGTAGGCGGTGCAGCGACTGGGAAAGTAAAGGTACTTGCCACATTTGACCATTGGGCGATCGCCAAAATTCACCCTGCCGATCGCGCAAAATTGCCTGGCAAAGCTGATCTCGATTGCGCTGACACAACACAAACAGATGGGGCTGATTGGGGGCAATTTGATGATTGAGTAGATCAGTCAAGGGGGGATTGCTGGCTGGGATTGGCTGCAAGGTGGTAGCTAGACGCAGGTGGCTAGGCAAGTTCAAGTCGAAGCGCTGCCCTAGGTTCGAGATCCCTTGATCTCCTAAGGTGGCGATCGCCATGGCAACCCATTCAGAATTTTGACTTTGCTCAGCTATGGCAGTGAGTTGAGGGGCTAAATCTTGGTAGATCTCTGCGTCACTGGTGTATAGCTGGTGGGCAACTCGTAGGGCTAGGGTGGTGAGGGCGGGTGGGTGGGAAGATTCTAGGATCTGTTTTAGGGTTTGGGCAATCAGCGGCTGTTGAGGTTCAAGTACAGCGATCGCCCAGAGTAAATCTTGCCAGTATTGCGTTTTGGCTAGGGGATGCGAACTCAGATCAAGCTGGATGGGGCTGAGCTTTTGGCGGAGGCGCTGGAGTTGATTAGTTCTGGCACTAGTATTGGTGTTGCGCTGAGCGATCGCGGCTAAAGTCTCTGTAACCTGGCGAGGGGTGCCGAACACAGGGTTGATATTCAGCCCAGTTACCAAAAAAATCAAGGACAGCAGGTGGCTGATTTTAGGCACAGATTTACACCCCAATCTCTGCCTGCATCTGTTGCAAGGTGATTTGCATTTGATCAAGCATCTGCTGGGGGGTGATCCCAAAGTTGGCGAGATGGTTTTGGAGTTGTTTCATGGTCATCTGCGCCATAAAATCATCGGACAGTTCAAAGCGTTTCATAAAAATCCGATATCGCTCTAACATTTCAGCCATTTTTTCAATGTACAGTTTTTTGCCCTCCCGATCAAATTTGCCGTAGTTACCACCAAGTGCCATTAGGGACTGATAGTCTTGAAATAGGTTTTTGGCTTCAGATTGGACAATTTCAGATTCAAAAAATGCCATGTTGACTTGCTCTCAAATTAGTAGATACTTCCTGATCCTAAAACCTGAGTCGATGGAGCTTGAGTGTTGATCTCCCTACCTAGAAGCTATTTCAGGGTTAGACTTAAAATATTCAAGACTGATTGCGGTTTTCGCAAGAATGCGGTAGAGAAGTCATTAAAACTGATGGCGGGGCTGCGCCCTCCTTTTTGTCACCCATTAACTTGCACCCCGCTTAAAATCAAAATTTACGTTTGCGTAAGTTCTACGAATATTTATGACTATGAAGAGAGTTTTAGCGGCTAGTTTGCTGGTTTTGGTGCTGATATTTGGCGGTCAAGGATTGAGTTGGGCTAACCCTACTGGCTTAGATTTGGTAAGCAGAATTGAACTGATTAAAACCAAAATGGCTAAATTACGCTTTTGCCACAATGAAAGCTGCTTTTATCGGGAGATCACCAGTGAGATTTTGCCGCCTCAACAGAACGGAGAACCCTACCGCGCCACGATTTCGGCAATTATTGATCGACCTTCGGCTTCGCCTGATAAGGCTGACTATCATTTTGAACTGACTGATCAGCGCTGGCAATTGAAGTCGGGGGAGGAATATACTGATGTGGCTGACTACAGTTTTGTGGGCGATCGCTACGAAATTTTTAGTGTGCACAACAACCGTAATCTGCATGGAGATATTAACCAGGCTAATTTGGAAGGCAATTTGAAATCAGGCTACATCGCCCTGTATTTTAAAGTGCTAGATCACGGGCAAGAAAAGTCAGGGGTTTGAAGCTTGACAGGCTTGGCATAGGCCGAAAAATTCTAGGGTGTGATAAAACACCTGGAACCCCTGTACTTGTAGAGGATGGGGGTCGGCAATGGGGCAGAGTTGAATGGGAGTAGACTGACCGCACTGGAGGCAGTTGAGGTGATGCTGGTCGGTGCGTAAGGGGCTATACAAGCATTCCCCGTGGATTAGCACTTGGCTACGGATCATGCCCCTGAGCTTGAGACTATCTAAGGCTCGATAAACCGTGGCAATTCCCAAACTTTGCTGTCGCTGCCGCAATTCTAGATAAATGCTTTGGGCGGAGATCGGGGTGGCAATTTGTTGCAAAAGATCCAAGATTTTTTGCTGATTGGGCGTAAGTTTGGCAGTCAGTTTAGCGGTCATGACTAGGGAGCTTGCAGAATGTAGCTGATCGCGCTGGCAAGGTCGGGGAGGATATGGTCGGGCTGCTGGAGTTGGAGTTGGGGGCGATCGCGAATACCGCTCAAAATGGCAATAGTCTGCACTCGATAGCGTTTGCCTGCCAAGATATCAGCTTCAGTATCACCTACGATCCATTGTTGCTCAACTGGGGCTAGGGTAGCGATCGCTTTTTGCATTAGTAAGGGTTTATCGAGGGTATCACCAGTTTTAACGTAGTCATCTCTCAGGCAAAAGCGGCGTTCTGGGGGAAAGAATTGACTGAGTTGGTATCTATGTAGCACAGGCTCTAGCTCGCGTTGGCGGCGCATGGTCATGATTCCGAGTTCGATGCCATGGTGTTGAGCTTGTTTGAGGGCAGCGATCGCGGTGGGCATAATCTGATCATACTCAAAATAAGCAGGGGTATGGATCACTTGCTGACGATGGCGCAAAAATTCTTGGGCTTGACCAGCTTCTACTAGACCCGACTGGCGGGCAATTTCTAGCTCGGGGACTTGGGCGCGTTTATTTTGCCAAAATTGGGCTTTGGTGAGTGGGATCACTTTTTGTTGGGGCAGACGCACTTGGGCAATACAGTCCAAATACACCCGATAGTAGCGTTCCGACACGTCCATAATTGGGCCATCGAAGTCGGTAAATAGTCTTTTAGTCATGGCAGGGCAGCAATTAGTTTGCCAATTTGGTTGAGGTTTTTATCACCTGGCTGATGCTCTACACCGCTAGAGAGGTCAATGCCATCGGGCTGGGTTTGGGCGATCGCCTGTGCCACATTCTCAGGGGTGAGGCCACCAGCTAGCAGCCAGGGGCAGCCAGGAGCAAAATCAGCTAGGAGTGCCCAGTCTAGGGTTTGACCTGTACCTCCAGCCAAATGAGGATGATAGGCATCTAGGATGATTTGATCAACATAGGGTAAATAGGCAGGAATTTGGGCTAGATCGTTGCGATCGCTAATTCTAAAGGCTTTAACCAGACGGATTTGGGGCAGCTTAGCTTTAAGCTCACCACAAAAATTTGGGCTTTCTTGACCATGGAGTTGCAGACTATTGATCTGGGAGGAATGCACCAATTCAATCGCTTGATCTAGGTTAAGATTCATGCCGACACCCACGAGATCAATGGGGCGTTGAGCCGCGATCGCTGTGGTGATCAGATGAATCTGGACTAAATTCAGATAACGGGGCGTACCTGGCACGTAAATGAAGCCTAAAGCTGTAACTGCCTCTAGGTGGGCGATCGCGATCGCCTGATCCAAGCGAGTAATGCCGCAGATTTTAAGATACATCTTCGGCATCGAGTTCGGTATCTTCAGGAGCGTTCTGCTCTGCTGGCAGAGGTGTTTGGCTACGAGACTTGCGGCGGCGAGATTTTTTGAGGCTTTTCCTTGCCCAGCGCGTACTAAACCAAATCCAAACCAAACTAACGCTGGCAATCATTCCCCGCAGAATTACACTGATGGTTTCTTTGATACTTTGTTTTTGGAGAGAGCTAAGGTTTTGCTGAGTCCTAATCGTTGTAGCCTCTCGCCCGGTTTTAAATTGATTTAAGATCGACTGCTGAAGGCTAATATTGGCAGCCTTGTCTCTAGCCAGCCTTTCGGGAGTGAGCCGCGCAATTTGTGCCCAGCCCTGGAGTTCGCGCTCGGTAATCCCTGGCCGACTCACTCGTTTAGCCTGCTCATCAAATACTCCCAACTCTTGACTGAGCCTGGCATTGATATTGTTCTGCTGAATCAGGGTTACTCGTCCCACATTAATCATGGCGAGGGGAAGCATGAGTAAGTATAAAACCCCTAGCAGTAAGCAAAGCCAAGAGAAGGCTGCCAGCACAAACTTAGTGAGTTTGCGGTTGATGTTCATGGGGCGATAAAACACGAACACCAAGCCCACCAGCAGCACGATCACTTGGTTAATCAATTGCTTAATTGCCTCTAGTTCCCAGGCAGGATTGGTAATCCGAAAGGGAATCAGAATCACGGCATAGTCGATCGCCGAGAAGATCAAGATGCCATAGCCAATTTGGTTAATTAGGGATGCCCCTTTTTCCCAGTTGGAGAGCATGATGCCAGTGGGGAGTTGGCTAGGTGATTTACTGGGCGATTTAGCAGTGGGTAAGGCCAATTTCCTGCTCCGATAGATGTTGGTAGTTCGAGTGTTTCTGGGCAATTCTCAGCTTAGCTGAACGCGATCGCGGGTTTTGGCGAATTTCTAGTTCAGCCGCCACAATTGGCTTTTTGGTAATCACGCCTAGTTCGGGATGTTGACGAAAGCTGTGCTTGACCAGTCGGTCTTCCAGGCTATGGAAACTAATGATCACTAGCCTGCCGCCAGGATTGAGCCATTGGGGTGCAAGTCCAAGTAGCTGCTCTAGAGCCGATAGCTCCTGATTTACGGCAATCCTGAGCGCCTGAAATACCCTAGTGGCAGGATGAATTCTACCATGGCGGTAGCTGCTTGGTACAGCTTGGGCGATCGCTTGCGCTAGAGCCGTAGTGGTCAAAATGGGACGCTGGGCGAGAATCTGCCTGACAATGCGGCGGCTAAACCGCTCTTCTCCCCAATCAAAAAATAGCTGCACTAGGTCCTGCTCTGCCCAGTGATTGACAATCTCGGCGGCGGTGAGAGGCTGGCTCTGATCCATACGCATATCCAGGGGGGCGGGTTCCCGAAAACTAAAGCCCCGTTCTGGTAAATCAAGCTGAGCCGAACTCACCCCTAAATCGGCAAAAATACCATCAAACTTAGTTAGGGGCTGATAATCGGCAAAATTTCCTTGCCAAAACTGCACGGGATAATTGCGCAAATTGGCTTGCGCTGCTGCGATCGCTTGGGCATCTTGATCAATGGCGACCAACTCGATATTGTCTTCCTGCTCTAGCACCAACTTGCTATGACCACCACCACCCACCGTGCAGTCTAGATAGCAGCCCTGGGGTTTGATTTGCAACGCCGCGACCAACTCGGTCGGCAATACAGGAGTATGATGGAACTGGCTCATGGCAACCATTGGGGATGATGACCCTGGCGCTCCAAACTAGCTACCTCCAAGGTCGTACCAAGTTGTTGAGGCATTGTCAATTCAAATAGTTGCGGTAGGGGTTTAGGCTGACCTGGTGCTTGGCTGGCTGGTACGCTACTGACTAACATTTTGCGACCATCTGGAGCCAAACTCAGTTGAATTTGCTTTTGTCCTGCCAGATCGAGCAGGCGGGTGACTTTACCACTGTTAATTTCCACGGCGGCTAGATAGGGCTGTTCCCGAAATACCGTAGCCTGCAAGTCAGCATCGGTGAGTAAGGCATAGATCATTGGCTGTTGCGGCGCAAATATGCCCTGCAAGACTGAACCAGAAATTTTCACCAACTCTCGCTGTACCCCTTGATTAGTGACAAAAAATAGCGATCGGGTATAGTCCTTATTGAATTTGACCATCGCCGCTTGACTGCCATCACGACTAAACCCCAACACCATGCCAAACTTAGGCAAAAAATCTAGGGGATCAGCCTGGGGCACCAAAGGTAAAATTGCTACTCCTTCTCCTTGGGCGATCGCTACGGCTGCACTGTCGGGCGTGATCATAAAGTCACCTCCAGGCTTATTTTCCAGGGATCTGGGCAAGCGATCGCGCTCCAACGCCCATAGACTATACTGTCCTGTCTCAGCCCGACTGAGCCTTTGCACCACAATAGTCTCCCCATTGGCAGCTAGATCAAACTTAAAATTTTGATACTCCTTAGCATCCAGCACTAACTCTAGCTGCGGGTTAGCCTGGCTTAAGTCCAGTAGATAAAGCTGCTGTTCCAACAGATTAACCAGGTCATTCTCGTAGGGGGCAGCTCCCACTAATACTTTCTGGCGATCAGGGTATACCCGAAAATCAATCACTGCCAAATCTTCAGGGGTTAATACCTGTTGCTTAGCCTGGTTCACCAAGATTAAGCGATTTTGCTGTTCTCCTGCGGCACCAATGTATAAAAACGCTGGTTCTGGGGAACTAAATTGGCTGCGAAACGGTGTAATTGGCCGATGATTATCCACCTCATCCGCAAATCGGTCATAGGCATTTTCTAACTGCAGCCGATAGTTTACCCCATAGGGGATCGGCTGGTTTAAGGTGTAGGCCATAGTTCTGCCCGCCCAACTTTTGCGCCCAGCCAGGGGAGGAACAATTTTGAGATTGCGTTCCACACTCTGCTGATCCATCGGTCGATTGAAGGTGAGCTTAAAAGCTAGGTCTGCGGCAGTCACCTGTTTCTGCTCCCAGCTAAATGCTACCACCTGGGGGGCGGTGCGATCGCCCTGCCACAGGAGCAGCCCAATCAAGCTCAGGACTGTAGCTGAGATGATCAATACGGCAAGATCTAAGGGCTGACCAAAGGGCAAAGACTTACGGCGCAGATTGTCTTTCATCCTATTTCAGTAAAAATTGCAACAAAAAAGGCGCAATATTGCCCACCAAGTTACTAAAAAAATCTGGCTCTTTGTTAGCTTTCTGAATCGAGTCGGTCAAGTCCTTGGCTGCCTTCGCCTTGGTTAAATCCCCTTCCTTGGTAAATAGCTTGTGTGCTAGTTCAGCATCAGCGATCGCGCCCGCCTGGTCACCCGTGTTCAACCTGGCTAAGGCTCTACTCAGGTAGCCACTGGCATTTTCGGCATCTAATCCCAAGGACTGGTTGAAGTGCGCGATCGCTCCCCGATGGTTACCGCGCTTAATTTCCTCTAATCCCCAAGCATAGTAATCTTCTGCCCGCACCGCTGTCTCTGGCAACCCGATCGCATCTCGCAAGTAAGCCTGGTCAAATTTAGCTGATTCCAGTACCGCGTTAGTAAAATTGGCTTTGCGTAGGTCTGCCCCCGTCAAGTTAGTCCTAGTCAAATTGGCTCCACTGAGATTAGCCCCATTCAGATCGGCTCCTGCCAGATTGGCATCGGTCAAGTCAACCCCGCTCAAATC
>JANRLH010000101.1:0-4010 GCA_033762795.1 Pseudanabaenaceae cyanobacterium bins.68
TCAACCACCCGCACGTTTGGAAACTCAAGCTCCAGGTGAAATATCTCATGATTTCTTAGCCCGTAGATAGCAAACATCCCGTATGCCCACCGCCATGCTGGATTCTTGATCTTGCCAAACCACTCCGCGATCGCTTCATCACTGGGGATGTCTCTAGGGCTTAGACTAGCAAGTGGCGGTCTGTGGTGAGTAGATCTCAATCCAGTCGCCAGTCAAACTCTTTTTGAATTAGCTGGGTAGCAATTTTCTTGGCATCAGCCTCAGCCCGTTTAATCCCAGCAGGGTTGCCAAGGTAGCCCAATGGTATGGGCTCAGCCATTTCAATAGTCAAGCCACAGCGCCCAGCTTTAAGTATCTTGTTTGTTTTCTGGATGAGGTCGTCCATGGCTAAAATCGTGGCTAAATTTTAGCCGATTCTATGCCTTTCTATCCCCTTCTACCCTCTTCAGGAGCTTAGGGCGATTTAGCCAAGCAAAAGGCTCTGGGACTATCTCAGAGCCGAAAGTGTTGGTATTTGAAGTATGGGCAATGCCAGGCTCGAACTGACGACATCCTGCTTGTAAGGCAGGCGCTCTACCAACTGAGCTAATCGCCCTTTAAAACTTGTGTAACGTAACCATAACAGAAAAGCCAACAATGTGCAAGTCTAAACCTTTTGGAAATTTACAAGGAAGGGGAATCTTGCTCCATCTGTTAAACTAGAATTCTCTACATTTACCCAAATCCCCATGGCAGCTAAAACCTCTGCTGATAAACCCGATAAAAAACCTGTTGCCCGACCAGCAGGTGATAGTGAAAAGCAGAAAGCGCTGGAAGGCCTGCTGCAAAGAATTGAAAAAGACCATGGTAAGGGGGCGATTATGCGCCTGGGTGATGCTAAGGGGATGGTGGTAGAGACTGTATCTAGCGGCTCCCTCACCCTGGACTTAGCCTTGGGCGGCGGATTACCTCGCGGCCGAGTAATTGAAATCTATGGCCCAGAAAGCTCAGGCAAAACTACTTTGGTACTGCACGCGATCGCCGAAGTCCAAAAAATGGGCGGCACCGCCGCTTTTATTGATGCTGAACACGCCCTTGATCCCCACTACGCCGCCAAACTGGGGGTAGACATTGAAAATTTACTGATCTCTCAGCCAGATACCGGCGAAATGGCGCTGGAAATTGTCGATAACTTGGTGCGATCGATGGCAGTAGATATTGTCGCGATCGACTCCGTAGCTGCCCTAGTGCCCAAGGCGGAAATCGAAGGGGACATGGGTGATTCCCACATGGGCTTGCAGGCAAGATTAATGAGCCAAGCCCTGCGCAAAATTACTGGCAATGTGGGCAGATCTAACTGCATTGTGGTGTTCTTGAACCAGTTGCGTCAAAAGATTGGCGTCTCCTATGGTTCTCCAGAAACCACTACAGGCGGCACTGCCTTAAAATTTTATGCTTCAGTCCGTCTTGATATTCGCCGCATTCAAACCCTAAAGCGTGGCACAGAAGAATATGGCAATCGGGTCAAGGTGAAAGTAGCCAAGAACAAGATCGCGCCGCCCTTTAGAGTGGCTGAGTTTGACATTGTGTTCGGTAAAGGGATTTCACGCATGGGTTGCCTGGTAGACATTGCCGAAGAAACTGGAGTAGTCACCCGTAAAGGCGCTTGGTATAGCTATCAGGGCGAAAATATTGCCCAGGGGCGCGACAAAGCGATTACCTATCTGGAGGAACACTTAGAAGTGGCAGCCGAAATTGAGAAACTGCTGCGGGAAAAGCTGGCCACTGGGGTGCCAGTGTCGGCAACTAAGGTTACAGGGGATGAGGTAGAAGAAGAGATCGAGCCAGAAGATTTTTAAGGCTCTCAGCCCGCTCTTTGCCGTCTAGGGGTTTTGACGGATCGTAAAGTTGAAGTGCCCTGACCAAGATTAACCTGAGCCCGAAATCAGGATGCTTGCCTAAACTGAGCCAAAATGTACTCAATCAAAGGTTTTGATCCCCTTTCGAGTATCTTTCTTAATAAGACCAGGGGGGATTGATCTTCACAAGCCAAAGTGATTCATTATGGAAAATTTTATTTCTGATCTGTTTGGCGCTAATAGCTTTATTCCCCATGGTCATTGCTACCTTTGGCAGGCAAACCTGGTGAGCTTACACGTGGTGTCAGATAGTTTGATTGGGCTTGCCTATTTTTCGATTCCAGCCATGTTAGTCTATTTCGTGCGCAAGCGCGAAGATACCCCGTTCCAAAGAGTCTTTTGGTTGTTCAGTGCTTTTATTATTGCCTGTGGCACTACCCACCTGCTAGAGATATGGACGCTCTGGGTGCCAGCCTACTGGTTTTTAGGCTTAGTCAAGGCAATTACCGCGATCGTTTCGCTCTATACCGCTGCCGAAATGGTCAACTTGATTCCGCAAGCACTGGCTTTGCCTAGCCCTGAGGCTTTGACTTTAGCGAATCAAAAGTTAGAGCAAGAAATTCGAGAGCGTAAGACTACTGAAGTGAATTTACGTCAGAAAAAACAGGAAATTTACCAACTGGTGAGTGAACTAGAGCAGAAAGTGAAGGAACGCACGGCAGAACTCCTAGTGCAGAATCAAGCCTTGCAGCAAGCTCGTAGGGAAGCCGAAGTTGCTAATCAAGCTAAGGGCAAGTTTTTGGCAGTAATGAGTCATGAGATTCGTACTCCAATCAATGCGGTAATTGGCATGACCGATCTGTTGCTGCGCTCTCAGTTGTCGCCTAAGCAGCAGGAACTAGCTGAAATTGTCCAGACTAGTGGTGAGTCTCTGCTGGCCGTGATTAATGATATTTTGGATTTCTCCAAAATTGAAGCGGAAAAACTTGAGCTAGAGCAGCAGGTGTTTGATATTTCCCTCCCCATTCAAGAAGCGATCGCAATTTTGGAGCATACTGCTGCGGAAAAGGGGATTCCATTAATTTATCATACCCCTGCTGAACCTGAACTTGTGATTGGCGATCGGTTGCGCTTGCGACAGGTCATGCTCAATCTGATCAATAACGGGATTAAATTTAGTGGCGACGGAGCAGTAGTAACCAGTTTGCATACTAGGGAGGTTGCCGATCAGTTGCTGCAATTGGAAATTTCTGTACGCGATCGCGGTGTGGGAATTAAACCGACCCAGCTAGATCAATTATTCAATCCCTTTACCCAGGCAGATAGCTCTACTACCCGAAAGTATGGCGGCACAGGCTTAGGCTTAGTGATCTGTCGGCAACTGGTGGAATTGATGCAGGGAAGAATTTGGGTGGTGAGCAACGGGGCGATCGGGGGTAATCCGCCAACTGACTGGCAGCCAGAGGTAGAAATTGAGCAAGGCTCCTGTTTTTATGTGAGTCTCAGATTACCTCTAGCCAGGGCAGGGGAATCGGAAAATTATCAAGGATTGGTGGGGGGAACGCCCCAATTACCACCTGTTCTAAATATTCTCTTGGCGGAGGATCATCCCACTAACCAAAAATTAGTCCAAATGCTGTTGGCGGAAATGGGCTATACCTGCGATCTAGCTGTGAATGGCAGAGAAGTGATCGCGGCGATCGCCCAAAAATCCTATGATTTGATTTTGATGGATGTGCAGATGCCGGAAATGGATGGCATTGAAGCCACCCGACTGATTCGTAACCAAGACCATAGGGTAAAAATTATCGGACTCAGTGCTAATGCCCTGGAACTAGACCACCAAAAGGCGATCGCTGCTGGCATGGATCTCTATCTCCCCAAACCGATTAAACTGGCTCAGCTTAAAGAGGCGATCGCGGGTCTTAGGGCGACGGCCCCAGATGTTGGAATCCAGGAACAACTAGTGCAAATGTTTGGCGATCGGGGTGACCAAATCTATAGAGAGATGATTGAGAGCTATTACCAAGGGCTGCCAGAAAAGTTAGCCCAAATCCAGCAAGCGATCGCTCAATCGGATCAGAAAAACCTACGCATCTATTTCCATAACCTCAAAACCAGTGCGATGTATGTCGGTCGTACTCATTTGGCTGAACTGTGCCAACGACTTGA
>JANRLH010000102.1:0-10911 GCA_033762795.1 Pseudanabaenaceae cyanobacterium bins.68
AGATCCGAACAATTCTGACCTAGTATAGGTTAGAACAGTCGCTCCAAAATAAACTCGGTCAAATCTAATAGGGCTTGGCGGTGAACCGAGGGAGGCAGCCATTCCAGGCATTTTTGGGCTAGCTGGGCGTGTTCTTGGGCAAGTTCGCGCGATCGCTGAATACCATTGCTAGCATGAACTAGTTTTAGGGCTAAGCTCAGATCCTGGGCTTCTTCAAACTCAGTGCGAATCAGGTCTGTGAGTTGGGGCTGTTCAGTCATGGCAAACAACACTGGAGCAGTCAAATTTCCCTGCTTGAGATCAGAACCCGCCGGCTTGCCCAAGGTCTCAGTGGAGCTAGTAAAGTCTAGAATGTCATCCACGATTTGAAATGCAATACCAAAGTGCTTGCCAAAGTTGTAAAGCTGCTCGGTGTGGTGGGGCGACAACCCACTTAAAACTCCTGCGGCCTTGGCACTTCCAGCAATTAGGGAAGCAGTTTTATAAAAGCTTTTATCCAAGTAGTCTTCTAGGGTGAAATCTGGATCAAAAGCAGTCAAGTTTTGGCAAATTTCGCCTTCGGCAAAATCAGTGATTACTTTAGACAGTAACTTCACTACTTCAAGGTTGTCTAGGTTCGCCAAATACCAGGAAGACTGAGCAAACAGAAAATCTCCAGCCAGCACGGCAATGCGGTTACCAAATTCAGAATTTACCGTGGGGATGCCTCGGCGCAACTCCGCTACATCAATTACATCATCGTGCACCAGGCTAGCAGTATGAATCATCTCGGTAATTTCAGCGAGGCGGCGATGTCTGGGGGTAATGTCGCGATCGCTCACAGTTGCCCTAGAAACTAACAGTACAATTGCTGGTCTCAGACTCTTACGCTTGCCATCAAATAGATATTCAGCCGCCGCATACAGCACTGGATGCCTGGCTCCTACCAGTTCTTTGAGATTTTTGGTCAGATGCCGCAGGTCGTCTTGTACGGGAGCAAAGATATCGGCAACAGTGGTCATGGCTGGACTCATGGGAAAATAATATTTTATGACTTTTTACATATCTTCATATATTGTAAGAGAATCTTACAAATTTCGGACTTGGGTGCTATCTAAAAAAGGGAGCAAGCGGCTCGTTGCCAAATGAATTGCAAAGCGGAAAAAAATTAACAAATTGGCAATCTACTTGACCTTATTCTGACAAAAGTTCATTAAGATTTATATTAGTATGACCTGATTCCATAAAATCTCCCAGTGACTAATGATGCCTCGAGTTCTAATCATTGATGATGACTCCCTTATTGCGGAAATGGTGGCGCTCAATCTAGAGCATGCTGGCTACCAAGTAGATCACGCCAACGATGGCATCAAAGGGCAAGCATTAGCCATTCAATTGCAACCAGACTTGCTGGTACTGGATCTGATGCTGCCACGGGTAGATGGATTTACCGTATGTCAAAGGTTACGGCGGGATGAGCGCACCAAGGACATTCCCATCTTAATGCTCACTGCCATGAGTGAAACTCAAAACAAGGTGGAAGGTTTTAGCGCCGGTGCAGATGATTATCTCACCAAGCCCTTTGAGGTAGAGGAAATGTTGGCAAGGGTGAGGGCGTTGCTGCGGCGTACTAACCGTATCCCTTCGCCTGCCAAATACAGTGAAATCCTCAGCTATGCTAGTCTCACCCTCATGCCTGAACGGTTTGAGGCAATTTGGTTTGGCGCAGTAGTCAAACTTACTCGCTTAGAATTTGAGTTGCTCCATTGCCTTCTGCAACGCCATGGCCAGACTGTAGCCCCAAGTGAGATTCTCAAGGAAGTATGGGGCTATGAACCAGATGATGATATTGAGACGATCAGGGTACATATTCGCCATCTCCGCACCAAGTTAGAGCCTGATCCCCGCCATCCTCGGTTTATCAAAACAGTGTATGGGGCGGGCTATTGTCTGGAGCTAGCAGATCAGCCAGATCCGCTGGAAAGCCAGGATAGCTTGGTTAACCAGTCTTGAGATTATGCCCTGGGATCAACCTATTTACTTAGATCACGGTGCCACCACTCCACCTCACCCTCAGGTGATCGCTTGGGCGGCAGAGGTAATGGCTAGTGCTTGGGGTAATCCTGCCAGTATTCATGGTTGGGGAGAGCGATCTGCCATGGTAATGGAGCGATCGCGCTTGCAAGTAGCTGCATTAATTAATTGTCAACCTGAGCAGATTGTTTTCACCTCTGGCGGTACTGAGGCAAATAATTTAGCAATTTGGGGCAAAGTCTGGCAGTATAGTCAACCTCAACACTTGATTACTAGCCAGGTAGAACATGCCGCGATCGCTCAACCTATGAACTTTTTGGCGCGTCAAGGCTGGCAGGTTACTAAGCTGGCGGTGAATAGCCAAGGATTAGTTGCTCCCCAAGAGCTAGCTGCTGCTCTACAACCAAATACGGTTTTAGTTTCAATTATCTATGGTCAAAATGAAGTCGGCAGCTTGCAGCCGATCGCTGAACTAGCCAAAATTTGTCAAGCTGCCCAGGTACCGTTCCACACGGATGCGGTGCAGGTCGTAGGCAGGTTGCCATTAGACTTGCAGGCTTTACCTGTGGATATGCTGTCTCTCTCTGGCCATAAGTTCTATGGCATCCCAGGGGCAGGCGCATTGTTTTGTCGCTACCCCCAAGAGCTAGTGCCTCTACTTCAGGGCGGGGGGCAGGAGATCGGGCTGCGCTCTGGTACACAGCCTCTAGCAGCGATCGCAGCTTTAGGTCTAGCCGCAGATTTGGCTAAGGTGGATTTAAGGGCTGAAGCTGCTCGCTTAGGGCAACTACGGGATCAAATGTGGGCGGGGTTGAGTGAGATCCCCCAACTGAGGCTGACGGGAGCAACTGGGAGCGATCGCTTACCCCATCACCTCAGTTTCTGTCAAGCTCAACTCAACGGACGGGAAGTAGTGCGGCGCTTGAATCAAGCCCGCATTGGCGCTAGCTCGGGCTCCGCTTGTAGCAGTGGCAAAATTTCCCCTAGTCCAGTCCTATTGGCCATGGGATTTGATGATCAATCAGCTACAGGTAGTACCAGACTAACCCTGGGGCGCTCCACTACTGCAGCAGAATTGGAGCATACGGTGAAGGTTTTGAAGGATATTTTTAGTTAAATTTTACTTCCAATACAGAAACATCATCCTCTAAGGTCTGGCCAGGTGCAACTGCCTGCTTGATCTCGGCCACCAAGTTCTCCAGGGGAGCAGAACTACTGCTAATAGATTGAGCGATCGCTTGTTTGAAGGCTGGCATCCCCCAAATCTGACCATTAGGCTGGGGAATCTCGTAGGCACCATCACTGTAGAGGTAGAGACGGCTACCAGGTGGAACTTGACAACTAGCGACCTCAAACTGTTCATCGGCAATCATCGCCACTGGGAGACCGGGCACATGGAGGGTTTGGCATTCCCAACTCTGATCTGGTTGCGGTATCCATAACAGCCCAGGTGGGTGTCCCCCGCTAGCATACCTCAGCGATCGGGTAGAGCAGGAATACACCCCATACCAAATCGTAAAATACATATCTTGATGTTCAGACATTTGAAAATACCGATTTAAGCCCGCTAGTACCTGTCCAGGACAGTGGAAATCTACAGAAGCTTCCGACTGATGATTTTGGCGTAGGCTCCGACTATGGAGCAGATTAAGCACAGACACCGATAGCAGGGCAGAGCCGACGCCGTGACCTGAAACATCCAACAGGTATAGGGCAAAATGATCTTGATCTAGCCAGAAATAGTCATAGCAATCTCCACCTAGCTGGGCAGAAGGCATGAAACAAGCGGCCGTATGAATTGGCTCAGAATGCAATGGTGGTGGAATCAAGGAGCGCACATATTCTGCTGCCTTGGCCAACTCATTTTCTAAAATTTGTTTTTGGTTGTTGAGGGCTTGGTAGGCCTGTTGCAGCCTCAGACCTGCACGCACCCTGGCATTTAATTCAGTGATGTCAGGCGGCTTGTTTAAAAAGTCATCCGCACCGCTTTCTAGCCCCAATACTAGGTCTCCCACTTGATCCCGCGAGGTCAGCAGGATAAAGTAGGTATTTGCTAGGCTAGGAATGGCTTTTACCTCACGACACACATCAATGCCATCTAGTTTGGGCATATTCCAATCACAAATAATCAGAGATGGCTGCATGGCTTTAGCTTGGGCTAGCCCTAATTCACCATCATTGGCAACCACCACACCGTAACCCTGTTTTTTGAGGGCGCGAGTTAAAGTCATTTGAATGGTGCGATCGTCATCAATAACTAAGATCTGCGTCATAAAATTAGAATGACCAAAAACTGGGGGTTACAGCCATTTCTTATCTCACGGTGAAAGACTCAGCTACGCGATAGAACAACTCTTTTACCCTTGGCCACCTCGATTCTGGCGTAGACACACTCATAGTGTACAGGCCAGATTTTCCAGTAGTCACACTCACCAAATCGTGGCGCTTACTGCCGTTTGCCAGCCTAGTAGCATACTCAAGCAAGTAATAGGTTTTACCTTTATTCTCCCTTTGCTCAGCCGTGATCAATTCTGCTGATCTACCTGATTCTGGGGGCGCAATTACTTTTTGGGCAAGTCGCAGACCCACATCACTGGCAGTGCCAATTTCAGCTAGTTGCTTCACACTGTTGAGTTGGCCAATGACCACCGATACATTTTCGGATAGCTCGATAATATCTTGAAACAACACATCAGGCCCACCTTTGAGCATTTTTTGTTGCCAGCCGCCAGGATAGAGGAAGCTGTAGCCGTCTTTGATGTCCGAATAGGGTAGGAGACCAGCAGCCTTAGATACGCAACTGGTCAAAAACAGACAAAAAACTAAAGTAAATACTAAAAAATTGCGTTTAAACATCGAGAGGTGCATAGGTTTATATCATCCTATCAAGGAGTGGCTCACTGTCGCTAGCCTACTCAGCGCAATAGGTATTTAGCTGCTGTACCAACTCGTCTTCCTGTTTGATCAGATCTTGAGCGGTTTGAGTGGACTTGGTTAATTCCACCTTATCCTGTTTGGTAGCAGCCGCACTAGCTCGCCGCAGCAGAGCACTAACTGATTGGAGGTGGCCAATAATTTTTTGGCTGAAGTCAAGAATTTGGGGATCAGCTATGGGTTCGGCTTCAGCTTTGGCTATAATTCTGTCCAATAGGTCAGCGCTGACTATTTGGGTTTGAGGGGTATTGGGTACTTGAATAGTCTGGACAGGGTTAAGCTGATTCACTAGCCGATTACATTGCGCCACCTTGGTCTCAGTGCAGGCACTGCAAAATAGGACAACAAAGCTAAAAGTGATCCAGGGAGACTTTAGAGAAGTTGTGTGCATTTGTGTAGCAGTTTTGAGGTGAGCATGGGGGATTTAAACTTTGTCCAGGGGGTTTCCCCCCTGAGCATAGGTTTAGGTGCCTTCTTGCCAAGAGTTGATATATTCCAGTTGTTCAGCGGTGAGAGTGTCGATCGCGATTCCCATGCCTTGAAGTTTGAGGCGGGCAATTTCTTGATCGATTTCTACTGGAATGGAGACTACGCCTGGAGCCAGTTTGCCTTGATTCTTCACCAGGAATTCACAGGCAAGGGCTTGGTTGGCAAAGCTCATGTCCATCACGCTGGCGGGATGCCCTTCGGCAGCAGCAAGATTGACCAGACGACCTTCGCCTAAAACCACTACGGATTTGCCGGACTTGAGTTGGTATTCCTGGGTAAAGTTACGCACTTGGCGGCTAGATGTACTCATTTGTTCGAGGGCAACTAGGTCTAACTCGATGTCGAAGTGACCAGCATTAGAAACGATCGCGCCGTCTTTCATTACGGCAAAATGCTCACCGCGAATTACGTGCTTGTTGCCAGTGAGGGTAACGAAAATATCGCCAATTTGGGCGGCTTCGGCCATGGGCATCACGCGGAAGCCATCCATTACGGCTTCGATCGCGGCTACGGGATTGATTTCAGTAATTACCACGTTAGCTCCCATACCACTAGCGCGGGATGCTACACCCTTGCCACACCAGCCATAGCCGGCTACCACTACTACCTTGCCTGCCAACAGAATGTTGGTAGCGCGGATAATGCCATCGAGGGTGGATTGTCCGGTGCCGTAGCGATTGTCAAATAGGTGCTTGGTATCCGCATCATTCACCGCGATCGCGGGGAAGGAGAGCTTGCCGTCTTTGAACATCGCCTTGAGGCGCACGATGCCAGTGGTAGTCTCTTCGGTGGTGCCGATGATTTCGGTCAGTTGGTGCGATCGCTGCTGCACTAGGGTGGTGGTCACATCACTGCCGTCATCGATGATGATGTTGGGGTGATGATCGAGGGCAATCTGCACATGGCGGTGGTAAGTAGCGTTGTCTTCGCCTTTGATTGCAAACACGGGAATGCCGTAGTCTGCTACTAGGCAGGCAGCCACATCGTCTTGGGTGCTTAAGGGGTTGCTGGCAATTAGGAGGGCATCGGCTCCAGCCGCCTTGAGGGCGATCGCTAGGTTAGCAGTCTCAGTAGTGACATGGCAGCAGGCGGAAATTTTGATTCCGGCCAGGGGTTTTTCCTGGGCAAAGCGATCGGCAATTTGGCGCAGCACAGGCATTTCACGGCTAGCCCATTCAATTCTTTGCTTACCGATCGCAGCGAGGCTAAGGTCTTTAACTTCGTGCTTAACTAGCTGATCCGAACTAGTGGTTAGGTCAGGGCGAACAGGGGTCATGGTCATAGGGAATGATTTTTTCTTAACACGCCTTCATAGTATAGGGTAAAAATTTCAAGCAAACTGTCTAGCATAAAACTGGGCATAGCGACCAGCTTTGGCCAGCAGTTCTTCGTGGTTGCCAGACTCCAAGATCTGACCTTGCTCTAAGACAAAGATCCGATCGCAATTTTTGACGGTGGCGAGGCGATGGGCAATCACCAGGACTGTGCGCCCTACCATAATTCGTTGCAAAGCTTCTTGGACTAGGGCTTCAGATTCACTGTCGAGGGCGGAAGTAGCTTCATCTAGGATCAAGATTTTGGGGTTTTGGTAGATCGCCCGCGCGATCGCTAGGCGTTGTTTTTGACCGCCAGAGAGTTTGATGCCCCGTTCCCCTACTTGAGTGAGATATTGATCGGGCAGTTGTAGGATAAACTCTTCGGCATTGGCGATTTTAGCTGCCGCCTGCACCCGCTCTAGGTCATACTCCAGCTCGCCAAAGGCAATATTGCTAGCTACCGTACCCGCGAATAGGATGGTTTCTTGGGGCACAATCGCGATCGCGCGGCGCAGACTTTTGAGGGTCAGATCCTGAATATTAGTCTGATCAATTAAAATGCTGCCCTGTTGGGGATCATAAAACCGCATTAACAGATTAATCAAAGTGGATTTTCCTGCCCCAGATGCACCTACCAGAGCGATCGCTTCCCCAGCAAACACCACAAAATCAATCTGGTGCAACACCATTTGCTCCCCATAGCCAAAGCTGAGATTTTGATAGGTAATCTGACCATTCACCTGGGCAAGGGCGATCGCGGTGGGCTTTTCCTTGACTTGGGCTTGGAGCTTAAACAGTTCAAAAATTCGATCTACCGAGGCCTCTGCCTGCTTAATTTCGTTGTAGCTACCCGTGGTGTTCACAATCGGATCGATCAGGAGAGCTACTCCCGCGCCAAAAGCCACAAACTGGCTAGGAGTGAGTTGGGCTTGAGAAATCTGCCAACCGGCAAACCAAAATAATAAAATGATGCCAAAAGCTTGCACAAAGCCAATTACGGGATACTGAATCGCCCGAATTTGATCGGCAGCATAGCGGGCGCGGCGGTTTTGTTCGGCGGCACGACGAAAGCGATTGATCTCAAAGTCTTCGGTAGCAAAGGCACGCACTAGGCGGATGCCACTAAACACTTCTGCTAGCATGGCAGCCAAATTTGATACCTGATCTTGACTGCGGCGCGATCGCTCCAACATCTGTTGACCAAACCAGCTAATTAACAGGGCAATTAGAGGGGCTAGCAAAAATACCATCAGGGTAAGCAACCAGTTGAGCCAGAGGAGATAGCCCAACACCAGTACCAACTGCAATACCGAGGGCATAAATTGGTGAAAAAATTTCGCCACCACTTCGCCAATCCGATCCACATCTTCGGTGAGACGGTAGGCGAGGTCACCCGTGCGAGACTCAGCAAAAAAATCCAAGTCTAAGCTGTGCAGATGGGCATAGGCATTCACCCGCAAATCTAGCGCCACATTCAACGCTGCCTGGGACATCAGCGCATCTTGGCCGTATTGACCAAAACCTCGCACCAGAAACATCCCTAGGGTAAAGCTAGAAATCTGCCCAATTTCTGCCACATTACCGCTAGCGATCGCCGCGGACACCAATCCCAAAATATGAGCTAACAAGGGCATAGTGCCAATGTAGATTAAAGTACAAAAGCTGGCGCGACTGATTAATTGCCAATGGGGATTGAGATAACGGCGCAGAGACCAATAGGAAGATTTAGCCACAAACCTAAAATGTTTAAATAAAGCTATATTACGACTAACTGAGCAAACCAACCAGGATCATGAAAGCGGCAAACCTCAATCCACGCGCCCAAAAAATTCTGCAGGCAGCCATCAACCATTACATTGCCACCGCAGAGCCAGTGGGTTCTAAGACTTTGGCTGAAGCCTATGACTTTGATCTGAGTGCCGCCAGTATTCGTCATGTACTGAACCTTTTAGATCGCTCTGGTCTGCTCTACCAACCCCATCCCTCTGCCGGACGAGTCCCCTCCGACTACGGCTACCGCGTGTATGTGGATCAATTGTTACCACCTGGTGTTCCTGGTCAATTTGAGCAAACTAATCAATTACTGGCTCAGCGTCTTTACGCTTCTGAGGGACAGAGTTTAGAGCAGATTCTCCGCAGCGCTGCCCATATTCTTGCCAGCTTGAGTGGTTGCCTGGCATTAATTACCACACCAGAACAGCAAATTTGTCCGATTCGCCGCCTGCATTTACTGGCGATTGATTCTCAGAAAGTGATAGTTACTGTGATCAGTGAGACCTACCAGACCACCTCAATCGCGGTCGATTTACCCCAAGCGATCGCGCTCCCAGACCTAGAAAGATTAAACAACTTCCTCAATCAACAGCTCAGCGATCTCCTTCCTAGGGAGCTAGAGGACTTTTTAGTTGCCCTGCCATGGCAAGAATTAGATCAACTGCAACAGTATGCAGATTTTGTCACCCAATCCTTGCGCCAACTGCATCAGGTTTACCACCAGCCTAGGTTAGGCAGCCTGTTTATTAGCGGTCTAGCTCAACTGATGCAGCAGCCAGAATTTAGCCAGCTTGATCAAGTACTGGCGATTATTCAACTGCTAGAAGAAGAGCGCAGCGCTCTCCTGCCCTTGATGGCGCAATCTACAGCACCTAAAATTACTATTCAAATTGGCAGTGAAATCCCCTTGGCTCCCATGCGTAACTGTAGTTTGATTGCCTCTTGCTACAAATTAGTGCAGCACCAAGGCACGGTTGGCTTACTCGGTCCTACTCGGATGAACTATCAGCAAGCGATCGCCTATGTCGAAGCCACTGCCCACTATTTGGGGGCAAGCCCATGGCTATGGGGATAGATGTCCCAATTTTAATTTTTGGTGAGGGGGATAATGTCAAATAATTTTGCTGCTCCACCAAGTAGAGCAATGATTACAGATACTAAAATGCCGCGATTGATAAATTCTTGATTGTCCAAGCGCTTACCAACTCCGCTCACTTTTTGATCTAATGTTTTGATCTCACCGCTAAGCTTCTCGTCTAGCGTTTTGATCTCACCGCTAAGCTTCTCATCTAGCGTTTTGATCTCACCGCTGAGCTTCTCATCTAGTGTTTTGATTTCACCGCTAAGCTTCTGATCTAATGCTTTGATCTCACCAGAAAGCTCAGCTTGACCAATTTCTAGTCTGTTAAAGCGGTCATCTATTTTTTCTAGTTTCTGATTGACTTCAGTGAACTGCCTGTCCATCTTTTGCTCAAACCGAGTCAAGATGTCCTCAAGGGTATAGGTGAGACTAGTAGGGGTATTGGTCATAGCTAGCCAGGATAATTTTAGGGGATAGGCTTAAACCTGTTGGTTAGTCATTGTTATCAGCCTACCATAGGGTCTGAAAGGAATCCCACACCCCACGAACCAGGGTTTTAGATCACGTTTGCGCCAGTCCTACAAGTGTTAAGTAGAGTACAGTTCTAACTTCTAATTAATTTAAGATCAGCAGGCTGAATAAAATAATTTCCTAGGAGTACATATGATCCCCGCCATTACCACTAAGCTGCTGAGAGCTAAAAAATCTAAGGGTCTAAGTTTTGTCCAGCTTGGCGAACTGATTGGTCAAAGCGAAGTATTGACGGCGGCGATCTTCTATCGGCAGGCAACTGCCAGCCCCACCCAGATTGAACAGCTAGCAGTAGCGCTAGGCTTGGCTGAAGCTGAACTCACAGAATTGACTGAATACCCGATCAAGGGCTTAGGCCCAGTTGTACCTACCGATCCTTTAATCTACCGCTTCTATGAAATCATGCAGGTCTATGGTTTGCCGCTCAAGGATGTGATTCAAGAGAAGTTTGGGGATGGGATTATGAGTGCAATTGATTTCACTTTAGATGTTGAAAAAATCCCAGATCCTAAGGGCGATCGCGTGCAAGTGACGATGAATGGGAAGTTTTTACCCTACAAGCAGTGGTGAGGGTGAATCAAAGGTATTGGTGTTGCCTAAAACTTGGCGCAATCAGCTTCCTATGATCCAGTACCAAGGTGCTGCCTATCCAAGCCTTACTCAAACAGCCCAGTTGGTAAACCGTCAATGCTCACTTGATTTTTTTGACGTTGATACTGCTCAATTCCTGCTTCCCCTTTACGGGTTGCCCAATCGAGTAAATCCGATCGCTGC
>JANRLH010000103.1:0-32576 GCA_033762795.1 Pseudanabaenaceae cyanobacterium bins.68
AATGTACTGGTCAAAATGTTCCCACTGGCATAGGTCAGATAGTAAAAGCGGATAGCTAACTAGAATACTCTTACTTTTCATCTGACGAATTAGGGCGGTAATCGGAGTTTTAATATCCTCTAGGGATAAGTCTAGTAAGGCGCGAAAGCGTCGCTCTGTGCCACCTGATGTAGTTGCATCATTGAGCTTTCTACAACTAAAGCCAAAATTCTGATGTGTTGCTTGTGTAGGATAGTAGGCATAAAGGCTTGCAACGAAAATCCAAAGTTTTTGCTGTGTTTCTCTAACGCCTGATAAAGAAGGTAGTAGCCCGTAGGTATGAAGCAGATGTCGTTGATCTCCAGATATGGCACGTTTCATAATTGCTTTTGCGCCATTATCTTTGTCAATGCGTTTGGCGATCGCTTCCAAAAATGTTGTTGTTCCCTCTAAAAGTGTTGATTCCATTATTTTTTACCTCCTTTGTTTTTTGTAGTTGAACTTGTTTTTTTAGTTGCTTGAACTTCAGATTCTTCATCCCGAAGCCTTGCCAGCCAAAAACTTAGCGATCGTAATCCTAATGCTCTAGCACAGCGATCGCGTATTGCCCCAATTGAATCTGTAAATGCTGTTTTAGCGGCATCTTGAACTTGCTGTTTCCATTCTGGTAGTTTGATTTGTCCGTAGCGTTTGATTCCATCTATACCAGTGCTGTCATCTTCTGCAAGCTCGTCAAGGAATATGGGAAACAAGCGATCTAGGGACAGCCAGTAGCGTGATTCTCCATCTAAAGAATTAGAAAGAACTTCGGCACTTCCTTTAAGCGATTCTGCTAGGGTGAAGTAAGGACTTCCCTTGAAGGAACGAAAAATTTGGCGATGGGATTCAGCAAAGGCGATCGCTATTTTTAATGCTTCCCATAATTTTCTTTCAGTTAGGTATATAGTTGGGACATTTAGCTGCTCATATACACCTGATAAAGGTTTAGCATCATCAACTGCCAAACCAAAGATTTGTAGTCCAAGAATTTTTGGAATAGAATTTTCTGTGTGTTCTAACTCTGATTTAAGTGTAGCTAACCAATTTACTATGCGAGGGGGGCAAGATAATCCTTCTGATTGGAAAAGAGCAGTTGAATCACGCCAAAGTGAGCGATTTAAATCTATTTTGAGGGCTACTGTTATCATTTCATCTTTTTTCTTGGTTGACATTTCTTTGTATGCGATCGCACATTCCCACTTTTTTTCATCAACCGATGGTGATTTTCCGCTCTCTTTTTCACACAGACGATCCCCAGGCTGAACAGCAACTTGAACAACTCTATCTCGATCAAGAAAAATCTTTGTTCTACGCCACCTATAGGTTAAATAATGAATGTATCCAGAAGGAATACAAATCTGAGGATTCTTGTTAATTCTCTCCCATGTTGGCAAATCTTCACCTTTTACAGGGCTAGGCTCATCTGCATCAGGATCGTACCGAATCATATTTAACATCAATGTTTGGCATAAATTGCTCCCCTGAATTAATGTAATTGCTACGCCCACTGTAGGTATGCCCCCAACCCTTTCAGTAACCCCAGTTTTTCTACCATAGACGTCAAACACTTGCATTTTGACAATTAATCTAGCAGCCTCGCTTATTGAGAGAGAAGACCCACTCCATAGGTGATCGTGACAGAATACTGTACCTGTATTACCACCTTGCATTTCAGCCGCTAGAAAAGCATGAGGACTTTTTTTGTCTTCAACGCCTCTTTGAAGCGAAGGGTCTTGCATAAAAGGCTTTTGAGGATGGAGCAGATCGAAGCAATCGGCATATTTTTTGAGATAAGCGATCGCTTTTTTGCCATTGTTTTCTCTAATTTCTAGCCAGTGATCGACATCGGTAGGTCCTTGATAAACTCGGTGTAAGATTGCTAGGAGAAAACGATAGATTGCCAGAGTTGTAGGCGGGTTTTCTGCCTGAATCTCTCGCCATTGCTCCCATGTCTGGAATAATTCAATTAGTGATACTTCCTGCCGTTGCCAATCCATTGAGACAACTGGAATCCATTTTTCTATGGTTAGATTAAAAGACATTTTTTCTCCTGTTTAATTATTCTTTTCGATTACTACGCCCAGCAACGGATCGAGACTCAACTGACTTTTACCTATCTGAACAGTACCTTTATTATCCAGCACTACATAGCAGCAATATCTGAGCAAAGCTGATTTCCAACTGGGGGGATTGGGGTTTTCTTTCAATGCCTTCACTCGGTCTGCTCCAATAATGCGGGTGCTATGGTTCAGGAAAGCTCTGATTTGCTCTAGGTTTGGAATTGATTTCAGATCGACTAATTCATTTGTACCCGCCAATACTAAACCATTCTCTGAGTTTTGCAAGAAAATCACAGTTATAGAAGGTTCGCCTAAGCGGGTAACAGAGGCTAATGTACTTTCATCATCTTCTGCTTTTGCTAAATTTTGATGGCGGGTGAAAGTGTCCATGTCTGATTTTTTAATTGCCGGTGGAATGCGAACTTTTTTGGCGTGGCTCTCCATTACATCTGATTCTTGACGATATTTTGCTAAAGAGCTTTGCCAATCCTCTTGGTAAATTACCTCAAGTTCAGAAGGGATAGGAGATTCAAGGTTATAGACAGATTCGATCAATATATCCATTTCTTCGGGAAGTTGCACGCTGTAGCGATCGCGTAAGGTTAGCCAAGTTCTTAATAACACATGGCGATCGTAGATATAGCCCGACTCAGCAAAATCCAATTTACCCTTTTCATTTAGATTGGGTTGAATTAGCCAGAGAGTTGGATGCTCTGACTTGGGATAACGCTTTCGGCTATGGCGGTGCAATCTGCCTGAGCGTTGTAATAGCAGATCGATTGGAGCTAAATCGCTAATCATTAGATCAAAGTCCACATCTAAACTTTGTTCAATGACTTGCGTTGCCACTAATACAAAACGATGGGGGCGATTTTTACTATCTTTGCCAAATTTATCGAGGCATTCTTTTTCAATTCGTTGGCGGTCTTTAAATAGGAATCTGCCATGAAATAGACCTAATTCTTCTATTGGGAAAAATTCTTGTAGTTGTTGATAGACTGCTTGCCCTCTGCCAACCGTTGAGCAAATCACTGCGGCACAGCCACCATCTTTTAACACCGTAGCTAATTCTGAAGTCCATAATTCACTATCAATCCATTTAATTAAGAGAGACCTACAAACATGGGAAGAGGCTTGAAAAGGTAAAACTGATACTCCAAGTGGCGATCGCGCGGTAATTCGCGGATATTGTGCTTCGGGTAATTCAGTTTGAGTATCTCCGCATCCTTTAGCATAGGCTGAGAGTAGCTTTTGTCTGGTGTTTTTGGGTAATGTGGCAGAAAGAGCGATCGCTGGTGAACCGAGTGCCCCTAACCATTCTAAGAGCCGTTCTAGTAAGGTGCTGGTATAGAGATCGTAGGCATGAATCTCATCCATAATTACCGTTCGACCTGCCAAACCAAATAAGCGTACAAATTGATGGCGCGATCGCACTACTCCCATTAGTCCTTGATCGAGGGTTCCCACACCGTAGGGACTGAGTAAAGTTCGTTTTCGGGCAGTATGCCATTCGCTGGCAACTACTTTCGCATCTTCATCATAAACTTGGTCGAGACGGCAAACTGATTGTAGATATTCTGCTTGAATTGCTGCCGAACCGTGACTGAGGGTGAGATTAACTAAGTCTTGGGGATAACGATTTCCCAAAAATTTTCGTACTCGCTCCCACATGGCGTTACTGGTGGCTTGGGTGGGTAGTCCAATATAAAATCCACCTGCATTACTACTGTGCTGTAAGCGATCGGCAAGATACAGCGCTGCTTCGGTTTTACCCTCTCCCATTGAGGCTTCAATCAATACTAGACATGGTGGTTCTAGGGATTCCGATAGGGCGATCGCTGCTGTTTGAAGTGGTCTTGGCTCAAACTTAAATAACTCTTGAAAAGAGATAACTTGTCCTTGCGATAACGATGTCCAGCCAATCGCTTGTAATGCTTGAATCGCTTTTGCTGGCAAATCTCTTTTATATTCCTCAAATGGCATATCGTTTGCATAGGGAAAGCCAGTTTTAGAATCGGGATTAGAGGCAATCCAATCTGAAGTTGTGGTCAATCCTGCCAAAATCATTGCTGCGGCATTGCTACATTCGCTGGGTATATCTTCTGATGTTAATCCCACAAAATCTCGCAACTGCTCGTAAATCTCCTGGCGAAATTTTTGCCATCTTCCTTCGCCTAAGTCTTCTGAATTAAGTTCTTGTATTTCGGTGCTTGTAGGGAAAAATCCGTGATGTCCACCGACAATTGCCGCTAATCGCTTTGCTAGTCGAGATTCAACTCCTAATTCAGTTAAATAGTTTGGTAATGTTTTAGCTGTGACGATACCATGTGGTGCATTGCGGGTTTTAGTTTGAGATTCTTGGTAGGCGGCATAAAGATCGTAGTATCCAGTCTTAGCCAGTGCTTGCCCCACTTCATCAACCTGAAATTGAAATACTGGAGAGACTTTCCCCAAGTCGTGAGAACCAGCCAAGAATCCGCACCATTTAACCAGTGCTTCACTATTCAATCCTAAGCCAGATGATAATCTTTCTTTCGCTAATGGACTAAGACAATTTCTGATAATCGCCATTGCTACTGTGGCTGTATCTGCCAAATGACAGATAACGGGGTGATATTTAGGGCTTTCATTTTCATGAAAATTTCTCTCTCCAGTTTTTGCCCAAAATTTTGTTGTCATGTTTCTCCGTTAAAGTAAATATTTTGCATTCCTTTTAATTCGTTTTGAACTAATTCCACTAATTCAGGCGGGTCGATTACCTTTGCTCCACTTCCATAGCCCATAATCCAGCGTTTCAGATCATTGAGACCCCGCACATACATTTGTAAAATTAGGGAGCCATCATTCTGCTCTTGAATTGCTTGACTTGGATGCCAACGGCGCTCACGAATGTATGGTGCAGTTACGGGATCAAACCAAATTGTGATGTGTTGGGGAACGCCTCCAGCCTCATGTTGAAAGATAGATTCTAAATGGTCTTTTGCATCAAAGGTAGGATCAGGGAAAAAGGACTCACTAAGGACTTCTAATTTACGAATGCGATCAACCCGAAACCATCGCGGCTCTTTTCTTGTATGACAGAAACCAATCACATAGGGATTAGTGCCACGGTAAATATGCAGTAGATAGGGATCGAGTTTGCGTTCTGAGTAATCATTGCGACTGGCAGTGTAATAGCCCATGTACACCGTCCGATGATTTTGGCAGGCACTCTCTAACCTGTGCCATATTTCTGGATCGAGATCGATCTCTGCACCTGCGCGAAAAGAAATGTATTCTTCTGCTAATTGTTGTAAATCTAACCAAGACTTTTCAGGTAACCGCTCTGCTAAACGAGTGATCGCACTTTCTAACTCTAAACGGTAAGCCGATCCTGCGTAGGCTTTTAACATCCTTGCGCCAATGGTTAAGGCAAATAGCTCTCCTTTACTTAGAGAAATAGTTGGTAATCGCCAATTTAAGTCGCTATAGTAGTACCCCTTAACCCGATCGCTTTCAATAGGAGCATTATAGCGATCGCGCAGGAAATCAAGGTCATTACGAATGGTGCGTTCACTTACTTCCAAAACTTCAGCCAGAGTAATTGCCGTGTGTCTTTCAGGCGATCGTATTAACCTGTCTATTTCCAAAAGTCTCTCTAAATGTCGGGACATACCTTTAAAAAATTCACTAAAATCAAATTACTCGCAATACCCTGCAAAATACTTGCAGGCTAAGGAAATAGCGAAAAAAATTTGTAATAAAATTACTGAATTGAAATGGGGTGGCTGATTTTGGCAGGGAGTTTGAGGGCAGAGCCCTCAAGTGGAGCGTAGCCCCCCTTACAGTCAGGGTTTTAGATCACCTTTGCGTAAGTTCTATGAAGAATTGGTATAAGGGGGTCATGTTTTTGCTTGTTCAGTCTGGGCTATGTCGAGCACCACCATAACTAGGGCAAAATCCAGCAACAACCTTATCGATAAATCAAATTGCTCAACTCCGCCTAGCCAAAATCCATTGCAAATTGGCAGGTGGCTCTGCTTCCATGGGAAAGAGATCTCGACCAGTCGCCCAGCTACTAAACCAAGGCGTAGGTGGAAAAGCCGCAGTTGGTAAATGCTCCTGCTCATAGGCAAAAGCAGGTTCCTGGGAAATAATTTCTAAAGGTAAAGGCGCGATCGCTGCTTGCAGTTCGGTTGGAGTGATTAGAAAACTCCAAGCCGTCTGAGCCAATTCTCGCACCAGAGGCTCAGGGTTATAATCCACTTGAGTCACAAAAGTGCTGAAGAGCAAATAGCCACCAGATTTGAGCCCATCACACATTCTCGCCAGCAATAGCTGTACTTGATCTAGATCCCGAAAGTGAGAAATCACCTCCGCCACGATCGCTAGGTCATAATGGGCGATTTTTACTTTAGTCTCAGGTTGCAAAATATCTCCCAAGATCACCTCTACAGGCAGATTTTCGGTTAGCGATCGCAACTGGTCTACAAATACTGGTGCCAACTCAATGGCATCCAATTGAAACCCCTGTTTAGCCAAAGGGATGGTATTTCTACCAGGTCCAGCACCAACATCCAGGATGGCAGCTTGCGGCGGCAGTTGAGCAGCGATCGCTAGCACCTTCGCATCCGCATGAGTGCCAAATAGATGCTCACCCCGATCATTTACCCAACCTTGATATTTTTCGGCTGTAGTTGGTGTATGTAGGCGAAAGGAGATCCGTAGCCCACTAGTTAAACCTGCCATCGGATTGGGAGGTTCATAGCAAAAAGTTAAACGGGCGTAGGGCGAAGCCGCAAACCCCTGCTCTAATCTGGTAGCCAAAGCTTGGTGCAGGCTATCTAATTCCGCCTGGGTAAATTGTTGTCCCAAGGCCTGAAGCAGCCCACGGATACTAGCAAAATGCTGCTTGAGCAGGCTAGGCAAACAGGGCAAAGATAATTCCCCCCGCGCCGCAGTTAAGCTCTTGATTTTGCGTTGATTTGCCTGATAAAAATCCTGACTCAAACTATGTTCCCTCCAACTTATTGCGATTTTCAAAAGAATGCGGCACAGAAATCATTAAAACCCAATGTGGGGCTTTGCCCTGGGACTCTTTTTGTCACCCATTAACTTGCAGACGGCAATACTACCGAAATAGGGCTTACACAAAGGTGATTTAAAACCTCAGACTTGCCTTTACCAGCACTTCTCAAATCCAACCGCCTAATGGCAAATCACTGTGACTAAATTACAGATTATAGGACTTCCGCAAACGTGATCTAAAACCTGGCTCTAAGATGGGGTGTGGGTCTAACGGCTTCGCCTACGTTCCTTACGCTTCCTACTTGAGGGCGCTGCTCTCAAAGTCTTTTTTTTCACCCTAGATTAATTGGAATGGGGTAAAGATTTGGAGGATTGGTATAAGTCCTGCTCAAAAGGGCGTATGATTAAAAAATGTAACAAATTGTAAAGTAAATATGTCAGAGCGAGTATTAGTGATTATTGGTGCTACCGGCGGTATTGGTGCTGCCCTCAGTCGTCAAGTTGTGCATAGCAACATTAAGCTTGTGCTAGTGGCACGTAACCGAGAGCGGCTGGCCAGTCTAGCGGCAGAAATTCCTGGCGCGATCGCGATTTCTGCCGACATTACTGATTTTGCGCAAGTAACTAGCCTATTTGCCACCATTCAGCAACACCACGGTCAAATTGATATTTTGGTAAACGCGGCTGGTGCTGGCGTTATGAAGCAGTTTAATAAAATTGAGCCTCAAGATCTAGACCGTATGCTAGACCTTAATCTCAAGGGTAGCTTTTACACCTGCCAAGCTGCTGCCAACCTGATGAAAGAGCGCAAACTTGGACATATCATCAATGTGATTGGCATTTTAGGCAAGCACCCCATGGCAATGGCCAGTGCTTATAGCGCTTCTAAGTATGGTGCCGTAGGTTTTAGCAAATGTATGGCAGAAGAACTGAAGCGCTTCGGCATCAAATTTACCCTCTGCTACTTTGGCGGCGTGAATACTGATTTCTGGCAAGATGTCAGCTTAAAAGTTGATCGCACCAAAATGCTCAGCCCTCAGACTGCGGCGCAAGCGATTTGGCAGGCAATTAACTGTGAACCCCAAGCGATTCCCTTTGAGATCAATATTCAACCTGAGAGCCACTGGTTTATTTAACCTGTTCTTTAGCAAAGTCACCCTATTCCTTAACCAACGCCTGTTAAGTTTGACTGTGGTGTAACTTAGCAAAATATATGGCGCCCAAGGTAATTCTGGTTTCCCTCGATGGATGCACAGAGCAAATTCTGGAAAGATTCCTCTCAGATGGCACGCTCAATCCCAGCACTGGGCTAGGTCTACTGCGCAGCAAAGGTACAGTTGCCATGGGGAACCAAACCATTACCCCCTCTCTCACTGCTCCTGCTCACATTGCGATCGCTACTGGTTCTAATGCGGCTCGCAATGAGATCAATGCCAACACTTTTCACCTAGTGGCTGCACCATTTAACTCCAACACCAGTGGATTTGCTGCTCCCATTGGTGGCTATAGCTTTGGTCAAGATGGCCCCCGCGAATCGACTGATCCCACAGCGCGACCAGTATGGGTAGATCTAAGAGCCGCAGGTAAGCGGGTAGTCACTGCTACTTTTCCAGGTGGAGATGGCGCAACTATTACCTTACCTGGCAACAACAATGTGGTCTTGCAGTCTAGCAACATTCGCACTGTAGATTACACCGTGCCTTTTGGAGCCTTTGGTGGACTGGGTACTAGAGGTTTCACCCTGCAGCGGGCTGATTTTACCCCTGCCTCTACGGCGCTCACTAGCCAATTTGCCGCCGCCGGTCGCCAGTCAAATAGCCCCATCTTAGTAGCTAATCTGGAAACTATTCCTGCCACTGGCACTGGTAGCCTGACTGGTGGTAGCCGCAATCCTTACACCATGCAGATCGCTGCTTTTGACACTACGGCTGATGGAGTGGCAAATTATGACAGCGTGGCAGTGTTTGATGCTGGTCAGCCTATCCCTGTGGGAGTGCAATCCCTGCCGTCTACAGGCCCTGCCTATTTACGGGCTAATAGCAAGACTTCCCAACGCTTCTACTTTGAAGGCAGCAATAATCGGGCTGGAACCGGCTTTTATTTGAGCAACCTTGCCCCTGACTTGAACAATACCCGCCTGATCCGCTACGCGGTCAATTTTATTCCCCGCAATGCCCCTGCTCTATCGGCGGTGGATGACATCAATAACAATGTGGGTTTTTGGTCGCCTCAGCCAGATTTTCGCCTCACCCAGCGCAGTGCCCCTGGCTTAGCCAATTATCCTGAGATCGAGCTAGAAGAAGCCTATGCAGATCTAGTGAAAATTTCTGAAGATTACACCAGCAATCTGGTAGGTCGCGCTATTCAGCAAAACCCCAATGCCGACTTGGTGATGACCTATTTTGAGCAGCCTGATGGCTCTGAACACCAGTTTTTGCTCACTGACCCCCGCCAAGCTAGCAACCCCCTCGATGCCAATACCATTGGAGCAAATCAAGATCAAGCCAAAATTGCCCGCTATCAGGAATATATCAAAGTTGCCTATCGCGGTGCCAATGATGCCATTCAGAAAATTATTGACCAAGTGGGCGTAGATGCCAATGGGGTACCACGCAGCAATATTATTGTGGTGTCTGATCATGGCTTTGCTCCTTTCCACACGGTAGTCAACCCTGCCGCATTTTTGCAGGCGAACGGCTTTGACCCCGCCCAGGTACGAGCAGTATCTAGTGGCCCAGCAGTCAATTTTTATATCAATTTACAGGGCAGGGAATCGAATGGCACGGTATCGGTAGCTGAATATATCAGTCTGCAACAGCGTTTGGTCAATGCTGTCCGTAACTTTAACGAGACTAATCCCACTTACACCAGGGGAGCGGCGAGTGTGCCCATCTTTGATCAGGTGTATGTGCGACCAGTGGCTGCTAATGCTACGGTGCGGGATATTATTCAGGCTCGGACTGAGTTTATCAGCCAAGATTCTGGGGATGTGTTTGCATTGTTGAGTTTGGGTTACAACTTTGATGCGGTGCAGACTCCACCCGTAATCAGAGTAGGTGATCAAGCGGCGACTAACCCAGTTTTATCTGTGCCACCCTTCTACGGCGCTCACGGCTATGATCCCACTAAGCCAGAAATGCAGGCAGTATTTTATGCGGCGGGGCCAAATATCAATCAAGGTCGAGTTCCCCTGGTAAAAAGTATTGATGTCGCACCTACTATTTCCCAAATCCTGGGTGTGCCTGCTACCAGAACTGCTCAGGGTCAAGTAATTCCCGGCTTATTACGCAATCTAACTGCCAATAACCCAGGCTTTACCTTGGCTCAGACCATGACTGATACCTTGCCGATGGTGGTAATGTTGGGTATTTTGCTGGTGATCGGCTTGGTGCGTGTGGTACGCCGTGTCAAGTTGGCTCTGGCCCAAACAGGTGAAAAGCTAACCTTGGCTAACCTAATGAAGGCAGTCAAGAAGCAGCTACGCTTGCGCCTATAGGCTGAATTTTAGTAATGGGTGGCAAAAGGGGCGCAGCCCTGCCATCGGTTCTAATGATTTCTGTATTCTTCCGAAAATCCTAATAAGCAATTTGATCAAGAGGAAAAATTATGACTGATGCTGTCAAGTCTATTAGTTTTTTGGGACAGGCGACTTATCTTAGCCGCAGTGTGAGTGTGGATGGTACTACCCTGGGTGGTTTGTCGGGGATTACCTATGATCCAGCAGGCAATCGCTTTTTCAGTATTTCTGATGATCGGGGTACTCCACCAAATGAGCCTGGTCAACCGCCGAGGTTTTATACGACAACTTTAAATTTGACTGATCTGAACTTTAATCAGAGTGATGTGGCGTTTGTGGCTGCGACTCGCCTGTTGCAGGGTAATGGCAATGTCTATGCCCCCTTGTCTACGGATACGGAAGCGATCGCTCTGACTAGTCGCGGCACGATTTTTGTGACTTCGGAAGGACAAGTGGATGGAGCAGGTCAAATTCGTACTAATCCCTTTGTGAATGAGTATGAGGTGGCAACTGGCCGATTTGTGAGGGCTTTGCCAGTGCCAGAGAAATTCTTACCCAATGCCAATACTGCTGCTAACTTAACTAGGGGCGTGCGAGATAACTTGGGGTTTGAAAGCTTGACTATCACTGCCGATCAAAGGTTCTTGACTACGGCGAGTGAAAATGCCCTAGTACAAGATGGGGGCACAGCTAATCCAACTACGGGATCGCGATCGCGGATTTTGACCTATGACCTAGTAACTGGTCAGCCAGTGGGCGAGTTTTTATATAACACTGACCCGATCGCTAAGGCTCCTGTACCTGCTACTGGCTTTGCTACGGCTGGTCTGGTGGAGTTGCTAGCAATTGATAACAGTGGTCAGCGATTTTTGGGTTTAGAGCGTTCTTTCTCAGTAGGTGTAGGCGGTACAGGTAATTCTGGCAAGCTCTACGAGATTGATCTGCGGGGGGCGACCAACATCGCTAATATTGCGTCTTTAAATAGTACTGATTTGGCGGCTATTCGCCCTGCCCAAAAGCGTCTGGTGCTGGATTTGGATGCCCTGAATTTGGCTACAGGTTTAGATAATATTGAAGCCCTAGCCTTTGGCCCTAACTTAATCAATGGTCAGCGATCGCTGATTATTGTGAGTGATGACAATTTTAGTCCTGCTCCTGCTACCCCTGGGCTGCAAGCCTTTAGCCAAATCCTGACTTTCGGCGTCAGTTTTAGCGATACCTCCTTTGCCCTAGCTGCGCCTGTGTCTAGTAATTTGGCCGGAGGCGGTATTCAAATCGTGGGCACTGATGGGGCAGATAACCTCAATGGCTCTGGTAATGGCGATCGCTTACTAGGATTAGGCGGCAATGATACCCTAACTGGGCTAGCTGGAGATGATCTGCTGGGTGGCAACCTGGGCAATGACTTGATTTTTGGTGGCGGCGGCAGCGATACAGCCTTTGGTGGCCAAGGTAATGATACCCTTAACGGTGAAGATGGTAGTGACCTGCTGGGGGGTGACCTGGGCAGTGATAGCTTGAACGGCGGTCTTGGCAATGACACTTTGATCGGTGTAAGTGCCGCAGAAATCCGCTTCCCTGGAATTAACCAGATCGATACTCTCACTGGCGGTGCGGGTGCTGACCTGTTTATCTTGGGCGATCAGTTCCGGGCTTACTATGATGAGGGCACTGGTGGTTTAGGAGTAGCTGACTATGCCTTGATTACTGATTTTGGCTTGGCTGAAGACAATATTCAGCTAATTCGTAGCCCCAACAATACGGGTGCTACCTATGTAATCGGCACAGCACCTGCTGGAATTCCTGGGGGAATTGGTCTGTTTATTGACAATGATGGCGTAGCGGGACTGAGTGCCAATGATGAGTTGATCGCGGTTTTCCAGGGTCTGAGTGCGAATGACGCAGCAGCCCTTACCAGTAGATTCCAATTTGTCTAAGTCGCCTTGTTACAATGTCACTTTGAGTTAGATGTTTTGAATCGAAGTGATTGAAGATTATCGTTGGCGATCAGTTGGTTGGGGAACCTGGCAGCGAGAGTGGCGGGATTTGGATCTGCTCTTGCTGCTATTTACGATCAGCCTGACTGCCCTAGGTGGTTTGGCAATTCGTAGTACGGTACTAGAAACTGAGCTAAAAGACTATTGGCTACAACATTTGCTTACTGGCAGCGTGGGCTTGGGGTTAGGGTTAGCGATCGCCCGCTTCCCTTACGAACAGCTATTGTATTGCCACTGGCTGATCTACGGCTTAAATAATCTGGTGCTAATTGCTGTGCTGATTTGGGGCAAGGCTGCTCTGGGAGCTCAGCGCTGGATTGCGATTGGGGGGTTTAATTTACAGCCCTCTGAATTTGCCAAGATCAGCTTAATTATTAGCCTGGCAGCTTTGATTCACCACCATCCACTCAAAACCTGGGCAGATATTCCTCGGGTGGTCTGGGTGATGATTCCTCCTTGGCTGTTGATTTTTTTGCAGCCGAATTTAGGCACGGCTCTAGTATTTGTGGCGATTACCATCTTTATGCTCTACTGGGGCGGCGTCAAGTTGCGCTGGTTGATCTTGCTGGCTTCGCCGTTGCTCTCGGCTCTAGTTTTTGCTGTCTCTAAGTCGGCTTGGCTGGGTTGGTTGGGGGCGATCGTCGTGGTGGCTTGGGTGGCAGTACCTTGGGGCAAGATTCCCTGTCTGCTGACTGTGTTTGTGACTAATTTGATTTCTTCCCAGCTAGGGCAGTGGTTGTGGCACTCCCTCCATGATTATCAAAAGCTGAGAATTACGGCTTTTCTCGATCCCAATTCTGATCCTTTGGGGACGGGCTATCACTTGATTCAGTCTCAGATCGCGATCGGGGCGGGGAAGCTCTGGGGGCGGGGCTTACTGCAGGGAACTCAAACCCAGTTAAATTTTATTCCTGAGCAACATACCGATTTTATTTTTTCCGTGATTGGGGAAGAGTTGGGCTTTGTCGGCTGCTTGCTGGTGTTGCTACTGTTGCTGGGAGTTTGCTGGCGGCTGCTAGTGATTGCCAATCGAGCACGGGATGATTTTGGTTCTTTGCTGGCAATTGGTATGTTTGGCTTGATCCTGTTTCAGTCATCGGTGAATATTGCCATGACTATTGGGTTTGCGCCGATTACCGGCATTCCTTTACCGCTTTTGAGTAATGGGCGCTCTGCCTTGCTCGCTCTCTGGTTAGGCTTGGGGATAGTGCAGTCGGTGAGTTTGCATCGGCGGATGATCAAGTTTTAGGGCGATCTAGCTCGGCGGCGATCGCTGCTAAAAGCTCCTGTTCTTGGCTGATAAAGTCCGCCTCGGCAATTTCCCCTAGATCAAATTTTAGTTGCAGCGCGATCAGGCGTTTACTCAGATTCTGTTGTTCCTGCTCAGTCAAAGCTCGGTCTTCAATTTGTTCAGCCACCCAGAGCAGACCTTGTAAAGGAGCGGTGATCAGTTGCCAAACCATAGTTAGGAATAAATAATATATGCTTGCTCAAGTCTATCAGCAGATTTTGCGTCCTGGTTTATTTCAGCTTGAGCCAGAGGTTGCCCATGGCTTAGCGATCGCGGTTTGTACCCAGATCAGTCGCCGCGCCAGTTGGCAAAAGCTGGTTAGCCAAGTTTGCCAGTATCAGCATCCAGCCTTAAGCCAAAATTTGTGGGGGCTAGAGTTTCCTAACCCTTTAGGTTTAGCGGCGGGGTTTGACAAGGGGGCGATCGCTCCCTTTGCCTGGCAAAGTCTGGGCTTTGGCTTTGGGGAAGTGGGTTCGATTACCGCCCATGCTCAACCTGGAAATCCCCCACCACGGTTATTTCGCTTGCCCCGCGATCGCGCCCTGTTGAATCACTTAGGCTTTAATAATCCTGGCGCTGCCGCCGTAGCTGAAGCTCTATCACGGTTAGATCTGGCTCAAAACCTCACCATTCCCTTGGGAATCAACCTAGGTAAATCCAAAATCACCCCCCTGGCCCAGGCTGCCGAGGACTACTGCCATAGTTTCCAGCTTTTAGCTCCCTTTGCTGGCTATTTTGTAATCAACGTCAGTTCGCCCAACACCCCAGGCTTGCGGGATTTGCAAGCGATCGCCCACTTAGAGCAAATTCTCACCCAGATTCAAGCGCTCAATTCAACCCAAATTCCCATCCTGGTCAAAGTTGCTCCCGATCTAGATGACCAAGACTTACAAGCGATCGCGCTTTTAGCCATGGGGTTAAATATTTCAGGGATCATTGCCACTAATACGACAATTTCTCGCCAAAACTTAATAGATCAGACCTATGCCCAAGCCCCAGGTGGAATTAGCGGCCAGCCTTTAGCAGCACGATCTACTGAAGTGATTCGGGTGATCTGGCAAGCTAGCCAGGGTCAGCTACCCATAATTGGCGTAGGTGGAATCTGCTCCCCTGAGGATGCCTGGCAAAAAATTACCGCCGGCGCCAGCCTATTGCAAATCTATACGGGCTGGGTATATGAAGGCCCTTTTGTGATCAAACAAATTCTCCAGGGACTGGTCAAAAAGCTAGAGCAACAGGGGTTAAACCATATCCAAGCCGCGATCGGACTGGATCAAATTAAGAGGTAGGACTTACGCAAAGGTGATCTACAACCCTAGCTTTAAGTGGGGTGCGGGGCTTTGCCCTCAAGTTCCCTTTTTACAACAGTTCCTAAATTAGGCTGCGTAATACCAAATCTCCAAAGTTAGACTACAGATCGATTTATGTAGGGTGCAAGGGTGCTCCCCTGCGTGGGGCACAGCCCCATATCCCTAATAATCTGTAGTGGGCATTCAGCGAATTGGTATAAGTCCTGAAGAAGAACAGATAGGAGCCTGAAACTGGCGCCAGGTTGATTCTGCTGCACTCACCAAACTAATCTGACCATTGCCAAGGCGATACCAACTAGTTGCTTCCCTAATCGGCTTGACCTGGGGGATGCCTAAAATCGATAAGCGCCAACTCTCCGCCGCATTTAAAGGTAAGCCGCGCCGCCCCGTGTAGACAAAGTTGCCCCTAGAGCCACAGCCTAAATTAATCAAGTTAGATAAATCAATCAAGCGATCGGGAAGTTGGACTAGACCACTGGTGCTATCTAGATCGGGGCTATTGATCTGAATTTGACCATCTACGCCCAGGTTAGAACTAGCTGTCACCTTACTCAGTTGATCTACCAGCAAGCTTTGGGTGGCGATGTCAATATTTCCTCCTGCACCCGTAAAGGCATTGGCATTAATTTCAGCCTGATCTAGCAAAACCAATACAGGGCTAGAAATCTGGATATTGCCGCCATCGCCGCCGCCAAAGGACTCCACCCCAGAACTAGCAAAAATTTGACCATTCCGGGCAATGACTGCCTCGGTTGCCTTGATCTGGACATTGCCGCCGTCCCCTGCCACGCTCTGGCCAGATATGCGGCCACTCTTGCTGAGATTGATGCGATCAGCCATGATTTTGATGTCACCTCCAGTGGCAAAACTAAAGGCCGAAGTAGCGATCGCTGCTTGATCTCGCAGGTTAATCACAGGAGCGATCACCGATACATTACCAGAACTGCCAGTGCTGAGGGCAGAGGTAGCTGCCAAACCCGCCCGCAAATTTAACGGCACATTCGGTAGACCAGGAATAGGAATACCCAGCCGTCCGCCTTCAAAATCTAGTAACTCGGTAACACTTATCGTAATATCGCCTGCCCGCCCAGAACCAACTGTGCTACTGGTTAGTTCGCCGGCATTGATCCCGTAGATCTTGGCAGCCCTCACCTGCAAGTTGCCCCCATTACCACTACTGGTAGTGTTGGTTGAGATCAAAGAGTCATCTAGGCGAATAGTATTTTTCACCTCTAGGTCTAAATCCCCCGCATTGCCGGCACCAATAGTTGCCGTAGTTACAAATGCACCATTGGCTAAGCTGAGATTGTTGGCAGCAATGGTCAGTTTGCCTGCATTCCCCGCCCCAAAACTACTGGTGAGAATACCAAAATTGAGCGGTCGTTCGAGGAGGTTTCTGCCACCACCGAGCAGCACAATGGGAAATAGCTCACTGACTAATCGATCAAGACCAGCACCAACCAGATCCAGGTTGCCTGTGGCGGTAATTTGAATATCTGCACCCCTGCCGCTCTGGAGTGAAGCACTGACAATAGCAGCACTATTCAAGCTCAAGTTTTGAGTATCAATTTTGATCTGACCGCCAGTGCCTTGATTGCTAACGGCGGTGATGCTGGCATCAGATCTAAGCTGAATCTGCTCGCTATTAATTGCTAGGGTGCCTGGATTGCCACTGCCATCGTTGCGCACACTCAGGGAACCGCGATCGCTTAACCCCAATTGAGGTGTGTTGATCTTAACCGAGCCTGCATTACCGCTTGGCACTGGAGGTAAACCTAAGGCAGTTTGGGTCACTTGATCGACAATATTTGCCGAGGAATCAATCTGGCTGGGGTTGAAAAAATTGGTGGCATTGCCCTGTACTTGAATAGATTGACTGGCATTAATCGTCAAATTGCCCGCATTGCCAGCGGCTCCGGTTGCCGCACTCACTCTAGCTCCGCCTAATACCCTTAAATTAGGACTAGTAATTTCTAAATTGCCACCATTGCCCTGGCTAAAGCTATTAGCAACGATCGCACTCGGCAAAAACGAATTTACCCCAGTCACAGTCACCGACTGCCCTGCACTCAAGCGCAAGTCACCACCTTTACCTAGGCTAAAGGTAGAAGCATTTAAGTTAGCCCCATCTGCCACCACCAACCGATCAGTAGTTCCAGTTAGATCTCCACCTGCAGCTCGGCCTAGGGTGAGGGTTCCTACTGCGCTGACCGCCACCTGATTATTGGGGACTGCCCCACTTACTTGAATTTGCTCTTTGATATCTAGATCGATATTCCCGCCAGCCGCCAGATTAAAGCCGCGATTAATCAGGTTGCCCCCCTCTGTGACTAGCAGATTATTTGCCTTCACTTCGATATCCCCTGCCTTAGCGCTGCTCACTCCTTCGGCGACTATGCCGCTGACATTAAAGCTAGTGCCTGGCTGCACACCGCTGATGGTCAACTGGTCAGAGTTGATTTTGATGCCTGGGGCTGAGGTGTCAGTTTGATTTTGGGCAACAATCAGGGATCCTGCCAACACCTGCAGATCGCCGCCAGATAGGTTGATTTTCCCGCCGCTGATCACACTGGCTTGATCAATTTGCACACTACCCCTTTGGCTTACCCCTTGATGATCGAACTGCCAGTTGGCTAGGTCAAAGCTCACTAGCCCTTGCTGTACAGCCCCCAGTTCAACTTCAGTGCCATATACTAATGCCCCTTGCAGATCGAGTTTGCCCCCAATTATGGCGATCGCTCCACCATGGTGAAGTCCACCTGGATTCAAGACTACAGGCAGAAAGCGCCGATCTAGATCTGGGTCGGTGCGACCTTTACCCCTCACGGTAATTGCCTGAGCCTGATTAAACTGGAGCCCTAGCGGTACATTTACACTGAGCAGGGGCTGAGGGTTAGTGGCACTAAACTCTAGGCGATCGCTAAACACCACCCGATCAGCAGTAGAGAGCAGCAGTGCCCCCCCTAAGTTAAGCTGAGCATTTGCCCCGATCGCAATACCACGGGGATTAAGCAAAAACAGGTTGGCCTGGCCATTAGCAGCGAGGATGCCATCTATTTGGGAAGCCTGGCTACCAGTGACGCGGCTAAAAATATTAGCGATCGCTTCAGAGTTATTAAACTGCACCCTGGTGCCAGTCGGTACGCCAAATTCCTGGAAGCTATGGAATAAATTTGCCCCTCTAGGGGTGCCCCCTTCAATTAGCAGCCCCCCTGGGAGATCTACCCGCACTTGGGAATTCTGGGGGAGGGTAGCATCCGGAATTACCTGCCCTAAGGCAGCGTCAACGATCACAACTCCCAGCAGACTACTTACCCAGATTAAATTTTGCCAAATTTGTGCCAAAATTGAGCTAACCTGCTTATCTAAGCCTAAATTTCTGCAATTATAGCCAGAATTGCTCCAGCTAAATCACCAAAGTGCTTAATCTGAAGATCTCAGCCTTACTTACCTATCTCATTATCTGCGCCAGCGTGATTACCCTGCGTGCCAATGGCATTTTTCAGCTTCTAGAATGGGCGGTACTAGATCAATTTTGGCGCTGGCGACCGGCCGAACCCCAAGATCAGCGAATTGTGTTGGTAGCGATCGATGAGGCTTACATTCAAGCAGAAGCGGAATACCCCATTAGCGATTTGCGCCTGGCTCAGGTAATCACCCAAATTCAACGGCAAAAGCCGGCAGTAATTGGTTTAGATATCTATCGAGATCTGCCCGTGGGCAAGGGGCGACAACAGCTAGCTCGCCTATTTGACCGCAGCCCTAATCTGTTTGGCATTGCCAAGGTTAATGGCGGTCAGGTTCCCCCACCTCAGTCCCTATTGAGGTCAGGGCGCTATGGCTTTAATGATGTGTTGCTCGATCAAGATAGCAAAATTCGCCGCGCCTTGTTGTCCCAGGAAAATGAACAGGGCGAAGTAATCTATAGCTTTTCCTTGCAGCTAGCACTCGCCTATTTGGCTAAGCACAATGTTCAGCCGCAGATGGCGGGGGAGGCGATCAAACTGGGGCAGGGGGCTTTCACCCAGATCGAGTCTAATTTTGGTGGCTATGTCAATTTGAATACGGCGGGCTATCAGATCCTGCTCAACTATCGCCGTCCTGCCTGTCGAGGGCGGGCTAACTGTGAGTTGTTCCCTACGGTGTCGATTCTGGATGTATTAGCAAATCGCTTGCCCCCTGACCTATTTCGCGATCGCATTGTTCTTATTGGTACTACGGCTGAGAGTGTACGCGATCGCTTTTTTACGCCCTTTAACCCTATAGATGTCAACTCCGACCAGCTAAATGCTGCCGCCGGCATCGAAATTCATGCAGACATCATCAGTCAGATTCTGAGTACTGCTCTGGATGGTCGGGCGATCTTTCGAGATTTTCCCGAATGGTTAGACTTAATCTGGATTCTGGGCTGGGGTGGCATCGGCACGCTGATTGCCATTCCAATCACCAATCGCAAGCTGATCGGCATTGTCTACTTGGGCTTGAGCTTGACTGCCCTGGTGGTAATCCCCTACAGTGCGTTTCTGGGGGGCTACTGGTTACCTGCTGTGGTGGCGATCGCTAGCTTGAGTGCCTGTAGTGTATTTACCTCTGCTACCTTTTGGATTATTAAACTCAATGCCTCCAATCTCCAGTTGAGCGCACATTCTGCCAACCTAGAGCAGCAGGTCAAGGATCGCACCCAGGATTTGAGCCAAAAGAATGCCGAGCTTGAGGATGAAATTGTTGCCCACACGATCGCTGAGCAGCAGCTACAAACTACCCTGAATAACCTGCGCCTAGCTCAAAACCAGTTAATTGAATCAGAAAAAATGGCTGCCCTGGGTAATCTGGTGGCTGGAGTTGCCCATGAAATCAACACCCCGATTGGCAACAGCATTTTGGCGGCTTCTACCCTAGCAGTAGAATCGAAGCATTTTATGGATCTGATGGCAGGAGGCGTACTCAAGCGATCGCAGATCCGTGAATATGTGGATGTATTACAAGAGAGTTGCGAAATTATCTTGAGCAATCTCCATCGCGCCGGCGATTTAGTCAAAAGCTTTAAACAAGTGGCAGTCGATCGCAGCAGTGCGAATGTACGTGGGTTTGGGGTCAAAGCCTATCTGGAAGATATCTTACTCAGCCTTGAGCCCCAACTTAAAAAAACTCCTCACTGGATCACGATTGTAGGAGATGATGAAGTGGTGATTACCTCTGACCCGGGCGCGTTTTCCCAGATCATCACTAACCTGGTGCTGAACTCGATCACCCATGCCTACCCTGAGGGCAATCGCTCTGGCAGTTTAGAGTTTGAGTTGGTAAAGCAGCCCCCCAATTTGATCCTCTACTACCGTGATGACGGCTGTGGCATTCCCCCTGATCACCTCGATAAAATTTTTCATCCTTTCTTTACTACGGCACGCGATCGGGGTGGTAGCGGCCTAGGATTGCACATTGTCTACAACCTAGTTACCCAGAGCTTGATGGGTAAAATTGAAGTACAGAGCGAAGTGGGCAAGGGCACAGAGTTCAAACTGATATTGCCGATCCACTCCAATTTTGAATTAGAGCATAGGGTAGATTCCGCCTAGAGATCAGGCCAGGGCTGCGATCGCTTTAATTTCAAAGATTTCCAGCCTTTTAATGGGGCCCATTCTGGGGAAAGTAGCTATTTCCAGAAAATCCCTAAAACCCTCGTCAATTAGCACTAGAATTGGTCAGATTACTTTTGGTCAAACACAAAAAAACTTAGCGTGAGACAGCAACTTATTTCCATCTTGGCTGCCCTAATCCCCGCCGCCCCTACAATTGCCGCCGAACAGATCGTGGTCAGATTTTCTCCCATTGAACAAGACATTGCCGTCAAAGAACTGCGTGCCTTTGTTGATCGCCAAATCCAGTCACCCACGATCGCGGCAATCATTGAGAAAGCCAACCTCAACCCTGCCCAAATCCAGACCGCCCTCACTCTAGAGTTTGATCTCAAGCAATTTGGTTTGACTGTACCCCTAGTAGATCGCCTGCTGAGCAGTTACGCTGCCGAAATCGCCCTGCGCGAACTCGGTCAAGGGATCAGACCCAGGGCAGGAGAAGCCACTGTGCCAGCTTTGCGCGGCGCGATTTTAACTTCCTTGAGCGATGATGGCAAAATCTCAGCGATTGAGTTTCTCGAAAAATATCCTACCGATCTGCTGATCGATGGCAATGTGATGCAAACCATGGTCAGTCGCGTACTCAAAGACATTCAGACCTTGGGCGCCCCAATTTTACAGATTCTGAATAGCCAGAGGCTAAAATAGTTAGGACTTACGCAAAAGTGATCTAAAACCCTGGCTTTAAGGGGGGTGTGGGGCTACGCCCTCAGGCTCCCTTTTGAAAACAGTTCCTAGATTAGGCTGCGTAAGTCCTAATAGTCATAGCAGTACCAAATCAGCATGGCAAAACCAAGAGTAGTAGTGGGTTTATCTGGTGGCGTAGATAGTTCGGTGGCAGCAGCCCTGTTGCACCACCAGGGTTATGCCGTGACGGGTTTGACCCTCTGGCTGATGCGCGGTAAAGGGCAATGCTGCTCGGATGGCATGGTAGATGCGGCTCGAATCTGTGAGCACCTGGGCATACAGCACGAAATTGTCGATAGTCGCGATCGCTTTGAACAAAATGTGATTAACTACCTGGTAACTGGCTACAGCGCCGGCATTACTCCTCTGCCCTGCTCTCGTTGCAACAAGGCGGTCAAATTTGCTCCCATGCTGGACTATGCTCAGCAACTATTTGGCATAGATTTAATTGCCACTGGTCACTATGCCCGCATAGTTTTTAATCCTGAAACGAAGCGCCATGAGTTACACCGTGCCGTCGATCGCCACAAGGATCAGTCCTATTTTTTATACGAAGTGGGTCAGGCGGAATTGAGTCGTTGCCTCTTTCCCCTCGGCGAAATCACCAAAACCCAAACCCGTCAGCTTGCCACTGAGTTGGGATTGTCCACCGCAGACAAGCCCGAAAGCCAAGATCTCTGCCTAGTGGAATCCCATGGCTCCATGGCCGAGTTTTTAGATAAATATATTGTGGGGCAGAAGGGCAAGATTTTGGATACCCAGGGTAATGTGTTAGGGGAACATCACGGCACTCACCACTACACCATCGGTCAGAGGCGCGGTCTTGGCATTGCTGCTGCTAATCCCCTGTATGTGCTAGCGATCGACCCAGGTCGGAATCAAATCATCGTGGGCGAAAAGTCTGAAGCTAGTTCATCCACATGTACGGTCAACCAAATTAACTGGGTATCAATTGCCCCTACAGATCGGCTATTGCGGGCTGAGGTGCAAATCCGCTATCGGGCTGAACCTGCCTGGGCAACCATTACACCCCTGGCTAGCGATCGCGCCCTGGTTGAATTTGATCAACCGCAAATCAGTATCACTCCTGGACAGGCTGCCGTATGGTATGACGGTGATCGCCTGTTGGGTGGTGGCATAATTGCAACCTGAACGATTGAGGGTTAAACATTCTCAGGACTTACCCAAAAAATTGTTTGCCCTCTCCCAGAGCGAGAGAAGGGAGAAAACCGAATAGGGGAGCGCTGCCCCTGCGACCCATTTTGTGTAGGGGTTTGCCATTTGCTCTGCGTAAATCCTGATTCTGAATTTAACAGTAGGACTTACGCACAGGTGTTCTAAAACCCTGACTCTAATTGGGGTGTGGGGCTACGCCCCACTTGAGGGCTGTGCCCTCAAACTCCCTTTTTATAGCAGTTCCTAAATCAGACTGCGTAAGTCCTGAACAGGTGTTTTAGACCCACATCCCAATCAGAAATCAGGTGAACATCCAGCAACTAAGGGCGATCGCCAAAGCATCACTGGCATCATCTGGCTTGATGGGCTGAGATAACCCCAGCTCCCGCATTACCGCTCCATGTACAGACGCTTTATCCGCATTACCATAGCCAGTCAGGGTTTGTTTGATTTGCGGCGGTGAAAACTCAGTGGGGACTTGACCATACTCTGCCAAAGTCAACAGGATTACCCCCCTAGCTTGAGCAACGTTGATCAAGTTACCCATCCGATAAAAAAATAGCTTCTCAATGCCAATTTGATCTGGCTGCCAGGTCTGCAAAAGTTCGGTCATGTCCTGGTGAATTACGCGCAAGCGATCGCCGACTAGATCAAATTTACTAGTTTTAATCACACCCACCTCCAGGAGATGGGGCTTTTGATGTTGAATTTGAATCATGCCAAAGCCCACAGTGGCGATGCCTGGGTCAATGCCTAATATACGCATAATTTGTAGAGCCACTCAGCTAACTAGTGGCGATGCCTGGGTCAATGCCTAATATACTCATAATTTGTAGAGCCACTCAGCTAACCAGTGGCGATGCCTGGGTCAATGCCTAATATACGCATAATTTATAGAGCCACTCAGCTAACCAAGACAAAGAGAATATTGCGATTTTCAAAAGAATGGGGTACAGAAATCATTAAAACCCAAGACAGAGCCCTGCCACCCTTTTGGTCATCCATTAACTTGCAACCTGCAATAGCCCTCAGGTGCATTAGAGCAGAATATGCTAGGTTAAGGGCAATTTGGAGCAGATATGTATATCAAGCAAATTGAATTATCCCGATTTAAGTCTTTTGGTGGAACTACGGCTGTACCTTTGCTACCAGGATTTACGGTGATTTCGGGCCCCAATGGTTCGGGTAAGTCAAATATTTTAGATGCTTTACTGTTTGCCCTAGGATTATCCAGTTCTAAAGGCATGCGGGCAGATCGGTTGCCAGATCTAGTCAACCAGAGCCATGCCCAAAAAGGTCGCACCGTGGAGATGATGGTCAAGGTGGTGTTCGCCCTCGATCAGGGCAAAGAATGGCAGGTGAGCCGAAAACTGCGGGTAACTGGCCAAGGCACTTATACTTCGACCTATTATGTGGATCAGAATCCCTGCACTCTGACTGAATTGCACGAGCAACTGGCACAATTGCGCATTTATCCTGAAGGCTATAACGTGGTGCTGCAAGGGGATGTCACTAGTATTATCTCGATGAATGCCCGCGATCGCCGTGAGATTATTGATGAACTGGCGGGGGTAGGGGAATTTGATCGCAAGATTACTCAAGCGAAAGAGAAGCTCGAAGAGGTGCGGCTGCAAGAGGAAAGATTTCGGATTGTGGAAGGAGAATTGATCCAAACCCAAGAGCGATTGCAAGCGGATCGGGTGAAAGCAGAGAAATATCAACAGGTGCGCCAAGAGCTAGAAGATCTAATAACAGCCGAGATGGTGGTGCAATATCGCAGTTATGAAGCGCAAATCGAAGCCTCTAGTCAGCAGCTAGAATTGGGTAGACAACAGAATTTAGAACTAGCCGAACAGATTGCTCTTCTTACAGCAGCGATCGCTAATTCTATGACTGAATTAGAATCGCTCAATCACCAAATACAACTCTTGGGAGAACAGGAATATCTGCAACTTTCCAGTGAGATTGCTCAACAGCAAGCAGAATTGCGATCGCAAGCGCGCCAGAGCCAAGAACTCAGCCAAGCAGCCCAGCAATATCAAACCGAGATCAATCAACTGCAGCAGGAAATTAGTGATTATCAAAGACAGAGCCAGGCGATCGACCAAAATCTCCAGAATTTAGATCTGGAATTGATCAACCAGCAACAGGCGTGCCATTGCCAAAGCCAGGTAGTGCAGTCCTCCCAGCAACAGGTGAGCGCGATCGCTGCCGCTAGCCAGTCTTGGATTGAGCAACAGAGCCACCTCTACCAGGAGTTAGCCAAATTACAGGCCAACCTGGCGGGATTACAGCAGGAGCAAGCCCGCCTAGGAGAAGCCCTTTCAACTAGGACTGAGCTAGAGTATGGGGCGGAGCTAGAGCAGATTCAAGCCAATTTACCCCACCTGCGCCAGCAGCTAGAGCTAGTAATGGTCACAGCCAGTGAGCTAGAAGCCCAAATGCAAGCGATCGCTACCGGGTTTAGTGCCGCCCAAACTGAACTGCAAGTCTGTCAACAGACCCGCGATCGCCTGATTCAAGAACAGCGGCAAAAAAACCGCCAGCTGGATAAGCTCGAAGCCGAAGCCCAGGTGAATCAAGCAGTCCAAAGCAACCGCCTAATTGAAGTCATCCTGCACCATGATCTCCAGGGAGTCTATGGGCTAGTGGCGCAGTTGGGCAGGGTAGAACCGCGCTATCAACTAGCCCTAGAAATTGCCGCCGGCGGGCGTTTAACTAATGTGGTAGTAGAAGATGACCAAGTAGCCAGTGCAGCGATCGAAATCCTGAAACAGGAACGGGCGGGACGCGCCACTTTTTTGCCCCTCAATCGCTTGGCTAATAGTGGCTATTTACCCAGACTGCAAGCCAGTTGGGGCGCGATCGATTACGCCTTCAACCTAGTCAGCTTTGAACCCAAATTTTTCCAGGTATTTGCCCATGTGTTCGGTCAGACTCTGGTATTTGAGAGCCTCACTCAGGCGCGATCGCACCTGGGAAAGCAACGGATGGTCACCCTAGAAGGCGAACTACTGGAAACCAGTGGCGCGATCACCGGCGGCAGTAGTAACCAACGCCAAAGCCTGCACTTCGGCACTGCCAGGGAACAAAATAGAGAACTGCCAGAGTTGCAAGCTCGCCTAGGAGAATTGGAACGCATGCTGCAAAAACTCGAATATCGCCAGCGGGAAGCCCAGGAGCAGCTCAATCGCAGTCAACAGGAATTACAACAGGCTCGCACCAAGCAAGCTGAGGTGCAATTACGGCGCGATCGCTTGAGCCAGCAAATTGAACAGTTAGAACAGCGTGCCACCCATCTCCAAGCTAAAACCACAGTGCTAGAGGCGGAGGTGCATCTGATCAATAGCCAACTGCACCACACCAATGCTGAAATTAGCACCCTCACCCCCCAGGTAGCTGCTGCCCAAGCCCGCCTCACCGCCTGGGAACAGGCCACCAATCACCAGGAATGGCAACAGGCTCAAGGGCAATTGCAGATCCAGGAGCAACTCTTGCAAAAATTAGAGCTGCAAGCAAGATCCCTAGAGCAGCAAATCACCGATCGTCAAGCCCAAGCGCAAGTGTTGCAGGAAAAAATTCACCAGCGCCAAACTCGCCTGGCTCAAATCCGCCAGCAGCAGACCGATAACTTTAATCTGCAAACCGCGATCGCTAAGACCATGCAACTGCTCGAACAACAGCTACACCAAAGTCAAGCCCGCCTGAGTGCACTGGAACAAACCCTGCTCAGTACCAAACAACAACGGGATCAAGCCGATCGCCAACACCGCCAACAACAGCAACAACTCCAGCAGGCCCAATGGCAGCAGGAAAAAACCCAGGAGCGCCAGGAGCAGATCAAACTGGAACTAGCCCAAGTCAAAGCCCAACTTAGCCAGCTAGAACTGCCCGATCCCTTACCCGACCTGCCCCGCAATATTAGCCTAGAACAACTGCAACACGACCAGCGCCGTCTGCAAAAACGTCTGCAAGCCATGGAACCCGTGAACATGAAAGCGATCGCCGAATTTGAAGCTACTACCACTCGCCTTACTGATCTCAGTCAGCGGTTAGAGACCCTCAGCCAAGAGCGCACCGAAATTTTACTCAGGATTGAAGACTTTACCACCCTGCGCCAGCGCGCCTTCATGCAGGCTTTTACGGCGATCGATCAAAACTTCCAGGAAATTTTTGCCGAGCTTTCTGATGGGGATGGCCACTTACAACTGGAATATCCCAGCGCTCCCCTCAGTGGTGGTCTCAACCTGGTGGCCCATCCCAAGGGCAAGCCGGTTCAGCATCTCTCATCCATGTCGGGGGGCGAAAAATCCCTCACTGCCCTGAGTTTTATTTTTGCCTTGCAACGCTATCGCCCTTCCCCTTTCTATGCCTTTGATGAGGTGGATATGTTTTTAGATGGCGCAAATGTGGAACGGCTATCGCGCATGGTACGCAAACAGGCACAACAGGCTCAGTTTATTGTGGTCAGCCTTAGAAGACCGATGATTGAAGCCGCCGAACGCACAATCGGCGTAACCCAGGCACGGGGCGCTCACACTCAAGTATTAGGCTTAGCCTTGATCTAGCAGTATGATGAGATATATTGCCTAACTCCAGCCATGAACAATTTCCCCGCGATCGCGCTCTACGACACCACGCTCAGGGATGGCGCCCAAACTGAAGGTCTCTCTCTGTCTGTAGAAGACAAGCTCCAAATTGCCCAGCACCTCGATCGCTTGGGAATCCCGTTTATCGAAGGCGGCTGGCCAGGAGCAAACCCCAAGGACACCGAGTTTTTTGAACGCTTGAAAGCTCAACCCTTGAGCCAAGCCCAGGTAGTACCCTTTTGCATGACTCGCAGACCAGGCGGCAATGCCAACATCGAAAGTATGTTTGCGCCAATTCTCGCCGCCAGCACCACCTGGGTAACCCTGGTAGGTAAATCCTGGGATCTGCATGTGACTGAGAGTTTACGCACCAGCCTCCCAGAAAACCTAGCGATGATTCAAGACTCGGTGAGTTTTTTTGCCCAGCGCGATCGCTTAATCATCTACGATGCCGAGCATTGGTTTGACGGTTATACTCACAACCCCGACTATGCCCTCCAAACCCTAGAAGTAGCGCTCCAAGCTGGAGCAGAATGGCTAGTGCTATGTGATACCAACGGTGGCAGTTTACCAGGACAAATTAGCACGGCGATCGCTGCGATCAAAAACAGATTCGGCAATGTGCCCCTAGGCATTCACACCCATAACGATGCCGGTCTAGCCGTAGGCAACGCGATCGCCGCGGTCGAAGCCGGAGTTACCATGGTGCAAGGCACGATCAATGGCTATGGGGAACGGTGCGGCAATGCCAACCTCTGTACCTTGATCCCCAACTTGCAAATCAAAATGCAGCGCCCCTGCATTAGGGCTGACCAACTCAGCCAACTGAGTCAAATCTCCCGCCAGGTCAGCGAAATCGTCAATCTAGCTCCCGATGATCACGCTCCCTATGTGGGTTTATCTGCCTTTGCCCACAAAGGCGGAATGCACGTCAGCGCCGTAGAACGCAACCCCATCACCTATGAACATATTTCTCCAGATTTAATTGGCAATAACCGCCGCATCGTGATTTCGGAACAGTCAGGCTTGAGTAATGTCCTTGCCAAGGCTAGTAGCTTCGGCATCGATCTCAATCGCGATCACCCTGCCTGCAAGCAAATTCTCGCCAAAATTAAAGACCTGGAGCAGCTAGGTTACCAATTTGAAGCAGCTGAGGCCAGTTTTGACCTCCTGATGCGAGATGCGGTCGGGCAGCGTCCCCACTTCTTCGATCTGGCTAGCTTTCAAGTCCATTGTGAACCCGTAGCCGAGCAAGAAGCCTATGCCCTAGCTACAGTCAAAATCGCCGTCCATGGAGAAGAAAGACTCACCGCCGCCGAAGGAAATGGGCCAGTATCAGCCCTAGATACCGCTCTGCGTAAGGCTTTAATTGACTTTTATCCCGCGATCGCTAACTTCCATCTTACCGACTATAAAGTGCGAATTCTCAACGGTAATGCCGGCACCAATGCCAAAACTAGAGTCTTAATTGAATCCACCGATGGCAACCAGCGCTGGACCACAGTGGGAGTCTCTAGCAACATCATTGCTGCTTCTTATCAAGCTCTAGTGGAAAGTATTGAGTATGGTTTGCTAAATCTGAAGAAGTAGACCCATGCAGAAAATCACCACCTGGCTCCCCCAAGTAATCACTGGCACAATTTTCACGGGCGCGATCGCCTTTTATTTATTTCAATTCATTAACCAAGTTCTCACCCTCGAAAGATTTAACTTCAGTTGGGAATGGCTTTTATTGTTCATAGTTGCCAGCGGCATCAGTTTTGGCATCACGCTCAGCTTCAAGCAAACCAGAAAACTGCACCAAATCTCCATAGCCATCCTCCCCAGCCTGGCTTTCGTGACTCTATTTCTCCTTACCAATCGCCTTTGTGCGGCTCCTTTTTGGAATTGGAATGCTGCCAGACTTGCTCCCAGCTTTGCCCTAGCTAAGGGTTATCAGCTATATTACGGCACTAATGATGGCGCAGTGCTCAATACCATCTATGGCCCGATTTCTGCCATTCTATTTTTACCTGTCACACTGCTTACTTCTTTTAATGGCGCGATCATCCTAGCAGCGACTATGGGTGCCTTGCTTACCCTTGCTCCTGTGGCTTATGTGTTACTGCGACGCCCAAACAATCGAATTTTAAAGCTCAATTTATTCTTCGGCTTCTGTCTCTATTGTCTGGCTGACCCTAGCCTAAATTATTCAACCTTTGCTGTCCACGTAGATTCATCTGCCCTGGGCTTTGGTGCCTTAGCGGCGATTTTTCTCGATCGCGATCAATTCCATCAGTCTTCTAAAAACTTGTTCCTCTCTGCTCTATTTGCCATGTTATCGGTCTGGTCAAAACAGGTAATGCTACCGCTTTTGATTGCTCTACCCCTTTATTTGGGCTTGAGTAAAGATTTCAAATCTTTGAGAAGATATTTAATCTACCTATCAGTGATCTTGGTTGCAACTACTGGCCTATTTAGCCTGTGGTTTGGCTATGACAATCTCATCTTTAGTCTCTGGACAATTCCCACCAACCACGGTTGGATCAATGGTGCTGATAGTCTAATTAGTAAATTGGAACTGGGATTCAACACCCTACAAGAATTAATCTCTCAATCCCGATCGCTCTGGATCACAGGAATATTCCTGCTGCTGATTATACCGACTGCAACCTGGAGAAACTTCTCCCAATGGTGTGCCGCCAATCCTGGGCTAATCTTTTTCCTATGCGCGATCGCTACCATTCCTACGGCGATAGCAGGGCGAGTAAAAATTGGCGGTGATGTGAATGCTTTTAGTTTTCCGATTTATTTTCTCTTAATTGGCTGTTTCAGTATGATTAGCGAGCTAATTGAAACTGAAAAGAAAACTCGATTCCTCTCAATCACTAGTTTAATAATTATCCCTCTGGTGATCTTCACCCATCTACCTAGCTTCACTACCAGCAAAAATACCTTTCAAGAAGTTTTAGGTTTAGCGGACAATCCCAGACAAAAAGAATATTTGTACCTACGCGATCGCCCAGGTAGTATCTACTTCCCTTGGAATCCCTTAGCAGGATTGATGGCAGAAGGCAAACTCTATCACTTTTCCTATGCCCTCTACGATCGCACATTAGCCGGCTTTCCGCTCACTCAAGCCCACTTTGATCGCTACCTGCCTGCTAGTTATGCCCAAAATCAACTAAAAGTCGCCGCCGATCCCAATGACTATGTAATCACAAAATACTTGAAGAATTTCACCAAACAGGTTGAAGTCCCTGAATTGCCAGGCTTCCTGGTCTATATGCCCCAATAGGGCAGCTAACTAGCGTTTTCCCGTCACGATATAGGCTATTCTCTGACCAATATTGGTGGCATGATCTGCCATGCGCTCTAGATGGTGAATTACTAAAATCATGAGTAGCAAAGGCTCTAAAGCTCCATAATCTTGAGATTGACTGATCAGATCATAAATATGGGCGTAGTCGGCATCAACCGCATCGTCTTTGAATTTAACTTGAGCCGCCAGCTCAGCATCATAGTTAGAGAGCGCTCCCAAACTCATGGCCAACATCGCTCTGCACCGATTCGACATAATTCTTACTAATTCTAAATGAGGCGGCGGCGGATAGGGAAAAAGTTTAATCGCAATCTCTCCTAGATTTTCGGCATAATCACCAATTCGTTCCAAATCTCTCACTAACTGCATGAAGGTACTGAGTAGGCGCAGGTCTTCTGGTGTGGTTGGAGAATAACGGGTAATTAGATCTAGGCATTCCACTTCCACATGGCGATAGAGAATATCTACCTGTTTATCTTGAGAATCCAGTTGAGTGGCATTTTCGAGATTGCGCTCAAACATCGCACTGTGAGCCAGCCAAAAGGAATTTTCCACTAAGGCTCCCATGCGGAGAACCTCCTGTTCAAGTTTGAGAATCTGACGACTGAGCGGGAACTGATCGCTGATCACCATTTTGCTGTCTCCACAATTGCAGGTAAACCATTAGCATAGGGGATTTTCTCAGTTCTTTTGGGAACAAAAGATTAGAGTGCATAAACTCTGCCTTCAAATAGCAGTCTGGTAATGCCGCGTGCCGCCAGACGTTCATGGGTAATATAAATTAAATTACCAGAAAATTTAATAATCCGTTGATTTTGGCGAGAAAAGCGTTTAGCCACTCGATGGTTACTAAAGATTGCTAGGGTAAGCTGACCCTCCTCTTGGCTGGGGATTTTACCAATCTCTTTAAAGTGCTTGAGGGGTTGGGTAATGATTTCCGCAGTCTTATCCACTACCATGTAGCAGATTGAGGGCAGTTCTGCTCGTTCTAGGGGATAAATCTGAACTTCTACATTGCTGTTAGTAGGGATGTAGGTTCCATTATCTTCAATTTCTTCTAAAGTTTCATCTTCCTCTTCTTCTTGATCAAATTCATCCAGATTGAAGTCATCATTCACGGCTTCAATAATCTCTTCGGCTAGTTCTTGCTCTACCAGTTTTGCTGATTTGGGAATTGGAGCAGGGATTTTGGGCTTGGCAGATACAGACGCTAGGTCAGGAATTTCTGGGGTGATCAGATCTAGCTGATTAATCTGGTCTGATTGTTCTGGGGGCTCGGCTGAACGTTTAGTTTTTTTCTGCTTTACCAGGGTTTGATATTCCTGCTCGGTGAGACTGCTCTGCAACAACCGCGAAATTGTACTGGAGCTAACGCCAAATTGTTCTGCCAACTGGCCAATCGAGATCTCGGTGTCTTGGTATAGGGCAATGACTTGCTGCTTGAGCTCGGCGGTTAGTTTTGAAGCTGGCATGAACTTGGCGGGTAGGAGTTAGCTTTTATCTTAACCTGAACTACAGTCTATTGCGGTTTTGAAGGTAAATAGGGTTTGATCCCAATAACCACTATTATTGCAGTTTCCAAGCTAATGGGTAATAAAAGGGGGCGCACAGCCTCGCTATGGGTTTTAATCATTTTTGTGCCGCCTTCTTGCGGAAATCCTAATAAGCCTTAGCTTGTTATGGTATATTAGAGGGTCTTAAAGTATTAAGCTGCTTAAAATCATGGCTCTACCCATAGTTGCTATCGTTGGTCGTCCGAATGTGGGCAAGTCTACTCTAGTAAACCGCATAGCAGGAGAGCAATACTCAATTGTATATGATCAGCCAGGATTGACCCGCGATCGCATCTATCGACAGGCATTTTGGAATGAGTATGATTTTACCATTGTGGACACGGGTGGTATTGTCTTTGAGGATGATACGGAGTTTTTACCACTAATTCGCCAGCAAGCTTTTACAGCGATCGAGCAGTCCTGTGCGGTAATTTTGG
>JANRLH010000104.1:0-7696 GCA_033762795.1 Pseudanabaenaceae cyanobacterium bins.68
AGCAGCGATCGCGATCCCTAGGGCAGCTAGCAAAACCAGAAGTCCTTCTAGGGCGCTAGATAGATATTCAAACTTAGAATGCCCATGGCTATGCTCAGCATCAGGAGGTTGAGCCGCGATCGCTAGCATCCAAGCAGTTACCACCGCCGCCACTAGATTAACTACTGATTCCAGAGCATCGGATAACAAACCGACTGAGCCAGTAAGCCAGTAGCCGCTACTCTTCAGGGCAATGGTAGTAATTGCTGCCGCGATTGAAAGTCTGGCATAATCATGCACCGACCAGAGATTTTCAGATCGATCATGAGAATGACCATCACCTGGATTTGTTGGCTGCTTAGACACTAGGTTAGGTAACTGGAGGATTTATAGGCGCTAGAACTGATCTCTAGGGCTAATCTTAGGGGGTTGATCTTAAGGGGTTGATCTTAAGGGAGAAGCTATAGATCTAGTGTCGCACCTCAAGCTAGCTTAGCTCTAGAGTTTTAGCTGCAAGCTTTAGCAAGCAGTACTAACTGTCTCGCGTTCATCAGGTGCCTTGAGGCTAGGAAACAGGAAGTGGTTTTCCTCTACATACTGAGCGCCGAACAAGCCCTTTTCTGCCCAGAAGTAGCGATCAGTAGTGTGTTCATTTCTCTTCACTAACAGCAGTGCAGGTGGGATAATTCCAGCAGAGCTAATAAATTTGCGGGCGGCAGTAACAGGTTTATCTTCGCCACTGTCTATACTAAATTGAGGCACATGCTCTAAGATTTTTCGCCCCTCTTGGCGACGTCTACTTTTGCGCTTACGTCTTCGTGCCAAAGTTAGTACCTCCTATTTTTGCCTATTTTGTTTGAGTTTGCAGTCAATGTTCAGTAGTCAATGTTCAAATGTTCAGCAGTATTACTAGCCTGCCAAATTTTTCTGCCAGGTTTATGTACGCAATTTTTACGTGCTGGCTTTTACGTGCTGGCTAAGTTACTTAGCTAAGTTATTTAGCAGTTACTTCCAGTACGTACTGGTCAGGTAACGGCTAGCTAAGTACGGGGTATCGGCTAAGTGTTGCCTGGATATTCTCTAGGCTTGCCCTGAGATTTCTCTGAGCTTGAGATTTCTCTGAGCTTGCTTTGGTTTTGTCTACCTTTATTTGCCTTTGTTTATCAGAATTGCTTGAGGTTACCTAATATTTTTAGTTAATAAGCATTGTTTGTACATTTTTCTAGGTTTGCCAAGTTAAAACCCACAAGTTATACCAATTATCCAAATCTTCTATCCAAATCTTCGGTTCTCCAGATCTTCGCTACAGATGGGGTGTGGGACTTCGCCCCACGAAGGGATAAAACCCCTTCACCGCATTTCAATTAAATTGATTTGGTTAAAGTGATTTGGTATTAAGACCGAAAGGATTCCAGCTTTTCAAACACTTAGCTAATGTATTCTGAAACACAGACTGTGACCAATTATAATGATCCCCTAGGTTTACTTCAATTTTTCTTAACAAATATTTGTCTCTATTCTTCTCCAAAGAATGCGCTATGTGGTAGCGCTCCTGGCTATGTACCTGAAACGATTAAGGCTGACTTACTTTCGGAACTACGGCCGCGAGGAGATTGAGTTTGCAGCGCCTAAAAATATCTTGGTGGGGGCAAACGCTCAAGGTAAGTCTAATCTGCTAGAGGCAGTGCAACTGCTGATTGCGCTGAAGTCTCATCGAGGTGGACGCGATCGCGATTTGGTAATGAATGGGATGGCGGCGGCAGAAATATGGGCAGATTGCGAGAGCCGTTGTTCTACGGTGGAATTGAGCATCAAGTTGCGGAGCCAGAGTCGGCGCAGTCTACTGATTAATGGGGTAAATGTTGCCCGCCAAGCAGATTTCTTGGGCTACATGAGTGGGGTACTATTTTCTAGTCTGGATTTAGATCTGGTGCGGGGTAATCCTGAGCAGCGCCGCGACTGGTTGGATGGGGTGTTGGTACAGTTAGAGCCAATTTATTTTGGTCTGGTGCAACAGTACAACCAGGTATTGCGCCAGCGCAATGCACTACTCAAAACCATTCGCCAAGGGCAACTTGAGCAGATTGAGCAACTAGTTTTGTGGGATCAACAACTGGCCAGCCACGGCACTCATATTTTACGGCGGCGATCGCGCTTGATCGAGCGACTATCCCCTTTGGCAGCCAAGTGGCATGCACAAATTAGTGGTACAGGGGAAAAACTCGAAATTAGCTATTTATCCAAATTGGAATTTAACTCTAGTCAAACCAGGGAGCAGGTTCAGCAAGTATTTTTGACTAAGCTAGCGCAAGTGTCGACTGCCGAAACTACCCAGGGCAGCAGTCTAGTAGGGCCCCATCGAGATGATTTGGGATTGCAAATCAATGGTAGAACAGCCAGAGAATATGGTTCTCAAGGTCAGCAGCGCACCTTGGTTTTGGCGTTGAAACTGGCAGAACTGGAATTAATTGAAGCGGTTTTAGGTGAGCCACCTTTGTTGCTGCTAGATGATGTGTTGGCAGAATTGGATTTACAGCGTCAAGATCACCTACTGAATGCTATTTCTTCTAGAGTGCAAACAATTATTACCACCACTCATTTGGGTTCCTTTGATCCTAGATGGTTGAGTGCGGCTCAAATTTTTCAAGTGGAACAGGGTAAAGTGAGTAGGTAAATTCAGGGCTTATGCAGTCTGATTTGGCAACTGTGGTCAAAAGGCAGTCTCAGGACTCTGTCCTCAAGTGGGCGTGGCCCCGCAAATTCTAAGTAAATCTGTATGAATCTATGGGAGGGGTTATTGATGTCTGAGCTTGAGTCTAATCAGCCTAGCTATGTGAAGTTGGCAATGCGAAACATGGTCAAAAAACGCGCCCTTTCTTTTCTGCACTTTGGCTTAACGGTGTTGGGAGTGGTCTCCGTGTTGCTGGCCCTGGCGATCGCTATTCATTAGTTCTAGACCTGTTACCAATCATGCCTAACTATTCAGAGCTAACTTGCCCTGTGATCGAGATCTATCTTACCAATCTTGACCAGGCTCCCCAGCTACCTTGGCAACGGTGGTTTGAAATTTGGGCAGCCCAATTAACTGGAGATTTGGTCGCGATCGCCAGTCAAGCAAGCCATCAGAACAGTTATGAACTCAGCCTCAAGCTAACGGATGATCAAGAGATGCAGCAACTCAATCGCCAGTTTCGGGGACTTGATCGCACCACAGATGTCTTAGCTTTTGCTGCCCTAGAGACTGATCTCCCCGAGCTATATCTGACTGAACCTGAGCCAATTTATTTGGGAGATATTATTATTTCTGTGCCGCAAGCGATCGCGCAAGCGAAAGATATGGGACACTCAGAAAAATACGAATTAGCCTGGTTAGCAGCCCACGGTTTTCTGCACCTGTTAGGCTGGGATCACCCCGATCAACCAAGCCTTGAAGCCATGCTGGAGCAGCAGAGAGTTTTAATTGACCATCTAGAGTTTGATTTCAATTAGGGTAGACATTATGGAACCAGTAACACGCCTCCGCCTAAAGCCGCTCAAATTAGGACAATTTGCAGTCAGTCGTCGCCCCGAAAGTTTTGCCGTAGCCAGCAGCCTGAGCAACAGCCTCTGGTACGCCTGGGCAGGAGTTAGTTATGCTTTTACTACCCAGCGCAACTTTCGCATTCACCTGGTGATCGCCAGTCTTGCCCTCAGCTTAGATATCCACCTGCGGCTTTCCATGGTAGAGACCGCGATTATTTGTCTGACTATTGGCGCTGTGTTAGTGATGGAACTCCTAAATACCGCTCTAGAAGCAGTAGTAGATCTGAGTGTGGGGCAGACCTATCATCTGTTAGCTAAAATTGCCAAGGACTGTGCGGCAGGAGCGGTGCTAGTTTCAGCAGTAGTAGCAGTGGTAGTGGGTGGTTGTCTAATTTGGCCACCCCTAGCTTTGGAGATCAACCAAACGATCGTGGCAATTTGGTCTTAGGTGTAGCAATAGGCTGAATCACCTATAATCAAAAGCTGTGAATTATTTGAAGCTATGACCAAATTTGTGTTCGTCACCGGTGGGGTAGTTTCTAGTATAGGTAAAGGCATCGTTGCCGCCAGCCTAGGTCGCTTGCTGAAATCGCGGGAATATACTGTAGCAATCTTAAAGCTTGATCCCTATATCAACGTGGATCCAGGCACCATGAGCCCATTTCAGCATGGTGAAGTGTTTGTGACCGAAGACGGCGCCGAAACTGATCTGGATTTAGGTCACTACGAGCGGTTTACCGATACCTCTACCTCCAAGCTTAGCAATGTTACTACGGGTGCGATTTACCAGGCGGTGATCTATAAAGAGAGGCGCGGAGACTATCAAGGCGGCACCGTACAGGTGATTCCTCACATTACCAATGAGATTAAAGAGCGGATCAAGCGGGTAGCCCAGGATACTAACCCCGATGTGATGATTACTGAAGTGGGTGGCACGGTAGGGGATATTGAATCCTTGCCGTTTATGGAAGCAATTCGGCAGTTCAGCAAGGATGTGGGCCGAAATCATGTGATCTATATGCATGTTACTCTGTTGCCGTGGATTGCTTCGGCGGGAGAAATGAAAACTAAACCCACCCAGCACTCGGTTAAAGAACTGCAATCGATTGGGATTCAGCCAGATATTTTGGTCTGTCGCTGCGATCGTCCCCTCACCCCTGGCACCAAAGAAAAAGTCTCCGAGTTTTGTAATATTTCCCGCGATCGGGTGATCACCGCCCAAGATGCCAAAACCATCTACGAGGTACCCCTGGTGCTAGAGCGGGAAGGACTGGCAGAGCAGGTATTATCTTTGCTCAATCTAGAACAGAGACAGCCAGATTTACGCAAATGGCAAACCCTAGTAGAGCGGCTCTATCGTTCTGAACATCGGGTAGACATTGCGATCGTGGGCAAATATGTCAGGCTCACCGATGCCTACCTCTCAGTCACTGAAGCTCTCCGCCATGGCGCAGTGAGCTCCAACTGTGCGGTGAATATTCATTGGGTCAACTCTGAAGATATTGAAACCTTTGGAGCAGAACGGTTTTTAGGCAACATGCAAGCAGTACTAGTGCCAGGCGGTTTTGGAAATCGTGGGATTGCTGGTAAAATTGCCGCTGTTAAATTTGCCCGCGAGCAGCAAATTCCGTTCTTAGGCCTGTGTCTAGGGATGCAATGTGCCGTGATCGAATGGGCACAGAATTTAGCTCATCTGCCTGGAGCAAATAGTTCTGAGTTTGACCAGGATGCTACCAATCCAGTCATAGATCTATTACCAGAGCAACGGGATGTAGTAGATCGGGGCGGCACCATGCGTTTAGGTCTCTATCCCTGTCGTCTAGCTGCTTCTAGCTTGGCGAGTAACCTCTACGGCGAAGCGATCATCTATGAGCGACACCGCCATCGCTATGAATTTAACAATGCCTATCGCAATTTATTCTTGGAGGCGGGCTATGTGATCAGTGGCTGTTCTCCCGATGGGCGCCTAGTAGAAATTATTGAATTGCCCAGCCATCCATTTTTTCTGGCTACCCAGTTTCATCCTGAGTTTAAATCTCGTCCTGAAACCCCTCATCCTCTGTTTGAAGGATTGGTGGCGGCAGCCTTGCGCCATAACCTTAAGCCCAGCTTAAATCCAGCTTAAACTGTGCAGCTATATTTTTAGGGCTAGGCATCATATACTCAGATCATCTTGTCTATATTAGCTAACTTACTTCGGATCAAAAATTCCTCAAGTGGTGTGATACCTAGTTGCCCAGTGAATTATTGCGCTTTTCCGCTTCAGGTGGGAAGCAATACAAAACCCAGTGCGCCCCTTCTTCCCTTGAAAACTGCAATACTAGGTAGGCTTAATTACTAGGTGATTTGATTGCCAAGTAATCTGATTGTTAAGTAATCTGATTGCCAAGTGATTAAACCCCATGCCTCAATCCATGCGCGATCAACAGGTGGCAAAACTGCTTCAGGCATATCGTGTCTCTGACCAGTCAAAGGCAGTTTTGAGGCAGGAAATTGTCGATCTGGAATTTCACTTGATTCATGCCACCCTTCGGGAAGTAATTACTGAAATCCAGGGATGGCAATCTCCTAGCTACTTGCAATTGTTAGAGATCGGGCTTAGAGGCTTGACCGAAGCCATAGATCTGTTTGAGCTTGGCAGGGCAGAGAGTTTTAGGGAATTTGCCAATAAATACATTGGCGCTCAGGTTAAAGGTGTAATTAGAAGCGGAGAGTCCATGCTGAAATGCCAGAGTTTTCGCCTTGATCCCCATGACAGTAAGTTTTTACAGCAGGTGGTGACTCAGCTTAGCCAGCCTAAGCCCCAAGATCTTGAAGTTTCGGGGGAGCAGATCCAAGAACTCAAACTTCAAACCTGGCAACTACTGAAGCTTTATCAAGCATCACCTACGATTAAGCTGCGCAACCAGATCGTCAATCTCAATTTAGGGTTAGCCAGACGAGAAGCCTATCACTGGACTAACCAATGTACTGAGCCGTTTGAGGATCTACTCCAGGTGGGAGTGATGGGTCTAATTCGGGCAATTGAACGGTTTAGCTGCGATCGCCAGAATGCCTTTAGTTCCTTTGCCGTCCCCTATATTCGCGGTGAAATTCAGCATTATCTGCGGGATAAGGCATCTACGGTGAGGATTCCGCGCCAGTGGTTAGAGACCTATCAGCAGGCGAGTAAACTCTTACCTCTGTTACGCCAGCAACTCAACCGCGAGCCCAATGCCCAGGAAATATCTAATGCCTTAAATATTTCGATCGCTGAATGGCAAGAAGTTAAGTTAGCTTGTCAAAACCGTCAACCGGTCAGCCTGGATGCCAAGCTCAATCACAATGAAGATGAAACTGGCAGCGATCAGCTAGGCGATCTGGTGCTGGATCATAAATACCGTAGCTTTCAGTTGGCGCAAGAAGATAGTTTGCGGTTACATCAAGGTTTAGAACAGCTTGAGGATCGGACTCGCCAGATCATTGAGTTTGTGTTTTTAAAGGAGTTTACCCATCGGGAAGTGGCAGAAATCATGGGGATTAGCGCGGTCACGGTCTCCCGTCAGGTCAAAAAAGGCCTAGAAATTCTGAAGCAGGTAATGAATACGCCACTAGATCGATGAATTTGGCAGCTAAGCAAATCCTCCGCCAGCAATTTAGGCATCAGCGCCAGCAACTTGAGCTTGAGCAATGGCAGTCCAAGAGTGCGTTAATCTGTAGGGCGATCGCGGAATATTTAGGCTTTAAGGATGCCCAAACTGTCCTTGCCTATGTCAGCCATGATCGAGAGCCTGACTTGAGTTGGTTGTGGCTTAATTTCCCCCACAAGGTTTGGGGGCTACCGCGCTGTTTAGCTGAGCGCCAGTTAAGTTGGCACCGAGTAAATCCTAGACAGCTTCCTGCTGGTTTGGTCAAAAATAAATTTGGTATTTACCAGCCTAACCCAGAACTGCCCTTGCTTGATCTAGGACAAGTGGATTTGATTCTAGTACCGACTTTGGCCTGCGATCGCGATCGCTATCGATTAGGCTACGGCGGCGGTTACTATGATTACTTTTTGAGCGCACAACCAGCCATCAAACTAGGCGTAGTTTTTGCTGATGCCCTAGTAGAGCAGTTGCCCATTGATCCCTGGGACATACCCCTAGACCTAATCTGCACTGAGGATGGTATCCAGCCCAAATAGCGCTAAAATGTTGCCACAAGGTGACTTCTC
>JANRLH010000105.1:0-28321 GCA_033762795.1 Pseudanabaenaceae cyanobacterium bins.68
CTGGGGTGATCAGATCTAGCTGATTAATCTGGTCTGATTGTTCTGGGGGCTCGGCTGAACGTTTAGTTTTTTTCTGCTTTACCAGGGTTTGATATTCCTGCTCGGTGAGACTGCTCTGCAACAACCGCGAAATTGTACTGAAGCTAACGCCAAATTGTTCTGCCAACTGGCCAATCGAGATCTCGGTGTCTTGGTATAGGGCAATGACTTGCTGCTTGAGCTCGGCGGTTAGTTTTGAAGCTGGCATGAACTTGGCGGGTATGAGTTAGCTTTTATCTTAACCTGAACTACAGTCTATTGCGGTTTTGAAAGCAAATAGGGCTTGATCCCAATAACCACTATTATTGCAGTTCGCAAGCTAATGGGTGATCAAAGGGGTCGCAGAGCCCCGCCAAGGGTTTTAATCATTTTTGTACCGCATTCTTGCGGAAATCCTAATAAGCTTTAGGTTGATTAAGTTCAGATCATTATGGTATATTGGAGGGTCTTAAAATATTAAGCTGCTTAAAATCATGGCTCTACCCATAGTTGCTATCGTTGGTCGTCCGAATGTGGGCAAGTCTACTCTGGTAAACCGCATAGCGGGGGAGCAGTATTCAATTGTATATGATCAGCCAGGGTTGACCCGCGATCGCATCTATCGACAGGCATTTTGGAATGAGTATGATTTTACCATTGTGGATACGGGTGGCATTGTCTTTGAGGATGATACGGAGTTTTTACCCCTAATTCGCCAGCAAGCTTTTACAGCGATCGAGCAGTCCTGTGCGGTAATTTTGGTGGTGGATGGCCTGGAGGGAGCGCTACCCGCAGACATTCAAATTGCCCAATGGTTGAGGTTGCAATCTAAACCAGTAATTTTAGCGGTCAACAAGTGCGAGTCCGTCAATAGTGGTTTGTCCCTGGCCGCCGATTTTTGGCAGTTGGGTCTAGGTGATCCGATCGCGGTTTCTAGCATCCATGGCAATGGTACGGGAGATTTGCTGGATCGGGTGGTGCAGCATTTTCCGCCAGTGGATCAAATTCAGCCAGAGGATGAAGAAATCAAGGTGGCAATTATTGGTCGGCCAAATGTGGGCAAGTCCAGTTTGCTGAATAGCTTTTTAGGCGAAGAACGCTCAATTGTCAGTCCAATTTCGGGGACTACGCGAGATGCGATCGACACTTTGATTTGTGAGAATGGCAAGAACTATCGCCTGATTGATACGGCAGGAATTAGGCGCAAAAAGAATGTGGAATTTGGCCCAGAGTTTTTGGGAATCAATCGGGCGTTTAAGGCGATCAATCGCTCTGATGTGGTGCTGTTGGTGATCGATGCCCTGGATGGCGTGACTGAGCAGGATCAAAAATTGGCAGGACGCATTGATGAGGAGGGGCGCGGCTGTGTGATCGTGGTGAATAAGTGGGATGCGGTAGAAAAAGATTCCTACACCATCTATGACTATACCCAGGAAGTACGCAGTCGCTTGATGCACATTAGCTATGCGCCCATGGTATTTGTCAGTGCCTTGACTGGGCAGCGTGTCCCCAAAATTTTGAGCCATGTGGATGCCGCCGCCGAGCAGCATCGCCGCCGAGTGCCTACGGCTGTACTGAATGAAGCCCTAACGGAAGCGGTAACTTGGCATTCAGCCCCAGTAACGCGCCAGGGCAAGCAGGGCAGAATTTATTATGCTACCCAGGTTTCGACTGCCCCACCTACGATTATTTTGTTTGTGAATGATCCTTCGCGGTTTAATGACAACTACCGCCGCTATATTGATAAGCAGTTTCGCAAGTCTTTGGGCTTTGAGGGCAGCCCCATGCGGTTGATTTGGCGGGGCAAGAAGGAAAGGGAAGTGGAGCGCAGCAGCCCCAACCACGCGGCTAAGTTGTAGGGAGATACACCGTCCCAAATAGATCGTAAGGCTCAGCCTGGTGAATTTTTACCTGCACTAGATCGCCAAGGGTAACAGTCTGAGTTGGGTCGGTGATGTAAACCAGCCCGTCTACTTCGGGCGCAAATCGGGGCGATCGCCCAAGGAGTAAACCTGTTTCAGGATGCTGCTGCTCAATCAGGACTGGGACGATTTTGCCGATTTCTGCTTGGTTCTGGCTCAGGGATATTTGTTGTTGCACTGCCATTAAGCGATCGCGTCGCTGGTGCATGATTTCTGGGGGAACTTGATCGGGCAGATCATAGGCAGCAGTGCCTTCTTCAGCAGAAAAGGTAAACACGCCCAGATGATCAAAGCGATGACGTTGAATAAATTCCAGCAGATGGGTGAAGTGCTCTTCGGTTTCGCCTGGAAACCCCACAATTAAAGTGGTACGCATGACTGCGTTAGGTAGAGCCAATTTGATCTGTTCGATAATTTGATCGTTGACCCGTCCTTGCCAAGGCCGATTCATGGCTCTGAGCATGGCGGGATGGGAGTGTTGCAGGGGAAGATCCAGGTAGGGCAGCACATTAGGGGTGCTAGCCATCGCCTTGAGTACCTTGGGCGTGAGCCCAGTAGGGTAGGCATAGTGCATTCTTATCCAGGGAATATCTACTTCGCCGAGGGCAGTGAGCAGTTCCGCCAGGCGCGGCTGACCGTAGAGATCAATACCGTAGTTGGTGGTGATTTGGGAGATTAAGATCAGTTCTTTAACCCCTTCGGTAGCAAGATTGTGGGCTTCTTGGACAATTGACTCCATTGGGCGCGATCGCTGTTTACCCCGCAGTTGAGGAATGATACAAAACGCACATTTGTAGTCACAGCCCTCGGCCACCCTGAGATAGGCGACCGATTCATTGGTGGTGCGGTAGCGAGGCGTAGTTTCATCGGCAATATAGGTAGGCTCGAGGGAGACAGCTTCAACTCGTTCACCAGTTTCCGCCCTGGCAATTACCTCCACAATTTTGTGGTAGTCTCCAGTGCCAACGATCGCCACGGCTTCGGGAATTTCTTCCAGGAGGGTCTGTTGAAAATGTTGGGCGAGGCAGCCAGCAATTACTACCTTTTTGCCCATTTCTGCTAGTTCTACCAAGGTACGCACGGATTCTTCGCGGGCAGCTTCGATAAAACTACAGGTGTTGACAATTACATAGTCGGCGAGTTGCTCGTCACTGTCGATGCCATAGCCTGCCTGAGCCAGCAGCCCTAGCATATGCTCGGTATCTACTCGGTTTTTTTCACAGCCGAGGTGGGAAATAGCGATCGTGGGTTTGGGAGGATGTAATAACATGGGTGGGTGTATTCTACTTGGTTTTAGGTGCTTTCACCCTACGCTGTAGGGAATCGAGCGCTAGACCAATGGTTTTGAGGCGCGGAAAGTTGTCAATTTGGGCGGGATTAGTCAGCCCCAGCAGGGTGATTAGCTGGTTGTAGGCATTAAATCCCTGGTTGATCTGCTCATAGGTGAGCTTTTGATCTTCGGTACTGAGAATTTGGTTGACGGCGGTGTAGAGGTTTTGGGCGGCGGTGAGGGCGCGGCCTTGGCTGACTAGGTAGGGAGCGGGTGGAATGCCAGGACTTGGCATGGGTGTGATCATTTCCTGAATGATTTGCTGATTACTGGGCTCTGGGGTTTCAGCCCAGCTTCCAATCAGGTACTCAGGTAAGCTGAGCGCAGCTAATAAAGTCAGGCTGACCAGGGCACCGAGGTGATCAGTCATGGGTGGCATATTTATCCCCTAGAGCATTTCTACCATTTCAGCGATCGGGAAGCGGACTTTAGGCAGTTCGGCATACTTATCATCAGCAGCGCGATAGCCTAGGGCACAGGCAACCACAGTAGTATAGCCTTTGGCAGCTAAACCCAAAACCTGATCGTAGTTAATTGGCTCGATTCCTTCCATGGCACAGGTATCTACTCCGAGCAGGGCGGCGGAAGTGAGCAGGTTGCCCAGGGCGATATAGGCTTGGCGGGTTGCCCATTCATTTACACTAAAACTGCGTGCTCCATAGACCACATCGCTAACCATCATATTGCGGTAGCCCTTAAGGGAATCCATACTGACACCCCGCACTTCAGCCATTCTGGCGACAAAGTGATCCACATGCTCGGCGGGCAGATTTTTTTTAATCGTAAATACTAGGTAATGGGAGCATTCGGTCACCTGGTTTTGATTCCAAGAAAAGGGCTTCAGTTGCTCTTTAATCCCAGGATTGGTAATCACCAAAAATTTCCAGGGCTGGAGACCGTAGGAAGAAGCGGTTAAAACCAGGGATTCAGCCAGAGCTTGCCAGGTATGCTCAGGGATTTGACGATTAGAGTCGAATTTTTTGGTGGCGTAACGCCACTTTAGACTTTCTAGCAGAGTTTCAGAGGCAATCATGGAGGTGAAGGGGGCGAGAGGTTTATCTTTACAGCATAGCGAAGATTTAGGGTTTCGGCTAAGATCTGGCTTTTAGAGTTGGACAAAATTTGATGGAATTAAGTCAGTTGCTCTCAATAGCTGAATCCCAAGCGATCGATCAAGCACCCATCTCCATTCAGGCTAAGTTTCTGACCAGGATTACCATTCATGCCTGGCGAGTGTGGTTGCAGGTGGGGCAGTCATTAAATCAACCTGTAGAACAGCTTAGCCCCAGACAGATGATGGATTGGTTAGCCAGCGATGCCCAGTTGAGCCGCCAGGGGCAGCCTAGTTTTTTGGCTTGGGCTCAGGACGATCGCCCTTGGCAGACTGAGTCTGAGTCAGATTTATCTAGTGATCAGCAGTTTGTGGTGCGCCTGCTAGTTTCAGCCTGGGATAACTTAGGCAATATTGCCGCCGCCCATCACTGTGCGATTGCTGATTTGACTACTGAGCAGATCCTGAGTTGGGTGGCTAGTAAGCAGCAGCCGGGACAGTCAGAAATATTTTTAGGCGATGGCGATCGCAAAACAGGCTAAACTAGCAAGACTAAAATTTTGCTGAACATTTCTTGCCTAGTCTATGCCTAAAAGCTTAAAGATTGCACTGATCCCCGGAGATGGCATTGGTACTGAGATCATGCAGGTGACAGTCGCAGTCTTGCAAGCGATCGCCCCCAAGTTTGATCTAGTATTTGGATTTGAAACTGCCCTCGCCGGTGGTGCCGCGATCGATGCCACTGGTCATCCTTTACCTGCAGAAACCCTAGAAATTTGCCGCCGCAGTGATGCGGTATTGTTGGCCGCAGTAGGTGGCGAAAAATGGGATCAACTGCCAGCAGATTTGCGACCAGAACAGGCTCTATTAGGATTACGAGCGGGCTTGGGCCTATTTGCCAACCTGCGTCCTGCTAAAATTTTGCCCCAGTTATTGAATGCCTCTAGCCTCAAACCAGAGATCGTGGCTGGAGTAGATATTTTGGTGGTACGAGAACTGACCGGCGGCATTTATTTTGGCAAACCCAAAGGCATTTTCACCGATGAGCATGGCGGCCAGCGCGGTGTAAACACTATGGCTTACAGGGATTTTGAGGTGGATCGGATCGGACGGGTGGCATTTAGTGCTGCCCAAAAGCGTCAGGGGATTTTGTGCTCGGTAGACAAAGCCAATGTGTTGGAAGTCTCTCAGCTCTGGCGGCAGCGAATTAGCCAGCTTGCCAGCGACTACCCTGATGTACAGCTTTCCCATATGTATGTGGATAATGCCGCCATGCAGTTGTTGCGCTACCCTAAGCAGTTTGATGTGATTGTCACTGGCAACCTATTTGGCGATATTCTGTCCGATGCGGCAGCCATGCTAACTGGGAGTATTGGTATGCTGCCCTCGGCGAGTTTGGGAGAGCCAGGTACACCTGGGCTATTTGAACCAGTCCATGGCTCAGCTCCAGATATTGCTGGTCAAGATCGGGCAAATCCCCTAGCCCAGGTGTTGAGCGCAGCGATGATGTTGCGCTATGGACTCAATCAAGCCGATGCTGCCGCCGCAATTGAACAGGCAGTAGATCGGGTATTGGAACGGGGGCTACGGACGGGAGATATTATGAGCCCAGGTTGTGAGCTACTGGGTTGTAGGGCGATGGGGGCAGCTTTGTTAGCTGAGCTTGGCTAGTTAGGCTCAGTTTAGGCTCAGTTAAAACACGCGCCAGATCTTGAGAGTCTGATCTTGGCTACCACTAACTAGATGCTGACCAGTGGGGCTGAAGCATAGACTCTTGATTGGCTGGGTATGCTCTACCAAAATATTGACCAGTTGATTTCGGCCTAAATGCCAGACATTAATTGCACCATCACTGCTACCACTAGCCAATAGGGGCAGACCATCGCTACTAAAACTCAAAGCACTGATGTCGCTGGAATGCCCTTCCAAGTTGAGTAGATGCTTACCTGTCTGCCAATGCCAAATTTTTACCATGCGGTCATAGCTACCACTAGCCAGTTGGCTGCCATCCTGGTTGAAGGCAAGGGTAGTTACGCCTTTTTGATGCCCCACTAGGGTACGGATAATTTGACCGGTTTTCAGGTTCCAGACTTTAATAGTTTTATCGGTGCTAGCGCTGATTAGGGTCTGGTTATCAAAGCCAATTACTAGATCGAGAATATTGCCTTGATGCCCGCTGAGTTGTAGAGATGGGCGCTCCTTGTCTAGTTGCCAAATTTTGATCAAGCGATCGCTGCCAATTGCCAAGATCTGTCGGTTGGGGCTAAATGCTAGGGTGCTAACTTGACCAAGGGGTTCACTACAGTAGCGCATCAGTCTGCCACTGGGCAGTTCAAATAACTTGATTTTTTGATCTGGAGTAGCGATCGCTAGATGAGTGCCGCCATTGCTAAAGGCAGTAGCCACAAATCTTTCACTATGCTCTGGGTTTTTGCCAAAGCCAGCACAATCAGGACAAGTGGTATTCTGCACAGTCTCTACCACCAACATTCTGGTTACCTGTTGAATCTTGCCAGAGCCACTACAGGTAGCACAGGTATCAGCATCGATCATGATTTTACGCAACTTGCCTTCTAGGTAATCCCAGGACTTGACACTACGTTTTTCGCCGGCTGAGATCAAAGTTTTGCGATCGCTAGCAAATACCAAATTGCCTACTCCCGTAGAATGTCCCTGTAGGGTATGAAGGCAAGCCCATTCCTGGAGATTGGTCTGATCCAAATCTCCTGCCACTTTTACCTTGTCATCCAAAAAACTGGCTAAAGATACCGAGGTCGCCTTAATATCCTTCAAAAATTGCTCAATCACTTCATCCGCCAGAGCATCGGCAACCTCATGGTCAGTCTGAATTGCTTGGGAGGGATCGCTCTCAATGTAAGTAACGGCTGACTGAATATCCATCAAAATCTGATCAATTACCCCTTCAGTATCATCGGCGGCGATCGCGGTTTCTAATTTGGCTGGTTGATGTAGATCACGCAGAAACTCTTCGATAAACTCTTGATCCTGATCTGGTTGAACTGCTGGGGTCAGAACAGCCTGTAACTCTAGCGATCGCCCTATCCTATTAGACTCACTATGAGACTGGGGTCGCCCTTCCGCCAACCGTTGAATATCTAAAATTACCTCTGCTGCCGATTGATAGCGCCTTGTATAGTCCTCGCGCAGCAACCGATCTAGCACCTCAGCAAACACGCCGCTTACTGGTTGTTTCAAGCATTTACGCCACTTGGTTAGCCAGCTAAACCCATACTTGATAAACAACTTCTGGGGAGAAACCATGGTGAGTAAGTGAAAGCTGGTAATGCCCAACCCATACAGATCGCTAGCGGGATAGACCTTGCCATCTACTAATAATTCCATCGGCATATAGCCAGGGGAGCCAATAGTTGTGCCTGAAGCATTCCGCGCTGCTTGATCCAAAACCTTAGCCACACCAAAGTCGATCAGCACCAACCGTTGGTCTGATTCCCGTCGAATAATATTTTCTGGCTTAATATCTCGGTGAATCACCTGACGCTCATGGACAAACTGCAACACCGGCAGAATGTCTCGCCACAATGTCCAGATTTTAGCTTCACCAAAAGCGCCTTCTAACTCCAGTTCCTTCAGTAAATTTTTACCTGGAATAAACTCCTGCACCAAATATTGCCGATCTGCTTCTACAAAAAAAGCTAGCAGGGAGGGGATCTGGGGATGTTCTCCCAACTCATATAAGCGAATTGCCTCTTGGTTAAAAAGCTCAGTCGCCTTTTCAATCGCTTTCCTATCCTGCAATTTAGGCAAAAACTGCTTGATTACACATACACTATTCAGCCGATCTAAATCTATGGCCTTATAAGTGCGTCCAAATCCACCTTGCCCAAGAGACTGAGTAGCCCGATAGCGATTGCGTAGAACCAGAGGCGAACCGCAATTTTGGCATACATGGTCTAATTCCGAATTCTGTGGCTTTGAACATTCAGGATTAAGACAGTAGCTCATAGGATTACGTTGCGATCGCCACCTGGATTTGTAGGATGATTATAAGCCATTGCCCCTAACTCTGGGTCAAAGGTTCAGGTAAATTGGGACGCACACAGAGATACACCAGTACCCCCAGCAACGGCACCAGTGTCACCGCCTGAAAAATCCCTGATTCCGTCAATCCCCGTCTGCGCATATCATCCGCCAAGATCCAACTAAACAGTAGACATAGCAGCCCAAAATCCAAAGTCATCACATGAATAAATCGGTTGGTGCGAAACTGCACCACATAATCTGCCCAATTTGCGCCAAAGTCTCCCGTCTTTAAACCATAAATCAGCAAGGTAATCGCGATCGCTGTCAATCCTAGCCCAGTCAAACGCGAATCCCAAAACCTGATCCAAAAATTTTTTGTGCCATCAAAAGTCGGATTAGGTTGTCGCAGGGCAAAATAGGGCAGCAATCCAAAAGCGCCAATCCCAAAAGATAGCAACACAAACCAACTGGCAGGCACCTTCTGCCCTTTGCCATCCGCAAACAAGATCGCTGCGTACATAGCTGGCAGTACCCCCATCAGATTAAACAAAGCTACCACCACCGGATTGATCTGCTGCCATTTACCCGCAATCAAGTCCTGAATTAACTCGCTAGTATTTCCTGCCTCTGGTGGGGCAAAACCAAAGGCATAAATACCAAAACTCAACCACAGCAGCCCAAAGCTAACTTGTCTCACCACCGCACTCACCTCAATACAACTACAATTCCATACTACCTTTAACCCTGTTTCGGGAATCTAGCATACTCAAACCACAAAAATCTTCCAGTCAATTCCCCAGTAAGACTAAAATACAAGCGTAAGGTTTGATTCGATTGCCACCCATACCCCTAGCGCAAATCCCATGAATGTCACAGATCTCTACGGACTAGAACCCAAAAAAGTAGTTAAAGACCTGGCAATTAGGCGAGCTTCCACCCCCTTTGCCACTAAGCTAGTGAATAACGGATATGCGACTGCCGAGCAGTTTGAAGAGGCATTCAAACAGAGCCAAGAGCAAGATATCTCCCTACTTCAAGCCCTAGTCAACCACACTGGCAAAGAAATGCCCGTAGTCCTGCAACGGGAATATAAACGCCTCCAACTTTTAGAACTGAAGATCGCCTACGGCATTGACTCTACCGACCCTAGCCGTGAGCCTCAGTTTTTCAATATCGAAGCCATCTCGAACATGATCGACAAAGAAGTATTGCCGATCAAGACCTGTACTAGCCAAGCTATGCTCCCTCTATTTCGCTCCGAAGAGGAGTTTCTGATCGTAGGCATGGTACATCCTGAAAGTTATACAGCCAAGAGCGAAATTGACTCCCATGCCAGAAGACAAAGCCTAACTGTGCAACGGCGAGTAATCACCCGCGAAGATTTTGACCTGCTTATGGCGGAAATTCGCGAGCATCAGATTAAAACTAGCCAAACCAAAGCTGATGCTGGTGGTCTTACGGATGAAGCCCTGGTGGTAGGGGATAACGTCTTCAGTGACCAGGACATGGCAGATGTGGTAGACGATGGCGAAGACCTCAGTGAATCTGCTGTGGGCGAAAACTCTGCCCCAATCATTAGCCTGGTAGATAAAATCCTCGCCAAAGCTCTCAAAGAAGGAGTCTCCGACATTCACATCGAACCTCAAGAACGGGAGTTACGGATTCGCTTCCGTAAAGATGGTGTCCTGAGAGAAGAATTCTTCTTGAGCGAAAAACGCCGTCTGCCCAAAAGTATTATTAATGCCGTGATTTCCCGCTTCAAAATCATTTCCAACCTTAACATTGCCGAAAAACGCCAGCCCCAAGATGGCAAACTCAAGCGCATGTTTCAGGGGCGGCGGGTAGACTTTCGGGTTAATACTTGCCCCACCCAAAATGGCGAGAAGATCGTACTGCGGATTCTAGACAACTCCAATACTCAATTGGGCCTAGACAAACTAATTACCGATCCAGAAAGCCTCAAGACCATGCAAGACATGGCGCGCCGTCCCTACGGCCTCATCCTGGTGACCGGCCCCACTGGCTCAGGCAAAACCACTACTCTCTACTCTTTGCTGTCGGAATGTAATGATCCAGGCATCAATATCAGCACGGCTGAAGATCCAGTGGAATATAACCTACCTGGACTTACCCAATGCCAGGTGATCCGCGAAAAGGGCATGAATTTTGCCAGTATCTTGCGGGCATTTTTGCGCCAAGACCCCGATGTTATTCTGGTAGGGGAAACTCGAGATCAAGAAACCGCTAAAACAGCAATCGAAGCTGCTCTCACCGGTCACTTAGTTTTAACCACTCTACATACTAACGATGCTCCAGGAGCGATCGCTCGCCTAGAAGAAATGGGAGTAGAGCCATTTATGACTAGTACCGCTTTAATCGGTGTATTAGCCCAAAGACTGCTGCGGCGAGTCTGTACTGAATGCCGAATTCCCTACCAGCCTACCCCCAAGGAAATCCAAGACTTTGGCCTACCCTCTAGCGACCTAGAGTCCACTTTTTATCGCGCCAACAAGTTCAGCCCCCAGGAAGTAATCGCCAGACGCGAAGCCAATCAACCGATCTGTAAAAAATGTGGCGGAGCCGGCTACAAAGGTCGAGTCGGTTGCTACGAAATCATGAAGATGAGTGAGCGCCTCCAGACTGCGATCAACAAAGGAGCCACCACCGATATGGTGAAGGAAATTGCCGTCCAGGAAGGCATGAAAACTTTAATGGCCTACAGCTTTGATCTGGTCAGACAGGGTTATACTACGCTCGAAGAAGTCTTGCGAGTCGTTTACACCGACAAAGGTAGAGAAGCAGAAGAGCGCGCCAAGCGGAAGACCAGCCTGGAATGCACCAATTGCGGTGCTATTCTCAAGCCCGAAATGACCGAATGCCCCTACTGCACCACCCCTAGAGAATTTTAGAACTCAAAAAAATTAAAAATATGGTACTAGATTACATCATTGAAGACCTGATGGAAGAAGTGGTTGAGCGTAAGGGTTCAGACATTCACATCTCTGCCGGTCTGCCCCCCTATATTCGGATTAACGGTCACCTGACCCCCACCGAGCGCGACCCGCTCACCCCTGAAGAATCTCAACGCCTGATCTATGCCATGCTCAACGGCAATCAGCGCAAAAACTTTGAACAGAACTGGGAACTGGATTGCTCTTACGGGGTAAAGGGTTTAGCTCGGTTTCGGGTGAATGTTTATAAAGATAAAGGGACGGTAGCTGCTTGCTTACGGGCTTTGTCTTCCAAGATTCCCGACATGGACGACCTAAAATTGCCCCCTGTAGTGCGAGAACTGGCAGAGCTACCCAGGGGTCTAGTGCTTGTGACTGGCCCTACCGGCTCTGGCAAAAGCACTACCCTAGCCGCCATGATCCAAACAATCAACAAAACTAGGTCAGAACACATTCTAACCGTAGAAGATCCAATTGAATTTGTGTACGAGCCGGTTAAGAGCGTGATTCACCAACGCCAGATTGGCGAGGATACCCGCAGTTTTGCCAATGCCCTAAGAGCAGCGCTCAGAGAAGATCCCGATGTCATCCTAGTAGGAGAAATGCGAGATCTAGAAACCATTCAGCTTGCCGTGACTGCTTCTGAGACCGGGCATTTGGTATTTGGCACTCTGCACACTAGCTCTGCGGCTCAGACCGTAGACCGCATTGTGGATGTATTCCCACCAGAGCAGCAGGGACAAATTCGGGTACAGCTATCTAATTCTCTCCGTGCTGTGTTGAGTCAAACCTTGATCCCACGAGTTAATCCTAAGCCAGGTCAGTTTGGCCGAGTAATGGCGCAGGAAATTATGATCGTGACCCCAGCAATTTCTAACTTAATCCGTGAAGGTAAAACCGCCCAAATGTATGGTTTTATTCAAACGGGTGGCAAAGAGGGGATGCAAACTCTGGAGTCAGTGCTGGCTGCCCTATACCTAGATGCAGAAATCAGCTTTGAGCAGGCGGTTGCCAAGACTACCCGCCCCGAAGAGTTGCATCGAATTGTTGGTCCTAACCCACCTTCGGTCGCTAAGAAAAAAGCTACCTACGACCCCAGCACCGCAAAAGACCAAATTAAATCCCGCTCCATCAGTGGCTAATGATTAGATCTGCTATATTTGCTGCCAGAAACTTATACACGAGGTGAAATTATGCCCAGATTTAGAGGCAATTTGAAGGATGCCACCGGTAAGGATATTAAACAGATCATGACTGCCGAATCGGTGAAAGAAGCTAGAGATACCTGGAGACAAAAGGGTTTCACTGTAATTGAAATTAAGGAAGTAGCTGGAGGATTTGATCTCCAGAAATTTCAACTAGCGCTACAGAGTGTTTCAGTGAAAGACCTAGCTCTGTTTTCCCGTCAGCTAGCTACCCTGGTGAATGCAGGTGTCTCTATGGTGCGCGGTCTGGGGATTATGACTGATCAATGCACTAACAAAAAGCTAAAGCTAGCCCTGACTGAGGTGCTAGATGATGTGCAGCAAGGAACTAACTTTTCTGATGCCCTGCGCAAGCATCCCGCTGTATTTGACAAACTCTACTGTGCTATGGTGCAGGCAGGAGAGGCGGGTGGTGTGCTAGATGATGTGCTATCTCGATTGGCTACCCTCTTGGAAGATTCAGCCCGATTGAATAACCAGATCAAGTCAGCCATGACCTATCCTGCGGTGGTAACTTTTATTGCCCTGGCTATTTTCGTGGGCATGTGTAAGTTTATTATTCCAGTGTTTTCGGGTGTATTTAAGCAATTGGGTGGAGAGTTGCCAGTGTTTACCCAAATTCTGGTCAATATCAGTAATTTTCTCAATAGTCCGCAGGTGCTGCTAATTCCAGTAGGTGCGGCAGTATTTGTCGTAGTCTACCGTTGGTGGTATAAGACTCCGGCTGGCAAGCTCTACATGGATGGGGTGTTTTTGAAACTGCCCCTATTTGGTGAGTTGGTGCAAAAGACCGCCGTAGCCAGGTTTTCGCGCACTTTTGGCTCCCTATCCCGCGCAGGAGTACCAATTTTGTCGGCTTTAGAAATTACAGGTGATACTTCTGGCAATCAGGTGATCTGCAATGCTCTCGATGCAGCACGGCAAGCGGTACGGGAGGGCGGTCAAATTTCTCCTGCTTTAGAAAGAACTGAAGTGTTCCCCTCCATGGCAATCCAGATGATCTCGATTGGTGAGGAAACTGGAGAGTTGGATCGGATGTTGATGAAAGTAGCAGACTTTTACGAAAATGAGGTAGAAGAGGCAGTTAAGGCTTTAACTAGTTTGATGGAGCCTTTAATGATTCTATTTTTAGGGGGAATGGTTGGTTCAATTATTGTGGGGATGTACTTGCCAATTTTCTCGATTATGGATCAAATCAAGTAGAGACGAAATCGAAACGGTGCGATCGCACCAATGAATCTGGTATCTCTGGCTACCCGTGTTGCGAAACCAAGTGCGCTGCCGTTTGGCAAACTGTAAGGTGTGGGTGATAGTGGCTTGCTGAGCTTGCCCTAGGCTAATTTGGTTTGCCAGATAGGCTGACATTTCACCATAGCCCAGGGTTTTCAGCAAGGGATGATCGGCTCCATACTGCTGTTGCAAAGCTTGTATTTCTGATAACCAGCCCTGTTTGAGCATCTGTACTAAGCGATCGCTAATTAAATCTCGATGATTGGTGGGGGTTTCTAGCCCAATCTGTAAGATGGGATAGTCTGGCGGATGTTCCTGCTGCAGGGCGCTAGGTGGTGTACCAGTTACCAAAAATATCTCTAAGGCTCTGATCGTCCTCACTTGATCATGTTGATGAATATTGGTGGCAGGGTCAACTTGGGTAAGCAGTTGATGGCAGTGTCTTTGCCCCAAAGATTCTAGCTGACGTCTGAGTTCTGGTTGAGCGGCTACCTGAGGTATTTTCATGCCATGTAAAATCGCCTTGATGTACATACCAGTACCCCCTACTAACATTGGGGTGATTCCTTGAGTGTGAAACTGCTGAATCAAATTTTGCGCAGCCATTTGATATTCAGCTAAGCTAAAGCTGGAGTTTAGATCCACTAGGTCGATTAAGTAGTGAGCTACTTGCGATCGCTCAGCTAAGCTGGGTTTAGCAGTACCAATGTCCATGCCTCGGTAGACCTGGCGAGAATCGGCAGATAAGATTGGCAGCCCCAGGTTTTGAGCTAGTTGAACAGCGAGATTGGTTTTGCCAGAGGCGGTTACCCCCAATAGGACAATCAGCCCTGGGCTCAAACTTGAGGACATAGATCAGCTAGGGCACAGTGGTGACAAGCGGGCTTGCGGGCATTACAGATCGCCCTGCCATGATAGATCAGGCGAATAGACCAGTTTTCCCATTCTGCCTGGGGTAGAAGTGCCATTAAATCTCGCTCAATTTGGAGTGGCTGATCACTTTTAGTCAAGTCTAGGCGATTAGCTAACCGTTTGACATGGGTATCGACAGTAACCCCAGCATTAATGCCAAAGGCATGGGCAAGCACAACATTGGCGGTTTTGCGGGCAGCACCAGGAAGTTGCACAAGCTCTGCCATGGTTTGAGGCACTTCGCCGCCGTATTTTTGAACCAAAATTTCACAAGTCGCCTTAATATTTTTGGCTTTATTGCGATAGAAGCCCGTTGAACGTACTAGCTCAGTGAGTTCGGTCAGATCGGCTTGAGCTAAACTGGCAGCATCAGGGAAGCGATGAAAAAGCTCTTTGGTAACCAAGTTTACTCGTTCATCCGTACACTGTGCCGATAAGATCACAGCCACTAGCAGTTGTACTGGACTATCATAGTCTAGAGTGCAGGGGGCTTCAGGGTAAAGTTGTTTCAGCCTAGTTAAAATTTCGCTAGCCCGTCGCTTTTTGGTACTGCGTTTAGTGATTATGCCCATGAATAAATTTATGTGTAGCCAAGCTCTATCTTAACGGGGCTGGTTTTGTAGAATATTCAATATCCTCTCCCATCGCGATCGTGACTTTAACCCAAACTAAAAACCCACGCTTGATGATTGTGGTACTGCCTGATCAGGATGCTGCTTTTGCAGCCTATCAGTTTTTGTGGCACCAAGGTATTCCCCCGCAAAATTTAGCGCTTGTAGGCAAAGGTTATAGTAGCCCAGAGCATGTAGGCTTGATTGAGCCTAAGCGAATTGCCCAGTCTTGTGCCTTCAGAACATCAGCAGTTGTGGCAATTTTACTATCTACCTGTGCTGCGGTAGTCTGGCAGGTGGATCAGTGGCGCCCCTTGCTTGCTAGGGCAATGTCTAGCCAGCTAAACCACTTTCAAGGTTTGATGATTTGGATTGGGCTGGGTTTGATCTTTGGCAGTATCCTTGGAGCAGTGTTGGGCTTCTTTTATGGAGTATTTTTCAAAAGCAGTGTGTCGATCGCCTGTCGTAAGTGTCTAAAGCGCGGCCAGTACTTACTGCTGCTGGAAGGATCAGAGCTCCTGGTGGCAAAGGCAAGCACTTTGCTCTGGCAATCCAATAATCTAACTGATGATTAACTTAAGGGCACGTAGCGCAAAAGGGTACCTTCTTGCCCCAGGATAAAGCCAGTTTCGCGATCGCGGAAATAAACCTGGTAAAAATTAGCTCCCACGTTCTTCAAAGATTGTTCCCGTTCCCAGGTCTTGCCCCCATCTTTGCTATGAAACAGGCGCGAGCTACCGCCAGTGAGCCAGACATTTTCCTGATCTTGGAACACCAAGTCCAGCAATCCAATGCCAGCGGCTGCCTTGGGCGATTGGGCTCTCTCCCACTGTTCTAAGTCCGTAGACTTAGTGAACTGGAGCTGCCCACCGCGGTTCAACATCCAAGCTCTGCCATCAGGAGTGTAGCCCATGTTTTGCACTCGTCGCGAACTATTGCGGTTGTGTTGTTTCCAGGCAACATCCCCAGGTGACCAGGTGGAATAGAAGTTTCCTTTAGCAGAAACGGCAATGTATCTGCCATCAGGGGCGCGGTAGAGGTTACGGGTATTGCCTACGGCTTCTTTCACCAGGGCACGCCAGTTGCGACCATCATCATCGGTACGGTAGATCGCACCAATATCAGTAGCCATTTCGGCACTATGCTCTCCTAAAGCTTGGATCAAAAATGGATCTCCAGGTAACTTGCTACTCAAGCCAATCCTATTCCAGTTTTTGCCGCCATCTTCGGTGTGGAGTAAGAGGGCTGGTTTGCCGACTACCCAACCTTCTTGATTTCTAAAGCTCACTCCTACAAACCGATAGACCCCATCCCCTAGATCCAGTACGCGGGGCTGCCAAGTGAGACCGCGATCGCTAGTTTCCAGTAAAGTGCTATCAGTGCCTACTAACCAACCATGATCAGAGTCACTAAAATCTAAGTCGAGCAGGTTAGCTTTGGTAGGCAGTTGCGTTGTTTGCCACTGATAATTTGTAGCTGCCCAGGTTGAATGGGGAAAACCAATTAAACTAGCGATCGCTACTAAAAGCACGAGGATTTTATAGCTTTGATAGGCGAATAGCTTAAAAGTTTTATTGAGCAGGGAGCAAAACTGTTTTTGTCTGATATTTTTGCCTAATTGATCTAAGCCGCTCATATCCGATAGTTGATTCACTAGAGTTAAGTTATTGTTTTAGATTATTATTTGCGGTTGTTCAGTGTACAGCTAATCTACAGCGTAAAAGCTAATAAAAAAGATGAACCCGAGAGCCAATCCGCCAAAAATTAGGAGGTTTTTCTGCCCTGGGGTAAGGGTATTCACACCCAGGCCATAGCCCAGATTTTCAGCGAAGCCAGAAGGCTTATTGGATAAGCCAATGTCGGCAAATTTAGACTTCTTGCTAGTACAGACTGGGCAGCGCCAATTTTGCGGCAAATCCACAAAAGCTGTCCCTTCAGGAATACGGCTCTTAGGCTCACCCAGGGCCGGTTCGTAGATATACCCGCATACCCCACATTCATAGCAATGGTCGGCACGATGATCAGGAACTGTAGTCTGATCTGAGGCTACTGAGTTGGTTTCTAAACCAGTATTCAGTTCCTGGGGGGGAATTTCCATAACTTTGTAAGAAATTGTAAAGATTTGTTTAATTATGTCATTATTTGTGGCACTTGAAAAAAATCTTCTTGGCGGTGGGGAGCACCATCCAAAAGTTGCTCGCGGTCAGGAAATGGCTCAGCCAGGTCGGGACGAGTGACATTCACTGTAGGAATTGCCCTAGTGGTTGGCATCACATCCACTAACTCAGGATCTAATTGATTGAGTTGTTGGAAATAGTCGAAGATGCGGTCTAGCTGGCTAGTGAGATTAGCCTTTTCCTCCGCCGCAAGCTGCAGTCGGGCGAGATGGGCAATGTGTTCTACTTCAGCCTGATCGATGAGAGTCATAATAATTTTTAGAAAAATGCGTTGATATCGGCTCTACCCGTAGTTTTTAACCAATTCTGGGCTTCGATATAATTGTTGGGAGCAATCCGCACTGCCCTCACCCAATGCTCAGCCGCCGCACTATAAAATTCTTCGGCTTGCTCTGGAGTGTCAGCGTGTTCGCCCTTAAAGTGCAAAATTACCGCAATGTTGTTCAAAGCTTGGGGAAGGCGCGGGTTCAAATCAACTGCCTGGGTATAGTACTCTAGGGCTAGATCATGATCGCCATTGCTGGCATGGATTAGCCCCATGTTGTAGAGAATATAGCTGCGATCGTAAGCATTTTCCTCTAGTTTGAGGGCTTCCTCGTAGTTACCTAAAGCTTCGGCATATTCTCCATCTCCTTGAGCAGACATGCCATCACGGTAGTAGGCAAAGGCTTCCTTCTCTCTCTGGCTAGCTGGGAAAAACTTGAGAATGGTGTCAGCAATCACCGTAAAGGTTTGGTCAACAAAGTTATCGTTGCGTTGAGTTCTCGGCATAGTAGGGGCAGCAGTAAAATCTGCTCTGATTGTATCAGGGTAATTAAGGGTTAATTTCGTTGAATTGCTTAAGGTTTAGGTCTCTGGCCTTCAACCTGGGGCTAACCACTGGACTAATCCCCAATTTTTCCTGCAGCGCCTGGTCGATCTGGGCAAAGGTGGATTGACCAATTTGATCAAACTGAATCTGACCTTGGGGATCTACTATCACCGTTTGGGGAATGTAGCCCCGATAGTAAAATTCTGGCTGCTGGTTGGTTGGCTGGGATTCAGCTAGGTTGAGGCTGTCTATCGGGATAGGAATAATGCTAACGCTTTTGCCATAGAAGGCTTGAACATCATTGAGTATAGGCGAGAATAATTTACAGTCGGCACTATCATCCGCATAGAAAACCAAGAGGGCTGGTCGCTTTAGCTGCCAAGATTGACTGATCGTTACCCTAGGGGGAACAATTGAGCCATTACCACCATAGAGGGCAAAGATGTTGCCATCGTAGTGATCATCTTTGAGGCTAGCAGCCGCAGGCGCAGCAATTAACAAAGCTACCAGTGCTAGAGCCAGAGCGCCACCTAAAGCATTAATTAGCAAAAATTTGAGTGATTGAACCCAGCTAAGGTAAGAGGATATTTTAATCATGGAAACCTTGACCACGAATTAGATCAAAGAATTCTTTTTTCAGATGTGGATCAGTCCTAAAACTACCTCGAACAATGGAATTAGTCATTTTGGTATCTGGTTCCTTAACCCCGCGCCAACTCATGCACATATGCTGAGCCTTGATCACAAAAGCCAGTCCTTTAGGCTTGATTAATTCTTCAATTTTGTCGGCTACCATCACGGCAGCTTCCTCTTGAATGTGGGGGCGGCTTAAGACCCAATCTACTAGGCGATTAAATTTGGAGATGCCAATCACGCGATCGCTGGGTAAAATTCCGACCCAGGCTTGGCCAATAATTGGCACAAAGTGGTGAGAGCAAGCTGATCTGACCGTGATCGGCCCAAGGGAGTAGATCTCGTCTAGCTCTTTGGCATTGGGAAAATCAGTGATTTTGGGCATGGGGTGGTAGCGCCCCTTAAACACTTCGTCCACATACATCTTGGCGACTCGATGGGCGCTTTCGCGGGTGTTATGGTCGTTGGTGGTATCGATCACCATGGAATCCAATAGACTTTGTACCTTCAGTTGAATCTCGACTTTAAGTGCTTCCCGTTCTTCATCACTGATATGTTGAGCGATGCAGTCGTTGGCAAAAAAAGGATCTCCAGCAGCAATCAGGCGATCGCGAATTATTTGGGAAATGGTTTGCTCGGCAATAACTTGAGGTCGTTTCTTTTTGTCTCTGATTTCTTTGTCTGAGCTATTAGCGTTAGATCTAGGGAAAATGATGGTCATTGGGTTATCAAGTCTCGGTAAATATCTGCCTTGGGAGATTAGCTGGGGCTCACGCTGCCGCCATAATCGGCCATGGGTTGACTGTGCGATCGCTCACTCTGGCTGTTACATAAGATTTCGGGACTGACACACTAAAGCCTATCGTTCAGAGGTGATGACCTGCCAATCGTTTGAATTAAGTAGTCCTTGCCCAAGTTCTGATCTAAGTGATCCTGAGGCCAAATCAAGCTATGGATGTTATTGCCCTAACTCCCTAATTCTAAAACATTGCTTAAGAATTTGGCTTGATCTATCAAGATCGCGATCGCTTAAGTTTTGTGATATTTCGCCAAAATTGCCTGAAGTTTAGTCAAAGTCCCAGGTGGTGCTTGTTCTAGGTCAGTGAGTAGGGCAGTCCGAAGTGCATGATGGGCGCTAGAAATTGGTGGCTGCACAGCTAGGTGGGCTACGGTAGCCAGAATAATTCGCTGGGCGTTGACCGCATTACGGTGCAGGTTTTCTACTACCATTTCTACGGTGACACTATCATGACCTTCGTGCCAACAGTCATAATCAGTGACCAAAGCAAGGGTGGCATAGGCAATCTCTGCCTCCCGCGCCAGCTTCGCCTCGGTGAGATTAGTCATACCGATCACAGTCGCCCCCCAGCTACGGTAGAGGTGAGACTCGGCCTTGGTGGAAAAAGCAGGCCCTTCCATGCACACATAGGTGCCCCCCTGATGCACTTGGCTATCGCCTAGATCAACCCCCTGGGCAGCCAAATAAAGGGTTTGGGCAAGGGCAGCACAGATAGGCTCACCAAAACTGACATGGGCAACAATGCCTTCACCAAAAAAACTGGCTGCTCGGCTTTGGGTGCGATCAATAAATTGATCAGGAATCACAATGTCTAGGGGACGTGCTTGAGCCTGGAGCGAACCCACCGCCGAAGCCGAGAGGATGTACTTTACCCCTAGAGTCTTCAGAGCATAGATATTGGCTCGGTAGGGAACTTCGCCGGGCAGGAGATGGTGGCTGCGACCATGCCTAGCCAGGAATACAACTGGGGTTTCTCCTAGCTTGCCTAGAATCAAAGCATCTGAAGTCTGACCAAAGGGAGTATCAATTTTGACTTCTTCAACTGCTTGGAGAGCTTCCATTTTGTATAGGCCACTGCCACCTAGAATGCCAATTGGGACTGTCATAGTTGGGGATAAATTTATGGGTTAAAGATAGCTAGATTGCCGCCATAGACCGCCGCCTTACCAAGTTCTGCTTCAATTCTGAGTAAGCGATTATACTTGGCAACTCGCTCGCTGCGACAAAGAGAACCGGTTTTAATTTGTCCTGCGCTAGTAGCTACCGCCAAATCAGCAATGGTGGTGTCTTCAGTTTCGCCTGAGCGGTGGCTGATGACTGAATGATAGCCATGGCGTGCGCCCATCTGGATAGTTTCCAAGGTTTCAGTTAGGCTGCCAATTTGGTTTAACTTAATTAAAATTGCATTGGCACATTTTTGCTTAATCCCCCTTGATAGTCTAGTTTGGTTAGTAACAAATAGGTCATCGCCTACTAGTTGCACTCCAGGCATTTGCTGGGTGAGTACTTGCCAATTAGCCCAGTCCTCTTCCTGGAGACCATCTTCAATGGAAATAATTGGATAGAGTGAGGCTAGCTTTTGATAGTAAGCGATCGCTTCCGCCGCGCTGTGAGCTTTGCCATCGAACATATACTTTCCTTGGTCAAACAGCTCGTTGGCAGCCACATCCAGCGCTAGGGCAATCTGCTCTCCTGGTTTGTAGCCTGCTTGCTCGATCGCCAGCACCAGCAATTCTAAAGCCGCCTGGTTAGATTCTAGATCGGGAGCAAAACCGCCTTCATCACCTACCCCAGTGGATAGTTTTCGCTCATGGAGTACTTTTCTAAGGGCGGCAAATACCTCGGCTCCGTAGCGTAGCCCTTCCTTAAAGCTAGGTGCACCAATCGGCACGATCATAAATTCTTGAATATCCACGTTATTATCAGCGTGGGAACCGCCGTTAATTACATTCATCAACGGGATAGGCAATACATTAGCCAGTGCTCCACCCAGGTAACGATAGAGGGGAAGATCAGCATGAATAGCCGCAGCCTTGGCTACTGCCAGAGAGACTGCCAGAATTGCATTAGCACCCAGCCTAGACTTATTTTCTGTGCCGTCTAAGGCAATCATAGTGCGATCGCATAGTTGCTGATCCAAGGCATCAACGCCCACCAGCACATTCGCGATTTGCTGCTCGACATTTGCTACTGCTTGCAGTACACCCTTGCCACCGTAGCGACTTGGATCCTGATCGCGCAATTCAATCGCTTCAAAGCTACCAGTAGATGCTCCGCTTGGTACTTGAGCGCCGCCGATCGCCCCACCACTTAGATGTACTTCCGCCTCAATGGTGGGTCTACCACGAGAGTCTAGGATTTCCCTGGCACTAATGCTAGCGATCGCACTTAACTTTGTCACAACATTACTCCTCCAAATTTTAATCTACCCAGTCACTAGGGGTGAATGCCCAAGACGAGAGCCGTAACTAGCTTAAATGAAATTTGCCAGATTTTTAGTTGTGGGAAAACTTTTTTCGTCACTTCAGACCCTAAATAATCAACAGCTACTGATCACCAAAATCCAGCAGATTTCAAAATACTAATTTTTATCAATTTTAATTGAGGGATAGCAGTTGCAATTACTCACAAGGATTAATATGCAAAATAATTTAATTCCTATTAATCAATTCTTGAATTACCTATGCAACTACCTATGCTCAGTCACCCAGTTATTGTTGCTCTTGCCGCGATCGCACCGATTACCCCCACTTGGTCAGGCAATGTAGCCCTAGTAATGATTTTGTGCAACCTATTTGCGATCGTGATTGGTCGATATGCTATCCAGGAAAAAGGAGTAGGAGCAGCACTCCCCATTCAACTTCCAGGGCTATTTACTGGCTTTGGCATTGCCGAACTGCTAGCTACTACTAGCTTCGGCCATTTGCTGGGGGCAGGTATGATCTTGGGGTTAGCCCAGGCTGGTGCGCTCTAGGGCTAAATTTTGAAATTCAACCTTATGGGTAACCTTTACCTGTAAGGCACTGCCAAGATTGGCGTTCCCCAATATTTTAGATGCGGGTTTTGGATCTACGGCGCTTGCTTGCTAGAAACCTATAGCTAGATCTAGGGCATTACTAGGGCATTACATAGTCTCAGGATGATCTGCGCAAGTTCAGAACTTGAAACTCATCCTTAAACCTCATCCTTAAAATTGATACAGGGGGCAAAGCCCCCAATCATCCTTCAGCCTATCCTTTAGCCCATACTTCAGCCCATATTTCAGTCGTGTAGTGCCCAGAGTTACTAGGGTTACTGCTGATTTTCTCACTAATTTCTATGGCAGTTCTGTAGAAGCTCTGTAGCAATTCTGTAGCAATTCTATGGCAGTCTGTATGACAGATTTGTAGCAAATCCATAGCAAATCCATAGTAAATGTATTGCAAATGCATAATAGGAAAGACCTAAGGAATCAGCAAGGAATCAATAAGGAATTTACCAAAAGAGAAGTTATCAAAAAATTATTAGATAGTGGATGGAAAGCGGGTAAGTTCGCCCCTAACGACCATAGCTTTGGCGGCGGCGATCGCCACCGTCTCCTCGATCTTCCCTGGGTTTGGCTTTATTTACCTTTAGCTCTCTACCCATCCACTCAGCCCCGTCCAGTGCTTCAATGGCTGCATCCTCTTGGGCATCTTCTTCGAGATCGACAAATGCAAAACCGCGCACCTTGCCTGTTTCACGATCAGTTGGCAGTTGTACTCGCTTTACCTTGCCATACTCAGTAAAAATCTCATTGATATCTTCTTTAGTTGCCTGATATGACAAGTTACCCACGTAAATAGTCACGAAAAATCCTCTCTAAAAGCTGAAAACTAACAATAATTTAACACTGACCTTAAGTAACCTATTTGAAGTAACCTATTTGGCTAACTCATCTGCTTAGTGCATTTAATTTGCTCACTTAGTCCATTTAAGAGTCCATTTAAGAGCCCATTTAACTGGTCTACTAACTGAGCCATTTAATGATGGTCATGACTGAAACTTACTGGTTTAACTAGCTGTCTCTGAGTTTAGACCTTAAGTTTAAACTTTGAGCTTAGACCTTAAGTTTAGAGTTACATTACAATAGGCTAGACAAGTTTAGTGAAAAATTTTGCTTATTCTAGCGTCAAACCAAAAAAAAATGAGTAAGCCTTAACACATTGTTGGAATATTGTTCAGGTGTTTACTTTACCCCAAGCTACAGAAATTCTTCCAGTGCAATCTATCTTAGGTAAATGTATAAATATAAGACTATAAGATTGTGTAAACTTAGAAACCGCGATCTAACTGCAGTGCTGAAATAGGGATCAAAGAATTTCATGACACAAACTACACCCGACCAAATCACCGAAAATTCCGTGAATACTTCCGAAAATGCTACCGTCCCAGCCAGCGAAGCCAAGGAAAAAAAAGATATTCCTGTGAATATCTATCGTCCTAGCAACCCTTTTGTTGCCCATTGCATTTCTAATGAGGTAATTGTGCGCCCTGGTGCACCTGGTGACACTCGCCATGTCAAGTTTGATATCTCTGGTAGTGATCTCCGCTATCTAGAGGGGCAAAGTATTGGTGTAATTCCGCCTGGCACCGATAAGAACGGCAAGCCTCATAAGCTGCGGCTCTACTCGATCGCTTCTACCCGTCATGGGGATGATGGCGATGACAAGACCATATCCTTGAGTGTGAAACGTTTGGAATATAAGCACCCCGAAACCTCAGAGATGGTTTATGGGGTTTGCTCCAACTACATTGATGACCTCAAGCCTGGGGATGAAGTTAGACTTACTGGCCCTGTAGGTAAGGAGATGCTGTTACCTGATGACCCCAACGCCACTGTGATCATGATTGCTACTGGCACAGGGATTGCCCCATTTCGCGCCTTTTTGTGGCGGATGTTTAAGGAAACCCATGCCGATTATCAGTTTAATGGCTTGGCCTGGCTATTTTTTGGCGTACCTACCGACTCGGCAATTTTATACAAATCTGAGCTAGAGTGGCTAGCCTACAAACACAAGCGCAATTTCCGCTACGATTTGGCGATCAGCCGTGAACAAAAAACTGCCACTGGTGAAAAGATGTATATCCAGAACCGAATGGCTGAGTATGCTGATGAACTGTGGGAGTTGATGCAAAAGCCCAATACCCACACTTATATGTGTGGTCTGAAGGGGATGGAAGATGGCATTGACGGCTTTATGGTCGGTACGGCTGGCAAGTATGGGGTTGACTGGAAAACCTATGAAAAACAGATGAAGAAAGAAGGTCGCTGGCATGTTGAAACCTACTAGTCCTGATTTGGTTGCGACTTAGGTTTTAGACTAGACCGGTTCGCAAGGCAACCACTGCTACTTGTACCCGATCATCTACCGCAAGTTTGTTCATGATGCCGCGCACATGGGTCTTAATTGTATTGGGGCTGAGGTAAAGTTGAGCAGCGATCTCTGGGTTGCTGTAGCCTTCAACCATTAGCCTCAATACTTCTAGCTCCCGCTGGGAGAGCTTGGCTTGGTTGGCTGGGTGCTGTTCTAGGTAGGAATTACTCGGTTTTAATTGCTGAATTACCTGTTTAGCCACTTGGGGATCTAGGTAAATGCCACCTTCTTGGGCAGTAGCGATCGCTGCCACCAGGCGATCTATATTTGCCCCTTTGACGCAATAGGCATCTGCACCACAGGCTAAGGAAGCCACAATTTCAGTTTCTGAAGTGTGAGAAGTCAAGATTAAAACTCTAATTTCGGGCTGCATCTCTTTGATTTTTGCAGTGGCAGCAATACCATCTAGGCGCGGTAGCCCAATATCCATGATCACCACGTCTGGTAGGCTACCCAAGGCCATACTTACGCCAGTTAGCCCATCTTCGGCGCAGCCGACAATAGTGAGGTGGGAGTAGCTACTCAGGGACTGCTCTAACCCCATCTGCATCAATGGATCATCTTCAACAATCAATACCCTGGTGGGGGAAAAATTCATAGTGTCGGGTGAACTTAGGATAACCAATTCTAGTATTGCATCAAGTATTTCTAAGCTGTATTGTTAAGTTATGTGGGCTAATCATCTTAGTCTGCTGATGTGAGGGAGTTTGCGAGGGAATTTACTTAGTGGTAACTGAATCATGGTCACAGCAATGGGCTCAGGCACGCAAAATCGGTCAAAAAATAGATCAAAAAATAGATCAGACAGAACAATGGCTTGGCTCTGAATGTACCCCTCGCCCTAATCTTCAAAGCACAGGTACAGATGCTTCTGTAGAGCTAAGCGCTTCAACTAAATCCCCTAAAACCTGGCCTCCCAAGGCAAAGTCTGACCCAGGTAACCAAAACTTGCTCAAAGCGATCGCTAAAAATTTCAAACTTAAATCAAAGCTTAGTCGCAAGTCCATGATAGTGATGGGTTTAGTGATGGCAGTCTCGGCAGCGCTGGGGGCAGGAATGGGCGTTCTACTGAGTAGTAAACCTTTACAAACCAGAGGATTGAGTCGCGAGGAGTCTACGGCTTTTGTCAACAGTGATTTTTCATCGATTTCCCTAAGTTCCCTGGGCATCCCTGTACTATCTCGTCCGGTGAACATCCTGCTCTTGGGGACTGTGGTGTTGACTACAGACCTCCCTGGAGGGGCAGATCTGCCGCGGGGTAAACACTTCAACCAGGTAGAAGGCAATTTGGAAGGGCAAAGTGACAGCATGACCCTGTTGCGCTTTGACCCTAGCTTAGATCGGCTGGTGGCGCTGTCGATTCCCCGTGATAGCCAGGTGGAAATTGATGGAATTGGCCTACAGAAAATCAATGCTGCTAATTTTGTGGGTGGAGCGGCGCTCTCGGCTAAAACTACCAGTGCCTTGCTGGGCAATGTCGCCATTGATCGCTATGTGCGGGTTAATGTGGGCGGGTTTGGGCAATTGATTGATGCCCTCGGTGGGGTGGAGATTTATGTACCCAGGGCAATGAAATATCAGGATGATAGCCAGCGTTTGTATATCAACTTGGCTGAAGGTAGACAGGTGCTGGACGGGGCTAAGGCAATTCAGTATATGCGTTTTCGCCATGACGATCTAGGAGATATTGGTCGGGTGCAACGCCAACAGACTTTGCTGCGATCGCTGATAGAGCAGAAGCTAAATTTGGCAACAGTGGTGAAAATTCCTCAGATTTTGGCATTACTCAAAAATAATATTGACACCAATTTATCCACTGAGGAAATGTTGGCAGTGGCAGCTTTTGCGGCTAAGGTGGGTCGAGCCAACACCAAAATGCTGATGCTACCAGGGCGCTTTAGTTCTACCAGTGAGTTTGAGTTGAGTTATTGGTTGGTAGATCCGCCTAAAATTGCCAAATTGATGGCTGATTATTTTGGCTTGCCCAATTCAAGCGCGATCAATCACCAGTTACCAGTCCGCATTGCCATTCAAGATAGTCTCAGGCAAACCAAAGGGGTCTTGCGCGCCAGCAAAATGCTCAGTTCTCTGGGGTACAATGACACTAGGTTGGCAGAACAGGCTTGGAGTGAGCCTCTGACTAAGACCCAAATTGTAGCTCAAAGCGGGGATATTCGAGTGGCTGAGCAACTGCGCGATCGCTTAGGCATAGGTGAGGTAGTAGTAGAAGCTACTGGTGATCTAGATTCAGACCTAACTTTAAGGCTGGGGCAAGATTGGCTTGAACATCAGCAGCAGTTTGTCCCCTAGGTTTTATGCAGTCAATTCGCAACTGGTGGGAACGATATAGTCTGCAGTTGGTCTTGGTCACCCTGGGGATCGGGGTGGCTTGGACGTTAAAGCAGACTCAGGCAGAGATTGTGATCGAGATCTATCGAGCGATCGCTCAGCCATTTCAGGGTGGCCCTTCGCGGTCAGAGATAGCAGAGAATGCCCGAATTTTAGAGTTTCAGATGCGGCTCAAAGAGTTAGAACAGCAAAATCAGCAGTTACGGAAACTCTTGAAACTAAATCCGGCATCAGGACAAGAAAATTATCTTTGGAGTAGTGTGATTGGGCGGAGTGCCAGTGCTTGGTGGCAGCAGTTGGTGATTGATCGCGGTAGTAACCAGGGTGTTAAAAATGGTTCGGTGGTCTTAGCTGAAGGCGGACTGGTAGGAAGAATTACCAATCTCCACAGCAATAGCAGCCGAGTTTTACTGATCAGCGATCCTAATGCTCAAGTAGGAGTAATGATCAGTCGAACTAGAAATATGGGTATGCTGAGGGGAGCAGAGCAGAGTTTAGGCAGTTTAAGTTTCTTTGAGCGGGATGTGAATATTAGGGCAGGAGATCTGGTGGTGACATCCCCCTACAGTAGTTTCTATCCACCTGGAATTCCAGTGGGTCGAGTTCGGTCGATCAACCTCAATCGGCAGCCAGCGCCAGAGGCAGTTGTTGAGTTTTCAGTGCCTTTGAGTCAGCTTGAATACGTTAAAATTATGTCTGGCCCCAGTAATGCGTCAAGATAACATTCTAGGCCTGGTCGGAGCCTTGGTAGCTCTAGTGATCTGCACTTTAGCATTACCCCTCAGGCTGCCGGGCATGACTCTAATGCATATTGCGCCGAATTGGCTATTGATCTGGCTAGTTACCTGGAGTCTCAACCGTCCAGTGGTGATTGCAGTGGCGGCAGGCGCTGCCCTGGGACTACTCCAAGATGGCATGGCTGAG